>DATKCI010000382.1:0-13946 GCA_035513255.1 Piscinibacter sp. | reverse complement strand
AATGCAAGTTACCCGCCTGCCGGGGCGGGACCCGGCCTGCAACACGGACAAATCAACCTGCTCGGAAGCACCCCGCCAGTGGACCCCGGCGTTCGCCGGGGTGACGGTGCGGGGTGACGGTGCGGGGTGACGGTGCGGGGTGACGGCAGGAGGGGTGACGGCAGGAGGAATGACGGCGCGGGGGGTGACGGCATCCGAGCGACGCAGTCAGAGATCCGCGCGTTCCGCCTCGATCGTGCGGAACATGTCGGCCAGCGTCTTGCCGGGTTCGTCGCGGAAGCGCTCTTCGAACACGCCGAGCTCCTGGATGCGGTCGACGCGGAAATTGCGGAAGGCCTCGCGCACCTCGCACCACGCAGCGAGTGTCCAGACCTCGCTCCAATAGACGCAGCCCAGCGGGCGCACCAGCCTCTCGCTGACGCGCTCCTGCAGGTCGAGGTAGCGCAGCCGCACCTTGTGGCGCGACTCCGTGGCTTCGCGCAGCGTCTCGAGCCGCTCGCGTGTGGCGTCGTCCGGCCCGACCGGCGGTGCATAGAGCGCGAGGCTTTCCGCGGCGGCGCGTGAAGCGCTGGGCAGCACCGCGAGGATCTTCGACAGCGCGCCCTCGGCCTGCCGCGCCAGCGCCCGGTCCAACCGCGGCTGCGCGATCCGCACCGACGCGACCAGCGCCTGCGCTTCGTCTTTCGTGAACATCAGCGGCGGCAGGTCGAACTCAGGCCGCATCCGGTAGCCGACACCCGCCTCGCCCTCGATCGGCACGCCCTGCGCCTGCAGGTCGGCGATGTCGCGGTAGACCGTGCGCGCCGACACCTCGAGCCGCTGCGCGAGGAACTCCGCCGTGGACAGGCGGCGCCCTCGCACGAGCTGCACGAGCTGGAACAATCGGTCGGCACGGCGCATCGTTCGGGGCTTGCGATTTGGCGGCGATGCTACGCCATGGCATGCAGCCCGATGCGGTTGCCCTCCGTGTCGATGATGACGGCGAAGCAGCCCATGTCGGCGGGCAGCTCGGTTTTCGGCGTGGCGATGCGCGCGCCGGCGGATTGCGCCCGGGTTAGCGCCGCGTCCAGCGACGGTGCGGCGTTCAGGTAGACCAGCGGGCCGTGGTCCGCCGGCTGCGACGCGCCGGCGTCGGCGACGAGGCAGCCGCCGACGCCGGGTTCGTCGTAGCGAAACAGCGCCATCGTCTGCGGCCCCATCGTGTCGCGTCGCATCGGCGAGCCGAGCAACGTCTCGTAGAAGGCCTGCGCGCGATCCATGTCGCGCACCGGAATTTCGAACCAGTTGATCGCGCTGTGAGGTGTGTCGTTGGCCATGCGGTTCTCCTTGGGTTGAGTGAAGGCGCATCGTGCGCGGCGGCTGCTGACAACGTCGTGTCAGCAGGCTGCGCCACGCGGGCGTGTATATTTGTCAGACAATTGGAGGTGCCCGATGACCGCCGATCTGGACTTCCGGCCCAACCCGCGCTCGCCCGACCCCGCGGTGCAGGTGTTGGCGCCGGCCTTCATGCGCTACCGCCTCTACAGCGCGAGCGTGGAGCGGCTCGCCGCCGGCTTTCGCTGGGCCGAGGGGCCGGTGTGGTTCGGCGACGGCCGCTTCCTGCTGTTCAGCGACATCCCCGGCGACCGCATCATTCGCTGGGACGAGACCACCGGCGCGGCGAGCGTGTTCCGCCAGCCGTCGAACCACGCGAACGGCCTCGCGCGCGACCGCCAGGGCCGGCTGATTGCCTGCGAGCACGTCACGCGAAGAGTCACCCGCACCGAGTACGACGGCCGCATCACGGTGCTCGCCGACCGGTTCGACGACAAGCGCCTGAACTCGCCGAACGACCTCGTCTGCAAGTCCGACGGCTCGATCTGGTTCAGCGACCCGCCGTTCGGCATCGCCGGGTACTGGGAGGGCGACAAGGCCGACGCCGAGCTGCCGCAGTCGGTCTACCGCATCGATCCGGAAGGCGGCCTGTCGGTGGTGATCGGAGACCTCGCCGGGCCGAACGGGCTGTGCTTCTCGCCCGACGAAAGCACGCTGTACGTCGTCGAAAGCCGCGCGACGCCGCACCGGCGAATCTGGGGCTACGAGGTGCTCGCCGGCGGCACGCGGCTCGGCGAGCGCCGGCTCGTCGTCGATGCCGGCGGTCCCGGCGCCATCGACGGCATCAAGTGCGACGAAGACGGCAACCTGTGGTGCGGTTGGGGCAGCGACGGTTCGCCGTCGGCGCGCAGCGCCGAGCTCGACGGCGTGATGGTCTTCGACCCGCACGGCGAGCCGCTCGCGCACATCCACCTGCCCGAGCGCTGCGCCAACCTGTGTTTCGGCGGGGCAAAAGGCAACCGTTTGTTCATGGCGGGCAGCCACTCGTTGTACGCGCTGTACGTCGGCACGCGCGGCGCCTCGATGGTCTGACACCTTTGAACCCCCACACCCGGGTGCCCCCCTGTTGCTGCAAAACCCGATCGGGTGTAGAAAACGATCAGCTTCATCCCGCCACGTGATTCGAGGAGGATGTTCATGCGCAGACGCATCTATTGGTTGTTGCCCGACCTGGCCAGTGCCAGGCGAACGATGGATGATTTGTTGCTGGCCCGCATAACCGAGCCGCACATTCACTTCGTCGCCCGCGAGGGCACCGACATGACGGGCCTGCATGAAGCGAACATCCTCCAGACTTCCGACGTGGTCCGTGCCGCCCAGGCCGGGCTCGTGATCGGCGGCTGCGTGGGGGCGGTGGTCGGCGCGCTCGCGGCAATCTACTTCCCGATCGTCGGCGATTCGCCGCAGTGGGGGATCGCCGCGGTGCTCGCGATGTTCGGCGCCGGCTTCGGCGCCTGGTCGGCCAGCATGATCGGCGTGTCCACGCCGAGCGACCGCCTCAAGCGCTTCACGCAGGCGGTGGAAGAAGGCCAGATCCTGTTGATGGTGGACGTGCCGCGGTCGCGCGTTCAGGAGATCGAAGACCGCTTGCATGCCCTGCATCCGGAAGCCCGCCTCGAAGGCGTGGAACCGGACATCCCGGCATTCCCCTGAGGAATCCGCGGCGTCGCAGGTGCCCCCTCGGGCCGCGCGACGCCGCAACGGCGGAGGTGTGACCCATGGAGCTTCACCTGAACGTGGCCCGCTGGGGCCATCGGCAGACCGACTGGCTCGCTGCCGCGGTCTGCGGGCTTGCCGCGGGCGCGGTACTGATGGTGGTCGAGCTGTTCTGGGCCGCACTCGTCAGCCCCGACAGCCCGTGGACGACTTCGCGCGCGATCGCCGCCATCCTGATCGGTCGCGAAGTCCTGCAATCCCCCGGATTCGACGTGGGCGTGATGGCGATGGCGCTCTTCACCCACTACGTTCTCGGCGTCTTCTTCGGCCTGGCGCTCGGTGCCCTGCTCGCGCAGTTCGCGTCGGAGTGGGACCTGCCGGAAATGATGATCACCGGCGTGCTGTTCGGCGCCGCGCTGTACCTCCTCAACTTCTACGGCATGGCGCAGGTGTTCCCGTGGTTCGGGGCGCTGCGCGGCTGGCCCGCCTTCGTCGGCCACCTGATCTTCGGCGCGAGCGCGGCCCTCATCTACTGGAAGCTGGAAAGGCGCAGCACGGACCGATAACGGCGTGAACTCAAGCCCCGGGCGGCCAAGGAACGAAAGAGGCTTGACATGGCAATTGCCATCGCGCTGTTCGTGATCATCGTCGGCTCGGTGCTGTTCCACGTGCTCACGCCGTGGTGGCTGCCGCCTCTCGCGAGCAACTGGGGCCGGATGGACGACACCCTGTTCATCACCGTCGTCATCACCGGCATCTTCTTCGTCGTCATCAACCTGTTCGTCGTCTACGCGGTCTGGCGCTTCCGCCACCGCGAAGGCTCGCGCGCCGACTACGCCCCGGAGAACCACAAGCTCGAACGCTGGCTGATCGGCATCACGACGGTCGGCATCGTCGCGCTGCTCGCGCCGGGGCTCGCGGTCTACGCCGACTACGTGCGCCCGCCGCGCGAAGCGATGGTGCTCGAAGTCGTGGGCCAGCAGTGGCAGTGGCGCTTCCGCTTCCCCGGCCAGGACGGCAAGCTCGGCGGCAGCGACGCGCGCTTCGTCAACGCCACCAACCCGCTCGGCATCGACCCCGACGACGCGGCGGGGCAGGACGACATCCTCATCGTCGCCAACGAAGTGCACCTGCCGCTGAACAAGCCGGTCCAGATGCTGATGCGCTCGCACGACGTGCTGCACGACTTCTTCGTGCCGAACTTCCGCGCCCGCATGAACATCGTGCCGGGCATGGTCAGCAGCTTCTGGTTCACGCCGACCAAGCTCGGGCGCTACGAAGCGATGTGCGCGCAGCTGTGCGGCGTGGGCCACCCGGTGATGCGCGGGCACGTGGTCATCGAGGAAGAGGCGGCCTTCCAGTCGTGGCTGGCGCTGCAGCCGACCTTCGCGAATACGCTGACGCCCGCGCAAGCGGTCGCGTCCACCGCCACCGGCGGCGCCGACCCGCTGGTCGCGCAGGGGCGCTCGCTCGCGCCGTCCAAGGGCTGCATCGGCTGCCACTCGGTGGACGGCAGCGCGGGCGTCGGCCCCACGTGGAAGGGCCTGTACGGCAAGCTCGAAAGCCTGGACGACGGCACCACCGTGACCGTCGACGACGCCTTCCTCGCGGACTTCATCCGCGACCCGAAGGCGCGCAGCATCAAGGGCTTCCCGCCGGTGATGCCGCTGCTCCCGCTCACCGACGAAGAGCTCGCCGCGCTCGTCGCCTACATCAAGTCGCAGCGCAGCTGAACGAGGAATCCCATGTCCTACGCTGAAGCCGACCACGGCCCGCAGAGTTTCTGGACCAAGTACGTCTGGAGCCAGGATCACAAGGTGATCGCGGTGCAGTACGCGTCCGTCGCGATCATTGTCGGGCTGATCGGCGTGGTGCTGTCCAACCTGATGCGGCTGCAGATCGGCTTCCCCGGCGTGTTCGAGTTCATCAATCCCGAGCGCTACTACCAGTACGTGACGATGCACGGGATGATCATGGTGATCTACCTGCTCACCGCGCTCTTCCTCGGCGGCTTCGGCAACTACATGATCCCGTTGATGGTCGGCGCGCGGGACATGGTGTTCCCGTACATGAACATGCTGAGCTTCTGGGTCTACCTGCTGTCGGTGATCATCCTGATGGCGAGCTTCTTCGTTCCCGGGGGGCCCACCGGGGCGGGCTGGACCTTGTACCCGCCGCAGGCCATCCTGCCCGGCACGCCGGGCAACGACTGGGGCATCATCCTCATGCTCGTGTCGCTGGTCGTCTTCATCGTCGCGACAACGATGGGCGGCCTGAACTACGTGACGACGGTGTTGCAGTCGCGCGCCGAAGGCATGACGCTCCTGCGCATGCCGCTTACCGTGTGGGGCATCTTCGTCGCCACCATCCTCGCGCTGCTCGCCTTCCCGGCGCTGTTCGTCAGCGGCGTGATGATGCTGCTGGACAAGACGCTGGGCACCAGCTTCTTCATGCCGGCGCTGTTGTCGATGGGGCAGCTGAGCGGCTACAAGGGCGGCACGCCGCTGCTGTTCCAGCACCTGTTCTGGTTCTTCGGCCACCCCGAGGTCTACATCGTCGCGCTGCCGGCCTTCGGCATCGTCTCCGACCTGATCAGCGTGCATGCGCGCAAGGCGATCTTCGGCTACCGCACGATGGTGTGGGCGATCGTCGTGATCGGGGGCTTGAGCTTCGTCGTCTGGGCGCACCACATGTTCGTCAGCGGCATGAACCCGTGGTTCGGCTTTTTCTTCGCGACCAGCACGCTGATCATCGCGGTGCCCACCGCGATCAAGGTCTACAACTGGGTGCTGACCCTGTGGCGCGGCGACATTCACCTGACGGTGCCGATGTTGTTCGCGCTCGCGTTCATCTGCACCTTCGTGATCGGCGGGCTGACCGGGCTCTTCCTCGGCAACGTCAGCGTGGACATCCCGCTGTCGGGCACCTACTTCGTGGTCGCGCACTTCCACATGGTGATGGGCGTGGCGCCGCTGCTGGTGGTGTTCGGCGCGATCTACCACTGGTTCCCGAAGATCACCGGCCGAATGCTCGACGACCGGCTCGGCAAGCTGCACTTCTGGGTCACCTTCCTCGGCACCTACGCGATCTACTTCCCGATGCACTACCTGGGCGTGCTCGGCATGCCGCGGCGCTACCACGCCTACGAGGGTTACGAGTTCATTCCGGAGTCGGCGCACCAGCTGAACGTCTTCATCACGGTTGCGGCAATGGTCGTCGGCGTGATGCAGCTCGTGTTCATCTGGAACCTCGTGTGGAGCACGTTCCGCGGCCGGCAGGCGGGGCCCAACCCGTGGCGCGCCGCGTCGCTGGAGTGGTTCACGCCCGACACGCCGCCGAAACACGGCAACTGGGGGGCGCAGCTGCCGGTCGTCTACCGCTGGGCGTATGCCTACAGCGTGCCCGGGGCGAAGGAAGACTTCATTGCACAGACTGCACCGCCCGAAGACGGTGGACAGGAGCCTGATCCCTACGGCAAACCGCATCTGGACACCAAGGAGGCTCCGGCATGAACACCGCGGTTCTCGGACGACGCAGCCCCGGCGCGCAGCAGGTCCAGGCCGCCGGCATCGGCCTGTGGGTCTTCATCGGCGTGGCCGGCACCTTGTTCACGCTGTTCCTCGCCGCCTACGTGATGCGCATGGAAAGCGCCGACTGGTGGCCGATCCCGATGCCGTGGCAGACGTGGATCAGCACCGCCGTGCTGATCGCCGGCAGCTTCGCGCTGCACCGCTCGACCGTCGAGGCGCGCGCCGCCCGGCGCGACGCCGCACGCTCATGGCTGCTCGCAGGTGGCGTCTTCGCCTTCGTGTTCCTCGGCGTGCAGCTGTGGGCCTGGCAGTCGCTGCGCGCGGCCGGCGTCGTCGTGACCGGCAACCCGTCGGCGAGCTTCTTCTACATGCTGACAGCGCTGCACGGGCTGCACGTGATCGGTGGGCTGATGGCCTGGGCCTCGACGTCACGCGCTGCCAAGCGGCTGGACGCGGCGGCCGTCGCCTGGCGCATTGCGCTGTGCGCGCGTTACTGGCACTTCCTGCTGGCGGTGTGGGTGGTGCTGTTCGCGGCGCTCGGCTGGGTGACGCCTGACGTGGTGCGCTTCATCTGCGGACCGGACTGGGGCAACAAATGAGTGCCATCCCGATGCCTTTGCCGCACGGCGCGCCCGCACCCGCGCCCGCACCCGCACCCGCGCCGGCACCGGTGCCGCTCGCCCCGCCGGGCGGCCTGCGCGGGTTCATCGCCGACTGGTCCTCCGATCGCGAAGCCTTCCACATCTCGTGGGGCAAGGCGATGATGTGGATCTTCCTGCTGTCCGATACCTTCATCTTCGGCAGCTTCCTGACCGGCTACATGACGGTGCGCGCCTCGACGACCGTGGGGTGGCCCAACACGAGCCAGGTGTTCTCGCTGCACGTGGGCGGCGCCGACGTGCCCTTGCTGCTGATCGCGATCATGACCTTCGTGCTGATCACCAGCAGCGGCACGATGGCGATGGCGGTGAACTGCGCCTACCGGCGCGACCGCGTGAACGCCGCGGCGCTGATGTTCGTGACCGCCGCGTTCGGCGAGACCTTCGTCGCGATGCAGGCCTTCGAGTGGTCCAAGCTCATCATGGAAGGCGTGCGGCCGTGGGAGAACCCGTTCGGGGCGGCGCAGTTCGGCTCCACCTTCTTCATGATCACCGGCTTTCACGGGCTGCACGTGAGCCTGGGCGTGATCTACCTGTGCGTGGTCGCCTACAAGGTGATGCGCGGCGACTACGAGAAGAGCGGCAACTACCAGATTGTCGAGATCGCCGGGTTGTACTGGCACTTCGTCGAC
Organism: Piscinibacter sp.; assembly: GCA_035513255.1. Taxonomy (GTDB): domain Bacteria; phylum Pseudomonadota; class Gammaproteobacteria; order Burkholderiales; family Burkholderiaceae_C; genus Albitalea. Next base: position 6,095 of record DATKCI010000382.1, on the reverse strand, counting down.
CTGGTCTGGGTGTTCATCTTCGCGTTCTTCTATCTGTGGTGACGAAAGGGCGGTCATGAGCGCACAGACGGGGCAACAACATCCGATCGGCCTGTACCTGAAGGTCTGGCTGCTGCTGTTCGTGCTCAGCGCGATGTCGTACATGGTCGACTACCTGCAGTTCCAGGGCATGCTGCGCTGGACGCTGATCATCACTTTCATGCTGCTCAAGGCCGGCCTCATCGTCGCCGTGTTCATGCACATGGCGTGGGAGCGCATGGCCTTCGTCTACGCGATCCTGCTGCCGCCGCTCGCGCTGCTTGTGCTCGTGTGGCTGATGTGGTCGGAGGCCGACTACACCTTCCTCACGCGGCTGTCGTTCTTCCGCTGACGCGGCAGGAAGGCGTCCGAATGCGGCCAGCCGGGTTGGCGGACCCGGCCTACGATGTGCGTTTCCACGCCCACGAGGAACGCCATGCCGCTCAGCCAGCACGACAAAGCCGTCCGCTTCCGCCAACTGCATGAGGGCCCCGACGCCTTCGTGTTCCCGAACCCGTGGGACGCCGGCTCCGCCCGCGCGCTCGCCAAGCTCGGCTTCCAGGCGCTCGCCACCTCCAGCGGTGCCTCCGCCGCGGTGCTCGGCCGCCGCGACGGCGAGCTCTCGCGCGACGAGGCGCTGGCCCATGCCCGCGCGATCGTCGCCGCGACCGACCTGCCGGTGGCCGCCGACCTCGAAAACGGCTTCGGCGACGCGCCCGAGGATGCCGCGCTCACGATCCGCCTCGCGGCCGAGGCCGGCGTCGTCGGCGGGTCGATCGAAGACGCGAGTATCGAGAAGGCCGGCCCGCGCTACGACATCGGCCAGGCGGCCGAGCGCATCGCGGCCGCCGCCGAGGCGGCGCGCGCGCTGCCGTTCCCGTTCACGCTGACCGCACGCACCGAGAACTACCTGCGTGGCCACGACGACCTCGACGACACGATCAAGCGCCTGCAGGCCTTCGAGCAGGCCGGCGCCGACGTGCTGTTCGCCCCCGGGCTGCCGAGCCTGGATGCGGTGCGCGCGATCTGCGCGGCGGTGAACAAGCCGGTCAACTACATGATCGGCATCCCGGGCCGCTCGTTCAGCGTGGCCGAGCTGCAGGCCGCCGGCGTGCGCCGCATCAGCCTCGCGACCTCGCTGTACCGCGCCGCGATGGCCGGCCTGATGCAGGCGGCGCGGGAGATCAAGGAGCAGGGGACCTTCAGCTACGTCGATCGTCCATGACCGCGGCCGTCAACAGGCTGTGCAGCTCCTGCACTGTGCGCTTGGGGTGAATCCCGGGCGGAAGGTGGGGCGCGACGTGCTTCGCGAAGAACTGGTTCGCGGCTGTCTTCGACGTCCAGATCTCGACGACCCGCCAGCCGTCGTCCACCGGATGGGCCGCGTGGGCGACGAATCCGTCGGCTCGCGAGAGAACGCCGGCGAGGACATTCAACATGCCGTCATAGCCCTGCTGCGTTTGCCCGCGAACCTCTGCGATGACCATCACTGCCATGTCGATCTCTCCTGTGCGGATGCGCTGCGATGCCGCTCATCGTGCCCGCGCCACGCGACCGGGTCGATTCCCCACGGGTGCACACGGCCGTGCACCTCCGCACAGGCCCGAGCCGGACCTAGACTCCTCGCATGCCCGCCGCCGACCCGCTCGACTGGAACGACCTGCGCTACTTTCTGCGCGCCGTGCAGTTGAAGACGCTGGCCGGCGCCGCACGCGCGATGGGCGTCGACCACGCCACCGTGGGTCGCCGCCTGAGCGCGCTCGAGCGCTCGCTCGGTGCGCCGCTGGTGATCCGCGGGCCCGACGGACTGCACCCCACGCCCCTCGGCGAAAGCCTGCTGCCGCTGGCCGAGCAGGTGGAGCGGGCGGTACTGGCGTTCCATGACCGGGCCACGCAGCAGCCGTCGCGAGTGCGGCTCGCGTTGCCGACCGGCTTCACGAAACTCTTCACGGCCGAGCTTGCGCGTCTGCGGTCCGACCATCCGCAGCTGTCGCTGGACTTGTTGAGCGGCGCCCGGCCGGCCGATCTCAGGAAGGGCGAAGCCGATCTCGCGATCCGCAGCGGCCCCGTTCTCGACGAGGACCTGGTCGCACGCACGCTGTGCGAATCGGGCTGGTCGCTCTACGCGTCGCCGGCGTACCTGACGCGCCGGCCGCCACCGCTCGATCCGAATGACCTGAACGGGCATGACGTGATCGGCTACGACCCGAGCCTGGCGGCAGTGCCTGCGGCGAAGTGGATTGCGGAGCGCGCGCACAACGCCACGGTCGTGCTGCGCAGCCGCGAGATGACCGACATGCTGGCCGCAGCGCTCAGCGGCGCAGGGCTCGCGGTCCTGCCTTGCCTGCTGGGGGACGAAGAAGCGGGGCTCGTCCGGCTGACTCCTTCGGTGCTCGCGACGCGGGAGGTGTCGCTGGTCTATCCCCGCGAGGCCCGCTTGGCGCCGCCCGTGCAAGCGGTGATCCGCTTCGTCGTGGAGGTCATGCGCGAGAACGCCGATCGCGTGAGCGGCGTGCCGCGAGGCACGTAACATCGCGGCCCATGACATTGAACCTTGCAAGCGAATCTGGCGAGTCCGACATGAACGCCTCGGTGAACGAGCCGCGCCTCTGGCGCGACAACGGCTGGACCGCCCGCGTCATCAAGAACGAAGACGACGACGGCTGGGCGGTGGAGATGGTCAAGGACGGTGAACCCGAGCCGGCGCTGGTCGGCCCGTGGACGATGGGGCGCGACAAGAAGAACCCGAAGCCGCTGGACACCGCCGCATTCCACACGCTGGTGAAGACCGCCTCCGAGGTGCTGCGCCGGCACGAGCAGCAGCTGCACGCGATGCACCACAAGAGCGTCACCGTGACGGCGGCCGGCGAACGCATCACCGTCACGCTCGACATCGTGCCCGACGAAGACGACCCGCATGCCATGCTCGGCGCCCACGATGCCACCGGCGAGCCACTCGCGCGTGTGCGCGTGGCGGCCGGTTTCAAGCTCAGCTCCGCCAGCGCGTCGGCGTGGATCGCCGACGACTTTCGCAGGCCGGGCTGACGCTCGCCGACAGCTATTCAGCAACGCAGCCCTGCTCGTGGGTCGCGCTGCCCTTCGCGACAAACCAAACCCCGTTCGGGCTGAGCTTGTCGAAGCCCCTGCACGCCGTGCGCGCTGCCCTTCGACAGGCTCAGGGCGAACGGGGATTCTTCGCGAACGCCTTCTTCACCGCACGTCGCCTCCGTCCTCCACCCCCGGCAGCTCGAGTGCCGTGAGCCACAGCCGCACATCGAACTCGAGCTGGTGATACGCCGGCTCCATGTGCGTGCACAGCGCGTAGAACGGCTTGCCGTGCTCACGCTCCTTCAGGTGGGCCAGCTCGTGCACGACGATCATCTTCAGGAACGGCGCCGGCGCCTGCTTGAACACGCGCGCGATGCGAATCTCGCGCTTGGCCTTGAGCTTGTTGCCCTGCACGCGAGACACCCGCGTATGCGTGCCGAGCGCGTCGCGCACGACCTGCAGCGTGTGGTCATAAGCGACCTTCGCCAGCGGTTCGGCCTTGCGCATGTACTGCGACTTCAGCGCCGCGACGTAGTCATACAGCGCCCGGTCGGTGCGTACGTCGTGAAGACCGGGATAGCGCTCGCGCAGGGTGTCACCCAGGCGCCCCTCGTCGATGAGCGCGCTCACCTGCGCTAGCAGCGCGGGCGGGTAACCGGACAGGTACTTCAGGCTGGACATGGGGTGAAGGCGAAATCCGGAGGCGCCGAGTGTGCGCCACCGATACCATGGCCACTCCGGTGGAGGCGTTCACCGACTCGGAGCCGAGGCCATGTGGGATCGCATCGTCGACACCTTGCTTGCGGAATTCTCGGATGCGAACGATGTGGAAGACATCACCCGCATTTTCGTGCGCCTGCTGCTCGCGGCGCTGCTCGGCGGCGTGCTGGGCTATGAACGCGAGCACAGCGGCAAGGCGGCGGGCTTGCGCACCCACATGCTGGTCTCGATGGGGGCGGCACTGTTCGTGCTGGTTCCCAACCAGGCCGGCATGCAGATCGACGACATGAGCCGCGTGATCCAGGGCATCGTCACCGGCATCGGCTTTCTCGGCGCCGGCACGATCATCAAGAGCCGTTCGCAAGCCGACGTGCGCGGGCTGACCACCGCCGCCGGCATCTGGACCACGGCCGCGATCGGCGTCGCCTGCGGCCTGGGGCGCGAATTCACCGCCGTCGTCAGCACCGCGCTGGCCTTTGTCGTGCTGGGCCTGCTGCCCAAGTCAGACAGCACCGCCAGCGCCAAAGGAAAGGCCACATGATGAAGTGGACCTACCTCTGGATCGTTCTCGGCACCTTCGTGGCGACGCTTGCCGGCGTGCTGCTCTTTCTCAACCTCACCGCCGGCGAGAAGCAGATCGATCAAAAGCTCAAGCGGGAATACGCCACCGAAGACCCGCAGTTCCGCCGTTCGCTCAGCGCCTTGCTCGGACCGCAGATCCTCGACGGCAACCACGCCGAGGAGCTGCTCAACGGCGACCGCATCTTCCCCGCCATGCTCGCGGCGATCCGCGAGGCTCGGCGCACGATCACGTTCGAGACCTACATCTACTGGTCCGGCACGATCGGCCACGAGTTCGCCGAGGCGCTGTCCGAGCGTGCGTCCGCCGGCGTGAAGGTGCACCTGCTGCTCGACTGGGTGGGCAGCTCGAAGATGGACGACGACAGCCTCGAGACGATGCGGCGCGCCGGCGTGGAGATCGTGCGGTATCACAAGCCGCACTGGTGGAACCTGAGCCGGCTCAACAACCGCACGCACCGCAAGCTGCTCGTGGTCGACGGCGAGCTCGGCTTCACCGGCGGGGTCGGCATTGCCGACCAGTGGCGCGGCACGGCACAAGACCGGGAGCACTGGCGCGACACCCACTTCCGCGTGCGCGGGCCGGTGGTGGCGCAGATGCAGGCCGTGTTCATCGACAACTGGACCAAGGCGACCGGCGACGTGTTGCACGGCGAGGCCTATTTTCCGGCGCTGCAGTCGAGCGGCGGCCAGCCCGCCCAGATGTTCAGCAGCTCGCCCACCGGCGGCAGCGAGAGCATGCACCTGATGTACCTGATGGCCATCACGGCGGCGCAGCGCAGCATCCACCTGTCCAGCTCCTACTTCGTTCCCGACGAGTTGGCCGTGCGCGCGCTGGCCGACGCCGCGCGCCGCGGCGTGAAGGTGCAGATCATCACGCCGGGCAGCGAGATCGATGCCGAGCTGGTCCGCCGCGCCTCGCGCTCACGCTGGGGCCCGCTGCTCGAAGCCGGCGTGCAGATCGCCGAGTACGAGCCGACGATGTACCACTGCAAGGTGCTCGTGGTCGACGAGGTCCTCGTCTCGGTCGGCTCGACCAACTTCGACAGCCGCTCGTTCCGGCTCAACGACGAGGCGAACCTCAACGTGCTGGACACGGCCTTCGCGCGGCGCCAGGTCGAGGTCTTCAATGACGACCTGAAGCGGTCGAAGCCGATCACCCTCGAGGCATGGCGCCACCGGCCTTGGCGCGAGAAGCTGGTCGAGCAGCTCGCGTCGCTGCTCGGCAGCCAGCTTTGACGGCGGCCGCAGTCACGTCCTCGACAATGCAAGGCTCCCCCGCATTCAATCCAGCAAGAGATCACCGATGACCGAAGACAAGACCCCACCGCCGCTGCCCGACCACCTGTCGGTCGACCCCCGCAGCCCGCATCACGTCGCCGCGGTGTTCGAACACGAGATCGGCATCCGCCTGAACGAGAAGGAGCGCCACGACGTTGAGGAGTACTGCATCAGCGAAGGCTGGGTGAAGGTGCCGGCCGGCCGCGCGCTGGACCGCAAGGGAAAGCCGATGATGATCAAGCTGAAGGGGAAGGTGGAGGCGTTCTACAAGTGAGCGAAGGGGCTCGCTTCAGCGAAGACCCGGAGCCCGGATTGCATCCCGTTTCCCTCTCCCTCTGGGAGAGGGTTAGGGTGAGGGCGCGCGGCGATGGACAAGCAGCCAATGGTCACCCACGCCGCTGCCCTCACCCCAGCCCTCTCCCAGAGGGAGAGGGGGCCAGACCGCGCAA
>DATKCI010000381.1:0-5844 GCA_035513255.1 Piscinibacter sp. | reverse complement strand
TACGTCTTCCAGGGCGCGCAGTTCAAGATCCACAAGGTGGACGTGAGCAACCCGCTGCAGCACGTGGAAGTGGGGCGCGGCGGCATGTTCCCGCCCGGCTCTTCCGACGAATCGCATTCGGATCACGGCCAGGTCGCGCTGTTCGGCAACCTCGCGTTCGTCGGCAACGACCACGGCTCGGGCAGCGCCTTCATGGTGCACGCCACTGCGCCAGACACGACCCGGCCGGTGGTCAAGCAGGTCTCACCGGTCGACGGCGCGACGCAGCAGGCGCTGAGCTCACGCATCGGCCTCGGCATGACCGACAGCATCCTGCCAGACAGCGTGAACGCCAGCACCTTCGTCGTGCGAGCCGTGGGCGGCAACACATTGGCCGGCACCTACAGCGTGCAGCTCGGCATCGTGAACTTCTTCCCCAGCCAGCCGCTGCAACCCGGAACGACCTATGAGGTGTTCCTGCCCGCGGGCGGGATGAGGGACTACGCCGGCAACGCGATCGGCACCGACTACCGCTCCACCTTCACCACCGGCGTGTCGACCGACATCGCGCTCGCGCACTACTGGACCTTCGCGAAAACGCTCAACGACCAGGTCGGCCAGAACAACGGCACGGCCACGGGAAGCGAGGTGTACGAGAGCATCGGCCTGAACTTCGCGCAGCGCACCGGCGGCGTCGCGCTGCAGGACGACAACGTGGCCTCGGTGCTCGGCGGCACGGCCTCGCTGAGCTTCTACATGAAGACCACGCAGACGGGCACCAACGCACCCTGGACAGCGCCCGGCATCTTCGGGCGCGACCAGGTGGGCGGCGCCAACGACGTGTTCTGGGGCTGGATCGACAACACCGGCCGGCTCAGCCTCTCGGTGGGCGACGTGGCGGCCAACAACCCGGTGACCAAGTCGACGGCCGCCGTGAACGACGGCAGCTGGCACCACGTGGTGATGACGCGCGACGCCGCCACCGGCGCACAGGCGATGTACATCGACGGCGTGAAGACCAGCACCACCGGCCGCACCGGCACGCTGGGCCTCTTCAACCGCTTCCAGCTGCTCGGCCAGATCCAGGGCAACACCGACTTCTTCAGAGGCACGCTGGCCGACGTGCGCGTGTACAACCGCGTGCTCGGCGACAGCGACGTGGCGGCGCTGCGCGCGCTGCCGATCGTGGGCGACCCCGGCCTGGGCGCCGGCCCGAAGCTCGTCAACGGCCAGCTGGTGTTCAACCCCGCCGTGCTCGGCGGCAGCGCGCAGTACAGCTGGAACTTCGGCGACGGCACACGCTCGGCGTTTTCCAGCCAGGCGAGCATCAACCACAGCTACGCGGGCCCCGGCCACTACAGCGTGACGTTGACGGTGCGCGGCGCCAACGGCGCGGAGACCTACTACACCTTCCTCGTCACCGTGATCAACCCCGTGACCGCGCAAGCGCCGACACACACGAGCAACATCACCGGCGATGCCAACACCGTCTACAGCGTGAACCCCGACAGCGGCACCGTGACCGCAGTCGACGCGCAGACGCTGGCCATGCGCTGGGAAGTGGGCGTGGGTCGCGAGCCGCGCACGCTGGCCGTGGCGCCGGACGGCCGCCTGTGGGTGACGGTGCAAGACGAGGACAAGCTCGTCGCACTGAACGCGGCCGACGGCAGCGTCTCGGCGACCGTTTCGCTGGCCTACGGCAGCGGGCCCTACGGCGTGGTGTTCACGCCCGACGGCACGAAGGGGCTGCTGACGCTGGAGAGCAAATCCGCTCTCGTGAGCTTCAACCCCAGCACCGGCGCCACCACCGGTACGCTGCCGCTCGAAGGCACGCTGCGCGGCATCGCCGTCAGCGCCGACTCGCAGGCGGCCTATGTGACGCGCTTCAAGTCGAAGGCGACCGGCGGCCAGCTGCACAAGGTGAACCTGCTGGACCTGACGGCCAACACCACGATCGCGCTGCGCGTGGACACCACCACCAACGATGACGAAAGCCGCGCGCGCGGCGTGCCGAACTACCTGAACCAGGTCGTCATCTCACCCGACGGCAAGCGCGCGATGCTGCCGTCGAAGAAGGACAACATCGTGCGCGGGCGCCACCGCGACGGCCAGGACCTGGAGCACGACCGCACGGTGCGTTCCATTCTGTCGCAAGTGGATCTGCAGCAGGCGACCGAAGTGTTCGCCGAGCAACTCGACTTCGACGACCGAGCCCCGGCGCGCGCCGCGCTGTACGCCCCCAACGGCGACTACCTCTTCGTCGCGCAGATGGAAGGCAACCGCGTCGCGATCGTCGATGCCTACAGCCGCGCGGTGCGCGGCGAGATCACCGATGTGGGCGCGGCGCCGCACGGTCTGTATCTCGACGCGGCGCGCAAGCGGCTGTTCGTCAACAACTTCCTGTCCCGCTCGGTCTCGGTGCACGACGTGGCCGGGGTGCTGACCAGCCAGACCGCAGCGGCCACGCGGCTGCAGACGGTGCCGACGGTGGCGCAAGAGACGCTGTCCGCTGCGGCGCTGCGCGGCAAGCAACTCTTCTACAACGCGGCCGACCGCCGCATGAGCCGCGACAACTACATGTCGTGCGCGAGCTGCCACGCCGACGGCGGCGACGACGGCACGGTGTGGGACTTCACGCAGCGCGGCGAGGGCCTGCGCCGCACGATCAGCCTGCTGGGCCGCCAGGGCCTGGACCACGGGCGCGTGCACTGGAGCGCCAACTTCGACGAGATCCAGGACTTCGAGAACGACATCCGCGGCGCCTTCGGCGGCACCGGCTTCATGAGCAATGCGGACTTTGCGTCGACCTCCAATCCGCTCGGCGCCCCGAAGGCCGGCAAGAGTGCGGCGCTCGACGACCTGGCGGTGTACCTCGGCTCGCTCAGCCGCCATGCCCGCAGCCCGGCACGCAACGCCAACGGAAGCTTGACCACCACCGCACTGCGCGGCCGCGATGTCTACGCCAGCATGCAATGCGCGAGCTGCCACACCGGCATCACGCTGCGCGACGGGCTGCGGCACGACGTGGGCACGATCCAGGCGTCGTCGGGGCAGGGCGCCGGCCAGCCGCTGGCCGGCGTGGGCTTCGACACGCCCACGCTGTATGGAAGCTGGAGCACGTCGGCCTTCTTCCACAACGGCCAGGCCGCCACGCTGCAAAACCTGTTCGCCTCCGGCCACGGCAACGCATCGTCGCTGCCCGCGGCCGACGTGACGGCGCTCGTGGAGTACGTGCGCTCGCTGGACGCCACCAGCGCGCTGCTGCGCATCCGCTCGAACCACAGCAACCTGTGCGTCAACGTCAGCGGCGTCTCGCAGGCGAGCGGCGCGACGGTCATCCAGTGGCCCTGCGGCAGCGCCGGCAACGAGCAGCTCACGGTCAACAACATCGACGGCACCCTGCAGTTCGTGTTCAAGCACAGCGGCCAGTGCCTGGCGCAAAGCGACGCCACGGCGACCGGCGGGCCGGTGGTGCAGCTGCCGTGTTCTTCGGGGAACACGACGCAGTGGGCGCTGTCGGGGTCGGTGCTGCGGAATCGGGGGTCGGGGGCTTGTCTGGATGTGCCGGGTGGGGCGACCGCTCAGGAGACGGCGCTCATCACGTGGTCGTGCCATGGGGGGAACAACCAGAACTGGACGTTGAATACGGCGGGGAATTGAAGGCGGGGGCTCGCCGTAAGCTTCGCGCGACCGGCCGGCGGCCGGTCATTCGTTTTCGATCGCGCCAATAGCGGAACACGTGCACCGGTGAGGGAGAGCTCCGTTAGTCAGATGGGCAGATGATCGTCGTCCGATCACCAGTCGACCAGCGGCAAGCCCGCGGTGCGTCAGGCTGGAGGTTGGGATGCGGCCGCAGCCGGACCCCGAAGTCGCGCTCCTAGGGCGGGTATGTCGCTTGGGGCGGAACAGGGGTTGGGCAGCGAAGAACTTGACCCCCCTCGTAGATTGAGTGCCGCCGCCGAGGCTAGCGAGGTTTGAATCGACCGAACATCAGGCGCGATACCTAGTCAACGATCAACGCGTACAAGTGGCCATGAACGGGACCTCGCCGAAGTCCTGTGACCGACGGGTCAAGACTGGACCCGGACACGGGGTGGCGTCGGCCGAACGACGGCGATCTTCATCACCGGTCGTTCGAAGAAGATCTCCTCGAGCGACCGCAGGGCCTCCTGGACCGGTCGTCCAACGGCAGGGGCCGGATGACGCCATGCGAAGGACCGGTCACGACCGTGCCGAACTGACCATACCGACCCATTCCAGTCGCACACAACTTCAGATTCACATCCACAAAGCGGCCAGTCGAGCGCGCTGCGATTCCCGATCGTGCGCTTCGGCGTAGCCGGTTCAGCCGCCCGATTTGATGGTCGTGCCAACGTCCGCGGGCAGCCTCGGGCCGCGGCGCGCTTGGATGCGCCCCGAATGACTCACCACGCGAGTTCAGGCAGCGCTGCTGAAGAAACTTCAGTGCGGCGACTCGCTGCGCTTGCTGACGTAGATGTCCCACACCGCAATGAACATTGCGGCGATCACCGGGCCGATGATGAAGCCGTTGATGCCGAACACTGCCAGTCCGCCGAGTGTCGAGATCAGCACGACGTAGTCGGGCATGCGCGTGTCCTTGCCGACAAGGATCGGGCGCAACACGTTGTCCACCATGCCGATGACGAGCACCCCGAAGGCGATGAGCCCCGCGCCCTGGATCACCGAACCGGTGACAAGCAGGTACACCGCCACCGGCCCCCAGATCAGGCCCGCTCCCACCGCTGGTAGCAGCGATAGAAAGGCCATCAGCGCCGCCCACACCAGCGCGCCGCGCACATCGAGTACCCAGAGCGCGAGACCGCCCAGGGTGCCTTGGATAACGGCGATGACGATGTTGCCCTTGACGGTGGCACGAATCACGGTGGCGAACCTCTTCACCAACGCCTGCGTGTGCGACCCGTCCAGCGGAATCGCCGCCTTCACGCGTTGTGCAAGCGCCTGTCCGTCGCGCAGCAGGAAGAAGGCCAGGTAAAGCGCGATGAAAAAGCCGACGACGAACTCCAGCGTGTTCTGTCCGACGCCGAGTACCTGCGCGGCGATCAACCGGCTGGCCTGCGCCACCGCGGAGGTCAAGCGCTGCTCGATGTCGACGAGGTTGCCGATCCCGAACCGGTCCAGCACCCGCGTAAGCCACGGCGGCAGCGCAGCTACGATCTCCTGGAAATAGCGACCGAAGTTCAGCTCACCTGAGTTCATGCGCGCGTAGACGCCCGATCCCTCCTGCACCAGCGTGGCAACTATCAGGATCAGCGGCCGACAAAACCCGTGCGCGTCGGTGAGCCCGATGGCCGCCCTGCCAGCTGGTCGAACCACGCCACCACGGCGTCCACCAGCGCCCTCCCGTGTGCCCTCATCAGAGCAGCGCGGTGACGCTGATTCCAGCGCTTCGGGTCGGCGGTCAACCTGAACATCCACTTGCACTGCAAGGTGCAGTCTGGACGACGTCTACCGATGCTCCTACATTTGATCGCTCAGGCGTGCGATTCGCGTCCCGTCGACCGCATGCCCGACTTCCGAAACCAAGGACTTGGCGTGCATTGGCGGACAATCTCTGGCGGCGCGCTCAGCATGCTGGCGGCGCTCGGCCTGTGCTCCGCGGCCCTGGCGAGCGAGCGCGTGCCGACGATCACCTTCGTCGAAGGCAGCGCGACGATCGTCTCGGGCGGGCAGGCATACGTGGCGGCTACCGGCGTCCGGCTGCGGCAGTGCGACATCGTGCGCACCGGAGCGCAGGCGCTGGTGCAGGTCGAGCGCGAAGACGGGAGCCAGGTCGTGCTCGGTCCCGGCACGCGCTTCCTGTTCGACCTTCCTCACTCCGGTGAG
>DATKCI010000380.1:0-3608 GCA_035513255.1 Piscinibacter sp. | reverse complement strand
CTACACGTCGAAGCAGGTGCGCCTGCTTTGCGAGTGGTACCTGCGCGTGCGCAAGAGCAGCTGATGAAGTACACCGCACAACCCGGCCCGCGAAGCGAGCACCGCTCCCCAAGCGGCCGCCGCGGGTCCGGCTTCGCCGGTCCGCTGGCGGCGCCCCCCTGGGGGGGAGCGCCGAAGGCGCATCTGGGAGGAGCGTAGATGCTTCAGCAGATCATCGACCGGCGGCTGGCGGGCAAGAACAAGTCCATCGGCAACCGCGAGCGTTTTCTGCGCCGTCACAAGGAGCAGATCCGCGAAGCGGTCAAGCGCGCGGTCGACGGCCGCGGCATCCGCGACATCGCGCAGGGCGAAGACATTCACATTCCGAAGAAGGACATCAGCGAGCCGGTGTTCGGCCACGGGCAGGGCGGCAAGCGCGAGATGGTGCACCCGGGCAACAAGGAATACGTACGCGGCGACCGCATCGAGCGGCCGAAGGGCGGCGGCGGTGGTGGTGGCGGCGGACAGGCGAGCGATTCCGGCGAGGGCGAAGACGATTTCGTCTTCCACCTGACCAAGGAAGAGTTCATGCAGGTCTTCTTCGACGACCTGGCCTTGCCGAACCTCGCGCGAACGACGCTGGCCGAGACGCCCGAGTTCAGGATGCAGCGCGCCGGCTTCTCCAGCGACGGCACGCCGAACAACTTGCACGTGGTGCGCTCGATGCGCGGCGCGATCGGCCGGCGGATCGCGCTCGGGGGGGATTCGCGGAAGGACCTGCGCCGCCTCGAAGAGCATCTGGAGATGCTGAAGCGGCATCCCGAGCCGAACCCGCTCGCGCACGAGATCCCCGCGCTGGAGCTGGAAATCGAGGCGCTGCGGGCCAAGCTCGGCCGCATTCCCTACCTCGACCCGATCGATTTGCGCTACCGCAGCCGCATCCGCGTGCCGGTGCCGACCGCGAAGGCCGTCATGTTCTGCCTGATGGACGTTTCCGGTTCGATGGACGAAGCACGCAAGGACCTGGCCAAGCGTTTCTTCATCCTGCTGTACCTGTTCCTGACCCGGCACTACGAAAAGATCGACATCGTCTTCATCCGCCACCATACGCAGGCGCAGGAAGTGGACGAAGAAAACTTCTTCCATTCGACCGAGACCGGCGGCACCGTCGTGTCGAGCGCGCTGGTGCTGATGGAGGAGATTGCGCGTGCCCGCTACCCGACCAGCGAGTGGAACATCTACGGCGCGCAGGCGAGCGACGGCGACAACTGGCATCACGACAGCGGTCGCTGCCGCGAGCTGCTCGCGCACAACATCCTGCCGCTGTGCCGCTACTTCGCCTACGTGCAGGTGGCCGAGGAAGAGCAGAACCTGTGGGACGAGTATTACGCGCTGGCTGCCGAATCGACGAGCTTCGCGATCCGCAAGGTGACCGAGGCGTCGCAGATCTACCCGGTATTCAGGGATCTCTTCAAGAAGGAAGGTGTCCCGGCATGACACGCAAAGCAGCTGCCGCCACGGCAACAACCGACCCGACGCCCGACCTGTTCGCAGGTGGTGAGCCCGAATCGAGGTCGCGCGTGACGCGCGCGGCCGACATCGTCACGCCGCCGCGCGCCGACAAGCCGCTGCCGTCGACGAGCGACTGGTCGTTCGAGCTGATCGACCGGTACCACACCGTCATCAAGGAAACGGCGAAGCGCTTCGGCCTCGACACCTACCCGAACCAGCTCGAGATCATCACCGCCGAGCAGATGATGGACGCCTACGCGTCGGTCGGCATGCCGGTGAACTACCGCCACTGGAGCTACGGCAAGGAGTTCATCTCCACCGAAAAGAACTACCGGCGCGGCCACATGGGCCTGGCCTACGAGATCGTCATCAACTCCAATCCGTGCATCGCCTACTTGATGGAGGAGAACACGATGGCGATGCAGGCGCTGGTGATCGCGCATGCCGCCTACGGGCACAACAGCTTCTTCAAGGGCAACTACCTCTTCAAGATGTGGACCGACGCGTCGTCGATCATCGACTACCTCGTCTACGCAAAGAACTACGTCGCCGAGTGCGAGGAGCGCCACGGCCTCGAGGTCGTCGAAGACACGCTCGACTCCTGCCATGCGCTGATGAACCACGGCGTCGACCGCTACCGCCGCCCGAGCAAGCTGTCGCTGGCGCAGGAACAGGCCCGTCGCGAAGAGCGCGAGGCCTATGCGCAACGGCAGATCAACGACATGTGGCGCACGCTGCCGAAGAAGCGGCGCCGCGACAAGGACGGCGATGCCGACGAGGCGCCCGCCCGCCGCTTTCCCGAAGAGCCGCAGGAGAACCTGCTGTACTTCATCGAGAAGAACGCGCCGCTCCTGGAGCCGTGGCAGCGCGAGATCGTGCGCATCGTGCGCAAGGTCGCGCAGTACTTCTATCCGCAGCGCCAGACCCAGGTGATGAACGAAGGCTGGGCCACGTTCTGGCACCACCGGCTGCTGAACCAGATGTACGACGACGGCTACCTGACCGACGGCGTGATGATCGAGTGGCTGAAGTCGCACACCAACGTCATCTACCAGCCGCCGGTGGGCCACCCCGCGTACAGCGGCATCAACCCGTATGCGCTGGGTTTTGCGATGTACACCGACATCAAGCGCATCTGCGAAAAGCCCGACGCCGAAGACCGCGACTGGTTCCCCGACATCGCCGGCAAGCCCTGGCCGCCGACGCTGGACCACGCCATGCGCAACTTCAAGGACGAAAGTTTCATCGGCCAGTACCTCAGCCCCAAGCTGATGCGCGACCTGCGCCTGTTTGCGATCCACGACGACGAAAATCAGAGCGAGCTGGAAGTCAGCGCGATCCACGACGACAGCGGCTACCGCCGTGTGCGCGAGTCGCTGAGCCGTCAGTACGACCTGGGCAGCCGCGAGCCCAACATCCAGGTCTGGAACGTCAACCTGCGCGGCGACCGTTCACTCACGCTGCGCCACTTTCAGCACAACGACCGCCCGCTGCACGACAGCGGGCAGGAAGTGATGAAACACGTGGCGCGGCTGTGGGGTTTTGGTGTGCACCTGGAAAGCACCAACGCCAAGGGCGACGTGACCAAAAGCTTCAGCGTGCCGGCGCCGGCCGGCTGAGCCGCAGCACAGGTGCCGGGCCGGCCTCAGGCCGTGAACACCTTGCCCGGGTTCATGATGTTCTTCGGGTCCAGCGCGCGCTTGATGCTGCGCATCATGTCCACCGCGCCGGCACCGGCTTCTTCCAGCAGGTAGCCCATCTTGTGCAGGCCGATGCCGTGTTCGCCGGTGCAGGTGCCGCCCAGGCGCAAGGCGCGCTGCACCATCTGCACGTTCAGGAGCTCCACCGCCGCCACCTCGGCAGCGTCGTTCGGGTCCATCAGATAGCTCAGATGGAAATTGCCGTCGCCGACGTGGCCGACGATCCAGTACGGGATGCCCGAGGCTTCGGCTTCGTCGACGCTGACGTTGATGCTCTCGGCCAGGCACGAGATGGGCACGCAGGTGTCGCTGCTCTGGCAGCGGCAGCCGGGGCGCGTCTGCAGCGCGGCAAAGTAACTCTGGTGGCGTGCTGCCCACAGCTTGCTGCGCTCTTCGGGCGTGCTGGCCCACTGGAAG
>DATKCI010000379.1:0-3972 GCA_035513255.1 Piscinibacter sp. | reverse complement strand
AGTGCTCGCGTCGGCGAGCCTCGGCGAGAATGCCGCTCTGCTGGATCTTCTTGTTGAAGCGTCGCAGGGCACTCTCGAAGGTCTCGTTTTCGCCTACGCGGACTTCAGCCAATCCGGAATCACCTCCCACCGGCATGTTTCAGCCCATCACCTGCACCGGCGCCGGGGTCCGATGGGGGGTGTACGCGGGGCGGTCAAGTGAGTTCCACGCTCGAGAGCGCGTTCGTGATGCCGCCACGCAGGGCCCGCGCAGTGTAGCCGTAGCGTCCCGTTACCGCAATCGCACGGGTCGTGGGAGGGGGTCGCGAGGTGGTGCGTTCAATCGAGCGTTCTGCCACGCGATGACCCCACTATGGTCAAGCACCCGTCCAATTGCAGCGTGGAGCGGTCCAAAGGTCGATCCCTTGGGGAAAACCCGCCCGGTCGACGCCCGGAGGCGGAAATCTTGGTCGGGCTGTGGGCACCGGGGACCTCGTTAGAAGCGCCGGTGACCATAGCGGTGTCACGACCTCGCTCAGCCGACCTTGACGGGTTTGTGTCTCCCGCGTGCAGCGCCGAAGCCCAAGCGCAGCTGCTTCACCTTTGCGAATCACTGGGTACGACCATTGGGTACGTCCATATAGATCTCGGCTAAGTCAAAGGTGTTTCCTGAGACCCCACAGGCAATAGACTCCGTGCCGAGAACATGTGGGAACTGCCTGATCCGCGGACGTTCGATTCGCTGCTCGACCTGATCGAGGACGCCGCTGTCCGCTACGCGGGCCGCGAGCAGATGGCGTTGCGCACCGACGATGGGCTGCACCTGCCGTGGTCTGCGGAGGATGTCAAACGTCATTCAAAGCTCGTCGCCTGGCGCCTGCGCCGGCTTGGGCTGAAGCCGGGCGATCGGATGCTGACATGGAGCCCCTCGACGCCGGCCCTGCCGGCGGTCTACTTCGGTGCGATGCGCGCCGGCGTGATCGTCGTGCCACTCGACCTGCGCATGGCGCCCGACGTCCTCCAGCGCATCGCCGCCAGCGCCAGCGCGAAATGGCTGGCCGTCGGCACCGGCATGGACGCGCCCGACCCGCAGGCTGGCGGCCTAGGCCACCTCGACATGCGAACGGTCGAGTGGCTGGCGGCGGAGCCAGCGCACGAGAACGCTGCCGCCACCGACGAGGGCAGCCTGGACGACCCATTTCCGGCCGACTGGGAGGCACAGGTCGACAGCTGGCCGCGACCAGACCGCGACACGCTGTTCGAGATCATCTACACCTCGGGCACGACGGGCGTGCCCAAGGGCGTGGTGCTCAAGCACGGCACGATCCTGTCCACGCTCGAGGCGCTCGGCAAGATCATGCCGCCGCGCGAGCACCGGACGGTCAGCTTGCTGCCGCCGTCGCACCTGTTCGAGCAGGCCCCGGTGCTGATGTTTGGCACGATGATCGGCGCGCACATCGTGTGGGTCCGCTCGCGGACACCACGCGTCCTCTTCGAGGCCTTCCGCGAGGAGCGTGTGACGACCATGGTCCTCGTGCCCCAGCTGCTCGAGCTGTTCTGGATCGGGCTCGAGCGCGAGGTCAAGCGGCAGGGCAAGCAGAAGCTGTTCGAGCGCTCGCGGCGCATCGCGCGCTTCCTGCCCTACTGGGCACGACGGCTCCTGTTCCGGCGCATCCACGCGCAGCTCGGCGGCGAGCTACGGCTGATGTTCTCAGCCGGTGCGTACCTGCCGCCGCCGCTGCAGGAGAAATGGGAGAGCCTGGGGATAATCGTTCTGCAGGGCTACGGCGCAACCGAATGCGGACCGGTGGCTGCCACGCGCGAGAACGACCACCCCACCGGGACGGTCGGCAAGCGCACCGAGCCAGTCGAGCTTCGGCTGGCCGATGGCACGAACGAGATCCTCGTCGGTGGCCCGACGATCTTCGACGGCTACTGGCAGGACCCGCAGGCCACGGCGGCGGTGATGACCGACGGCTGGTACCACACCGGCGACGTGGGGCGCTTCGACGATCGCGGCAACCTGGTTCTCATGGGTAGGACCAAGAACATCATCGTGCTGCCCAACGGGCTGAACGTGTATCCAGAGGACATCGAAAACGTGCTGTCAGACTTCGGCCTTGAGCAGGCCGTGGTCATCGAGACCGCGCCGGGTCGGATCGAGGCGGTTGTCCTTTCACCGGATGCCCCGCCGATGATCACGCCCAACCTGCCCGCCCCGCCGGCCCCGCAGACGGAAGAGGAAGTAGCTGCATTGCGCGCACGAATCGAGCCGCTCATCAAAGCCGCCAATTCGCGCCTCGGGCAGCACCAGCGCATCGACGACTTCCGTATCTGGCCCGAAGCCGACTTCCCGCGCACCCACACGCTGAAGATCAAACGCTCCGACGTGCAGCGTTGGGCCGGCGCAGAGGCCCCACTACCCGTTCATGAGATCGAGCAATAACCGACCTGCAACCAGTTCCGCGCGTGGTGCGGGACTCAGAGCGGTTATGCCTCGTTGATGCCCTAGCCCGGCGGCCAGCCCATCGAGCGGCCGCCCAGCAGGTGGAAGTGCAGATGCGGAACGCTCTGCCCGGCGTCCGGCCCGGCGTTCGTCACTAGCCGAAAGCCGCGCTCGGCGATGTCCGCGTTGCGCGCCAGGTCGGCAGCCACGGCGAACAGCCGCCCGAGCATTGGTCTGTGCGCGTCGGTCAGTTCGGCGGCTGATACGACGTGCTCGCGCGGCATGAGCAGCAGGTGCGTCGGCGCCTTGGGCGAGACGTCGCGGATGGCGACGACCAGGTCGTCCTGGTGCACGAAGTCAGCCGGCACCTCGCCGGCGATGATCCGGCAGAACAGGCAATCGTTGTCGGTCATCGCCCGATGTTAGATCGGCATCACAGGTCCGGCTTGGTCGACATCAGGAACGCGATCACGCCGATCAGCGCCGCCATGACGTAACTGATGTAACGCTGCCTGCGCGCCCAGGTGCGCCAGCGCTCTTGAGCTTCGTCGCTCACGTCCGGCCGCAGGCGCAACAGCCGAGCCAGCGCCGGACGCTGCACGAAGAACGCCAGCACGAGGTTGGCGGCGTAGATCGTCAGCGCGAGCAGCAGCCAGGGTTGCGAAAGCAGCTGGAGGCCAAGCGTCAGGACAAGCAGAACGCCGGTCACCGCCAGGCCGGCGCCGATGATCAGCGTCCCGTTGCGCTGCAACCAGAACAGCGCACGCGGGATACGGCCGGCCGATTCGGACCACTTCCCTCCCCGCAGCCGCAGCGCGAAGGGCAGCAGCAGGCTGGGCAGGAACAGCGAAACCGCCAGCACGATGTGGGCGACAAGGATGACCGGGAAGAGCTGCGCCAGCGACACCTGTCAGGCTGCCCTTTGAGCCTCGAGCGTCAGCCAATCGGTTTCCGAGCCTCGACCGACAACCCGCAGGCCGGCCGCTTCGAAGGCCTCCCGGACATCCGACTCCCGATCGCGAATTACGCCGCCGGCAAGTAGCCGACCGCCCGGCCGCAGAGCCTCTGCAAGCTCAGCGGCCAGGTCCACCAGCACGCTTGCCACCAGGTTGGCGAGAACGAGGTCGAATTGCTCGGGCGACGGCAAAGGCAGGCTGCCGCGGCGGGCTTCGATCCTCGCCGCAAGGCCGTTCAGCTCCGCGTTGCTGCGCGTGGCCTCGACGGCCAGTAGATCGGTATCGATGCCCACGACACTCTCCGCGCCGAGCAGCGCGGCGGCGATGGCCAGGATGCCGGAGCCACAGCCGACATCGAGCACGCACGCGTTCTCGAGCCGGGTTTCGTCGGCCCAATGTTCGACACCCGCCAGGCACAGGCGCGTCGTCGGATGCAGCCCGGTTCCGAATGCCATCCCCGGATCCAGGCTCATCACGACGTCACCCGGCAGCGGCACATGTTCGCGCCATGTCGGGCGGACCACCAGCCGCCGGCCGACTCGGAGCACCGGAAAGTGCTGCTTCCATGCCTCTGCCCAGTCCTCCTCGTGC
>DATKCI010000378.1:0-2076 GCA_035513255.1 Piscinibacter sp. | reverse complement strand
TTGCCGGGCCGCAGCTCGAGGTCGCGGTCCCACAGGCCGAAGTGCAGGTCCTCGACGCCGAGCAACTGGCGCGCCAGCACCAGGCCGAGCTCCCGGCTGTGCATCCGGTCACGGGGCACCGGACGGGCTATTGGAAACGGTACAAGTAGGTCGCGCGGATGATGCTGCCGCTGTACTTGTTGCCGTTCTGCGGGCCTTCCTTCGCCTTCGAGCTGTAGTTCGTGTAGAGGAAGTCGAGCGAGTGGGCGCGAGCCAGCGCCACGTTCACGCCGAGGTCGAACACCGTGGTGGCGGAATCGACCCGATAGGAATCGGTGGCCCTTCCCAGTTCGGCGGCGAACGCCGGATCGGTGGCCCAAGCATTCGGGTTGAGGCCGGCGACAGTCACGGAATTGAACACCTGGTCGCCCTGCATCTGCGTGATGCGCGCGTAAGCCGTATTCCTCGCGCCGAAGCGGTAATCGACGTTGACCCAGAAGCGCGTGCCGTCCATGTCGTAGATCGCCACTTCCCCGGCACGGCCTGGGTCGCCGCCGTTGCGTTGGTCCCAGGCGAAGCCCCCGCCCAGCCGCGTGCGATCGGTGAGGTGGCTGCCGACGCTTGCTTCGAGCGTCATGATCGTGCCGTCGCGCAATTCGCTTTCCGCGTGCCGCAACCATTCCAGCGTGCCCGCGACTTCGAAGATGGGCGAACTGAACACGGTGCCCGGCTGGATGCGCCAGGCCGCCCGCCCCGACAGCGAGAGGTTGCTGAGGTCGTCGAACGTCGTGAAGTGGCTGTACTTCGCTGCAGCGCGGAACAGTGCCCCGCTGCGGCCGCCGAGCATCACACTGCGCGTGGCCGAGCCGCCCACCGACAGGATGCTGTCGCCCTTCTGGTCGGCGTCGTACAGGCCGCGCGTGGCGTTGTCGTCGTGCGCAAACTCGCCCGACGCGCCGTAGCGCCAGCCCTCCGCCGCCAGCGAGGGCGCGAGCGGTACGAAAAGCAGCAGTGCGCCGGCAAATGCGATGGTCCGCTTCATGAGTCTTCCCCCCGGATGGGCTTGCGCGTGATAATACGTTGCCCATCCGATCGGCGAAAGGCAAACGTGCGATGACGCAGCGCTCCACCGAAGCAGCGGAAGACCCCCGTCGCGCGTTCCTGCTGAAGGCGTTGGCGGCGGGCGTGTTCGCCGCGGGTGCGACGCCCGCCGCTTGGGCGCAGTTCTTCGGACGCCGGCCGCAGAAGTTGCCGGCAGGCCAATCCGTCTACGAGACCACCGGCGCGGTGACGGTGAACGGACAGCCGGCGACCAGTGCGACGCGCATCGGCGCCACCGGCAGCGTCGAGACCGGCCGCGGCGCGCAGCTGATCTTCGTCGTGGGGTTCGATGCGTTCCTGCTGCGCGAGCGCAGCCGCCTCGAGCTCTCGGGCGACGGCGTGCTGGTGAACACGATGCGCCTCGCCACCGGCGCGCTGCTATCGGTGTTCGGCAGCGGCCAGAAGCGCGTCATCACCTCGATGTCGGCCACCGGCATCCGCGGCACGGGCCTGTACGTGGAATCCGAGCCCGAGCGCAGCTACGTGTGCACTTGCTACGGCGAGGTGCAGATCGCCACGCTCGCCGACGCCAGCGTCACCGAGCGCATCGTCTCGAGGCACCACGACGCGCCGCGCTATGTCACGAAGAACCGCATCGAGCCCGCGCCCTTCATCAACCACACGGACGTCGAGCTCGCGCTGATCGAAGCGCTGGTCGGCCGCACGCCGCCGTTCTCGCTGTTCGACGAAGACTACGGCGGCGCTCGCCGCTACTAGCACCAGACACTGGGAGGAGGAGCCATGCAAGCACGAAGGCTGTGGAGTGGCGTGATCGCGGCGGCGGCGCTCGCCGTCGCCGGCGGCGCGTCGGCGCAGACGGTGAAGGTGGGCGTGGTGCTGCCCTTCACGGGGGTGGGCGCCGAGTTCGGCCAGCAGGTCGACCGCGGCATGCAGATGTACATGAAGCTGAACGCCGGCGCTTTCGCGCCCTACAAGGTGGAGCTGGTGCGGCGCGACTCCAAGAACCCGAGCGGCGCGGAAGCCAAGACCGCGGTG
>DATKCI010000377.1:0-2440 GCA_035513255.1 Piscinibacter sp. | reverse complement strand
AGCATCCCCCGCGCAGGAGATTTGTGAGCGGGCCGGGTACGTCATTCGCAAGGCCACGAAGCCGCCTCTCTGCGCCTTCAGGACTCTTCGCTGTCCCTCAACTCCAACTACACCAAGATGTCTTTGCGCGTGGCGGCGGGCCTAAATCTTGCGATGCCCCACACCGGAAGGGCCCGGCGAAAAGCGAACGAATCTCCTGCGCGGGGGATGCTCGCTGGGGCCCTCTTCCTCCAACCACTTCCCATTTTTCCAAGACGACATCGCACTGCACGCGCACAATTCCCCCCACAACAAACAAGGGAGGGCACCGTGCCTGAAATCAACTGGATCGCAGTCGTTGCCGCCGCAGTTGCGTGTTTCGTGTTAGGCGGCCTCTGGTATTCGCCCGTGCTGTTCGGCAAGGTCTGGCAGCGTGAAGCCGGCCTCACCGACGAGCAGCTTAAGAACGGCAACATGGTCAAGATCTTCGGCCTGTCACTGGTCCTGTCGCTGCTCGCCGCCTGGAACTTCGCCAACTTCCTCGGACCCCGGCCGTCGATCGCGTTCGGTGCCGGCGTCGGCTTTTCGGCTGGCCTGCTATGGGTGACCAGCAGCTTCGGCATCAACTATCTATTCGAGCGCAAGAGCCTGAAGCTGTTCCTGATCAACGGCGGCTACCACACGCTGCAGTTCACCATCATCGGCCTGGTCCTCGCACTTCTGCCGTGCCGGGACTGCGCGCAACTTCCCTGCCCCCAATGAAAGTCGAGCGCAAGGCCGACCACGCGGTCAGCGACGCCTCCTGCAAGAGCGCCACCGGCAAGACGCTTGCCGAGTGGTTCAAGGCGCTCGACAAACACGGCGGCGTCGCCCTCGGGCGCCGCACTCTCACACACTGGCTCATGGACGACGAAAAGGTCGAACCGTGGTGGAGCACCACCATCGTCTGCGAATTCGAAATCGCGCGCGGCGATCTCGCCAGGGATGGCAAACCCAAGGGCTACTCCATCTGCGCCACAAAGAGCATCAAGGCCAGCGCGAAGGACTGCTACGCGGCGTTCACTTCGCCCAAGGCACTAGACGCCTGGTTCGGCCCGAAGCACGACGTGGACCTGCGCGACGGCGGCCACTGGCGCAATGCCGACGGCAATCGCGCCACAATCAAAAAGGTGAACGCCGGTAAGAATATCCGTCTCATCGCCGAGGACCAAGGACTGACTTTGCCGACGCCGGTCGAAATCAAGTTCGACGGCAAGGGCGACAAATGCACGGTGATGGCCAGCATCGAGCGCCTGCAGACCCGCGCCGAGGCGGATGGCTATCGCCGCGCTTGGGGCGAGGCTCTCGGACGGCTGAAGACTCACGTCGAAGGAAGCTGACGGTTACTCTTTGGCGGGCTCGGGCCGCGATCCGCGATTCGACCGCAACAGCAGCCAGCGCGTGAAGCCCGACAGGTGTCGTGCCATGAACACGATGAACCGGCCGTGCCAGGTGACGATCACCTCTTTCTTGCCGCGCAGGATGCCCCGCGCCATCACTCGCGCCGCGTCGGCAGTTTTCATGCGCAGCCACGCCGGAACCGGGTCTTTCGCATCCGCGTGCAGATCCCCGCGGTTGTCGACCCGGCGGATGTCGGAGTCGACGAACCCGGGAGAAATCAGCGTGCAGCTCACGCCCACTTGGTGCAGGTCGCCGTGCAGCGCTTCCGCCAGGGCACGCACCGCGAACTTGCTCATGGTGTACGGCGAGCTGCCCGCCATCGCAATGTGCCCCGCGACGCTGCCCATGATCACGAACCGGCCCCGCGTGGCACGCAGGGCTTCCATGGATTCATGGAGGCTGCGCAGGACTCCGAACACATTGGTATCAAACTGGCGCTGATAGTCCGCCAGCGCCAGTTCCTGGGCCCTGCCGACCACGCCGAAACCGGCGTTGGCGATCACTATGCGCGGCGTCACCCCCAGGAGGGCCAGCTCGCCCACGACCCGCGCGATGTCGCCATCCACTGTGACATCGCCGCGGTGCGCGCTCGCCTGCCCACCGGCGGTGCGCAACTCGGCCGCCAACCCCTCGAGCTGCTCGATGCGGCGCGCCACGAGCGCGACGCGCATCCCACGGCGCGCGAACTCCCGCGCCAGGCCGGCACCGATGCCGGAGGACGCTCCGGTAATGAGCACACACGCCTGGACAGGGTCTGTCGCAATTTTCATGGCGCGCAGTTCTAACATGCCGCGCCCGCCTGTACGATGGCGCCCGCGCCAACAACTAGAACAGTACGTGAGCAATTCCCCCCAACTATACGCCGCGGTCAGGCCCGACCTGGTCGCCCTGGCCGGCCCACTCGCCGAACGCAGCGAGAAGCTGCTGCGGGAGCGCGGAGATTTTCTGCCTCACGCCGCCGTGATCACAGGCGAGGGCCAACTGACGATGGTGGGCGCCATGTGCAGCACGGCGAAAGGAT
>DATKCI010000376.1:0-3533 GCA_035513255.1 Piscinibacter sp. | reverse complement strand
GGATGCGGACGCGGCCCGCGCCGCCGCCCTGCGCCACAGCACCGTGCCGACCGCGGCGCTGCCGCCGGCCACCGTACTCATCCGGATCCGCACCGCGAGCGCCTGCTGTTCCTCGGCGATCCAGCGGGCGATGGCGCCGTCGAGCGGCAACGGCTCGGTCCGCGCAGCGACGCCGGCGGAACCGAGCGGCGCGGGGACCCGGTGCGGCGCGAGGCGGTCGCCCAAATCCGCCAGCCACTGGGCGCGCAGGCGCTGCCGGTGATCCTGCAGCGTGGCCAGCATCCGGCCGTCGAGCCGGGCCAGCGCCTGTTCCCATTCCTCGGCGGGGAACAGCATCGTCGTGGCCTTGCCGGCAATGAACTCGCCGTCCGCCAAATTCAGCCGGGCGAGCGCGGCCATGCCGAGGCGACTGTATTCGCCGCCCAGCGAGTAGTACCAGTCGGCGAACGCCGGCAGGCGCGTCCGCACACCGGCGAAAATCTCGTCGAGGCCACTGCCGAGCTCCGCCTCCAGCAGCGCCCGGGCGGCCTCCCGTCCCTCGCTGAAATGCAGCCGGGTGAAGCCCTGCACCCAATTGAGCTGCTGCGCATCCAGGCGGTAGTGCTCACCCCCGAGAACGACGTCGGTGTGTGCGGGCGGCGACCAGGCACGCTGCGGCTGGACAGCCACCAGCGCCAGCAGGACACCGGTCGCCACCAGCCACAGCAACGCCAGGAATCCCGGGCGGGCTCCCCGGCGGTCGGGTCGGGCGAGGTCAGCGGCCAGTGCGGTCAACGGTTCCGGCTCCAATCAACAATCCATGGCACAACAGCAGGTATGACCACACAAACAGCACTTCTTCTGCAAGTACCAGCAACCAGCCCAGCAGGTGCACCAGCGAAATCGCCGGGGCGGGCATCAGCTGCTGGGCCAGCCAGAGGCGCAGTCCGTCCTTGGCCGCGGCCGTCTGCAGCAGCACCTGTGCCGGGCCGCTGCGCGCGAGTTCCTGGTCGACCAGGTGCCAGACGGCGCGCTCCAGGCTGACCCCGGCGAACTCCGGATAGGCCTGGTGGAAGGCCAGCCACACGAGCAGCACGGTCAGTCCCCCGCCCACCAGCAGGGCCGCGAGGCGCCAGCTGAGGATGGGCAGGTACAAAGGGCCGGCATGATTCGCCAGCCGCCCCAGCAGCCAGGCGCGCACCAGCACCAGCACCGGCCCGGCAGCGATCAGCGCCAGCCAAACGCGGTGATCATCGAGGCGCGCCAGCGCGACCATCAGCAGCAGCGCCAGCACCGCGGCGAGCAGCAACGGTCGCAGCGCCAGCAGCACGCCGCCCCGCAGCCACCGCTGCAGCGGGCTTGCCACGGCGACATAGACCGCCAGGAAGGCGCGCCGACGGATGCGGGCCCGGCGCAGCAGGGCCGTCGCGATCAGCGCGGCGAACAGGCCCCACGCCGCCACCAGCGCCGGCGTGGGCAGGATACGAGAGTACGCGTAGTAGCCCCATGCCAGCGCTGCTGCGCCCAGCAGGCACAGCATGTCGCGCAGCAGCCGGCGTGCGTCGGGCCGCGCCAGCCTAGCGCTCCAGCCAGCGGCCGACCTGGTCGAATACCCGCGGGCTCGACAGCAGGTCGAGGTGGCTCAGCCTCTCGCCGACCCAGCGGTGGGACGCCGGAAAGCGCAGTGCGAAACGGGTGTCCTCGTGCTCGCCGAGCGCGCTGGCCACCGGCACCAGGCCGTCGCCGAACAGGCGGGCGGCGGGAGCGTCGCCCTGCTCCGCACGCACCGCCGCCACGGCGTAGCACTCGACGCCGGCGGGCAGCGGCAGCGGCGTGCGCATGTCCTTGCGCTGCGGCGCATAGCGTTCCCGGCCCTGCCAGTCCTCGTCCAGCAGGCAGCCGAAGCGCAAGTCGGTGATGCCGGCGCTGCGGATCCTGCCGAGGCGCGTGAACGGCCGCGTGTAGGGGCTCAAGCCGAGCAGCATGTCGAGGCCGTTGCCGGCCCGTTCGAGCGGCGCGCCGTGGTGCGGCGTGCCGAGAAACACCAGCTTGCGCAGCCTTGCCGGCCAGGCGTGGCTGGCGGCCTTGCCGTGGTGATGGGCACTGCGCGCGACCAGGCCGCCCATGCTGTGGCCGACGATGACCAGTTCCTCCAGGAGGACCGGCCACCGGGTCGCCAGGCGCTCCAGCAAGCCCGCGAACTGGCGGCCGTTGGCCGCGATGCGCAGGCCGCTGTTGTAGTGCAGGTGCATGGACGTGTAGCCGAGCTCCTGCGCGATCGCGGCGACGTGATCCCGCCCGCTGCGCGCCCACTGCCGGTCGTTCATGCACAGGCCGTGCGCCTGGATGAGCACGCGGCCCGTGACCGCGGGAATGGCGGCCCGGATGGCATGGCAGTCCGGATGGAGGACGGACGCATCGCGGCGCAGGCTCATGGTGATCGCCAGCGGATTGCCGCTCGCGGCGAGGTGATCTCCGAGCACGCCGTTGAGTACAGCCAGCGCCGCGTCGCGACCCGGTGGCGAGGCGCGTGTGCCGCTGCGCCGCGCGAGCGGCGCAAGTGCCGCGTCGAGACCGTGGCCGACCAGGCGCATGCTGGCGCCCACGCAGCGGTATACGAAGCCGGTTAGCCCACGCGTGCGCTGGGTGCTCGAGCCCGGCACAAGTCCGGCCAGCCCGGCAATAGTGCCGTGCATCGCCTCGACGAGATCCGTGACGCCGCTGGTGGCCTCGAACACCAGCCGACTCGCGCCGCGCAGATCGGCGACGGGATTGTGCGGCGGCGTGCTCACGCGGCACGCACCGCGCTATTCAATGCGACTTCCCTGCGCCACCGGGCTTGTCGCCCGGGCGTTGCGAACGGGCGTCGTCCTCCTTGCGGTAATCGCCGATGACGCCTTCAGGGGACACATAGAGAACAACGCGCAATTTCTGCAGCCCGACACCAGGGCGATGGGGCATAGGGTCATTTCGGCTCTCCTCCACGCGGGTGCGTGTCCGCTGAGCCTAGCGGTCCCTCACTTTTCGCGCAATGCGTGTCCAGGTCAGGCGTCTGCGGCCGCCCGGGCGCGCGCAATCACCGCGTCGAGCCGCTCGCGATGCGACCCCGCCCAGTAGATCCGGCCGCAGCCCTCGCAGCGGGAGAACTCGCGGTAGACGAGAAATACCTGCAGCGGCACGGTTCGCGCCGCCGCGCGGCGCGAAATGCTGCGCAGCATGGCGTTGCACTCCAGGCAACGCGTGTAAGGCTCGATGCCTGCGCCCAGTTGCAGCGTGCGCACCACTTCCTCGACCTGCGCCAAGGGCTCCGTGGCCCGCAGCCAGTAACCGTGCGTCACGCGGCCGTCCTTGAGGATGCCCTTGTCGCGCGTCAGGATGATGCGCCTTTCGTCGCCGGCCAAAGTGATGATGGTGTCGTCCTCGAGGTCGTTGCGCCACACGGTGTCAAAGCCGAGCAGCCTGAGGTGGCGGGCCAGCGTGCCAAGATGTACGTCGGCCACGAAGCGCGTCACCCTGAGCGGCTCGGGCCGGAGTCGGACCAGCGGCGAGATGTC
>DATKCI010000375.1:0-14992 GCA_035513255.1 Piscinibacter sp. | reverse complement strand
CGTGAACAGCGGCACCAGCGCGATCAGGGTCGTGAACGTCAGGCTGCCGGCCGTGAGGCCGAGCCGGTCTTCGCGAAAGCGCAGGCGCAGGGTGCGCAAGGTGTCGAACCAGGGCCAGTCGCGCAGGGTCTGCATCAACTCGGCCACCTGCTCGCTCCACGAAGCCGCGAGGGCACTGAGTCTGGGCATGCTGGCTATGATCCTAGAAACGGCAGTTGACCGCTTTCTTCCGCTGGGAACACCGCATGACTTCGAACGCTATCGCTCACGAGCAACGTCACCGCGTGGGTGACAGCGCTACGCACCCGATTGAGCCCTGCTGCGGCACGCTGGCGGCGTTGCTCCTCCTCGCGGGCACGAGCCCGCCGGACCGCTCCAAGGGCGAATGCCGGAGGGCGCAGCCCGAAGGTTCTCCAGTGACCCCGCAGCGTCGTCGCGCCTTGCCAGCGCACCGCATCAGGGCCCACTCGGGCGCGTCCAACTGCCGTTTCTAGGTTCAAGCCAGTGTTGCGGTTGCGGCTTTGCCTACACTCGCGCTCAAACCATGCGCATCGAACACATCCGCCACCACCTGCGCGCCCTCGGCGCCAAGCCCTGCCACGAGGAGCGGGTGCTGCGGCTGTGGGCGCAGGCGCGGCCGCAGGACAGTGGTCGCCGGCGGGCGGAGGACTTTTTGCCGCTGGCAGTACGCGAGGCGCTGCCGGCATTGTCGAGCGAGCTTCAGGCACTCGCGCGGTTGCGTTCGGAACACCCCGGCGAGGACGGTTCCGCGCGGCTGCTGGTCGAGCTGACCGACGGCCAGACGGCGGAGAGCGTGCTGCTGCCGCGCGGCGGCCTGTGCGTCTCGACGCAGGTCGGCTGCGCGGTGGGCTGCGTCTTCTGCATGACCGGCCGCGACGGCCTGCTGCGCCAGTTGGGCAGCGCCGAAATCGTCGCGCAGGTGGCGCTGGCCCGTTCGCGGCGTGCCGTGCGCAAGGTCGTGTTCATGGGGATGGGCGAGCCGGCGCACAACCTGGACAACGTGATGGAGGCGATCGAGCTGCTCGGCACGGCGGGCGGCATCGGCCACAAGAGCCTCGTGTTCTCGACCGTCGGCGATCCGCGGGTGTTCGAGCGGCTGCCGCGCTCGCCGGTCAAGCCGGCGCTCGCGTTGTCGCTGCATTCCACCCATGCGGCGCTGCGCGAAAAGCTGCTGCCGCGCGCGCCGCGCATCGCACCGGATGAACTCACCGGCGAGGGTGAGGCTTACGCGCGTGCGACGGGCTACCCGATTCAGTACCAATGGACCTTGCTCGACGGCATCAACGATGGTGACGATGAAGTGGACGGCATCGTGCGCCTGCTCGCCGGCAAGTACGCGATGATGAACCTGATCCCGTACAACACCGTCAGCGGCGCCGAATTCAGGCGCCCGCCGGCGGAACGCGCGGCGGCGATGGCGCGCGCGCTGAATCGGCGCGGCGTGCTGACGAGGTTGCGCCAGTCGGCGGGGCAGGACGTGGACGCCGGATGCGGCCAGTTGCGCGCGCGGCAACCGCGCATCGCACTGCACCCGGTGACGTCTTTCGACTGAAACTCGGCGCTACATCACCGCGCCGAGCTGCCACGGCACGAACTCGTTCTGTCCGTAGCCGTGCGTCTCGCTTTTCGTGCGCCGGCCCGAGGCCGTTTCCAGCATCGACAGGAAGATGCGCTCGCCGACCTCGGCGATGGTTTCCGCGCCGTCGATGATGGTGCCGCAGTTGATGTCGATGTCGTCTTCCTGCTTCAGCCACAGCGCCGTGTTGGTCGCGAGCTTCAGCGACGGCGCCGGCGCGCAGCCGTAGGCCGAGCCGCGGCCGGTCGTGAAGCAGATCAGGTTCGCGCCGCCGGCCACCTGGCCGGTCGCCGAGACCGGGTCGTAGCCGGGCGTGTCCATGAAGACCAACCCCTTGGCAGTGACCGGCTGGGCATATTCGACGACGTCGACGAGGTTGGTCGTCCCGCTCTTCGCAATCGCGCCCAGCGACTTCTCCAGAATGGTCGTCAGTCCGCCGGCCTTGTTGCCGGCCGACGGGTTGTTGTCCATCTCGGCGTCGTTGCGCTCGCAATATCGCTCCCACCACCGCAGCCGTGTGAGCAGCTTGTCGGCCACGGCCTGCGAGACGGCGCGGCGCAGCAGCAGGTGCTCGCCGCCGTAGATCTCCGGCGTTTCCGAGAGGATCGCCGTGCCGCCGTGGCGCACCAGCCAATCCACCGCCGCGCCGAGCGCCGGGTTCGCGCTGATGCCTGAATAGCCGTCGGAGCCGCCGCACTGAAGACCCACCGTGAGGTGGCCCGCGCCGACCGGCGTGCGCGTCACGCGGTTCGCCTCTTCGAGCAGCCATTGCACGAGCTCGATGCCGTGGGCGACCGTCTTGCTTGTGCCACCGGTCTCCTGGATGTTGAAGGTGTGCAGCGCGGTGCCGGCGCTCAGGCCTTCCTGCGCCATCAGGCCGGCGATCTGGTTCGTCTCGCAGCCGAGTCCCACGACGAGGATCGCCGCGAAGTTGGCGTGCCGCGCATAACCGCCCAAGGTGCGGCGCAGCAGCTGCAGGGGTTCGCCGTCGCTCGCGGTCGCGCAGCCACCGCCATGCGTCAGCGCGACCACGCCGTCGACGTTAGGGTAGGGCGCGAGTGCGCCGGGATGGATGTCGCGCCGGAAGTGGTCGGCGATCGCGCGGGCGACGGTCGCCGAGCAGTTCACCGAGGTCAACACGCCGACGTAGTTGCGCGTCGCGACACGCCCGTCGGCACGCACGATGCCGCTAAAGGTCGCGGCCGGCGTGATGTACGCGGTCGGATGGGCCCCTTCGCCGACCGCCTGTTCGCGCTCGAAGCGGCTGAACTCGAGGTTGTGGCCGTGCACATGCTGGCCCGGTGCGATCGGTTGCTTCGCGACGCCGATGACCTGGTTGTAGCGCCGCACCGGCGCGCCGGCCGCGAGCGCGCGAACGGCCACCTTGTGGCCGGGCGGGACCAAGCCGCTGACGGTGACCCCTTCGCCGGGCAGTACGGTGCCCGACAGCAACTGCCGCCGCGCGATCAGCACGTCGTCCGCCGGGTGGATGCGGATCGCGGGCAGGTCCAGCGGCGTGTCCATGAACGGCTCAATCGTCGATCAACTGCGGGTCCCAGGCGTGCACGCGCTGCCGTTGCTCACCCAGGCCTTCGATGCCCAGCCGCATCTCGTCGCCCGGCTTCAGGTACAGCGGCGGCTTCTGTCCGAGCCCCACGCCGGGCGGCGTGCCGGTGCTGATCAGGTCGCCCGGGTGCAGCGTCATGAAACGGCTGATGTAGCTCACCAGCGTCGCCACGCCGAACACCATCGTCTTCGTGTTGCCATTCTGAAAACGCCGGCCATTGACCTCCAGCCACATCGGCAAGGCCTGCGGGTCGGGCACCTCGTCGCGCGTGACCAGCCACGGCCCGACCGGGCCGAAGGTGTCGCAGCCCTTCCCCTTGTCCCACTGGCCGCCGCGCTCGAGCTGGTATTCGCGTTCCGACACGTCGTTGACGACGCAGTACCCCGCCACGTGCGACAGCGCGTCGGCTTCGGACACGTAGCGCGCCTTGCTGCCGATGACCACGCCGAGCTCGACCTCCCAGTCGCTCTTGACAGAGTCCTTCGGCAGCACGACGGGGTCGTCGCAGCCGATCAGCGAACTCGTCGTCTTCATGAACAGCACCGGCTCGGCGGGCACCGGCTGGCCCGACTCGGCGGCGTGGTCGGCGTAGTTCAGGCCGACACAGATGAACTTGCCGATGCCGGTCCACGGCACGCCGATGCGTCCCGGATCCGCCACGACCGGCAGTCCCTCCGGCGCGATTTCGGCGAGCAGCGACAGGCTGCCCGGCGCGAGCGATGCCGCGCTGATGTCCGGCATCACGCCCAACAGGTCGCGCACGCGGCCGTGCGCGTCGACGAGCCCCGGCCTTTCGAGGCCCTTGCGGCCGTATCGGATCAACTTCATCGTGAGCTTTCCTTGAGGATTCGGGAGTCAGTTGGACCAGCCGCCGTCGATGATCTGCGCGGTGCCGGTGGTGAAGGCCGATTCGTCCGATGCGAGGTACACCGCCAGCGCGGCGATCTCCTCGGCGCGGCCGAGGCGCCCCATCGGCTGGCGCGCGACGAAGGCCGAATGCACCTGCGCCTCGGTCTGGCTGCTGGCTTTCGCCTGGGCGGCGATGCGCTGGCGCAGCGACGGCGACTCCACGGTGCCGGGGCAGATCGCGTTGCAGCGGATCCCGCGCGTCACGAAGTCGGCCGCGATTGCCTTGGTCATGCCGATCACCGCCGCCTTGGTCGCGGCGTAGACGAAGCGGTTCGGCGCCCCTTTGATGCTGCCGACCACCGACGCCATGTTGACGATGGAGCCGCCGCCGGCCTCCAGCATGCCGGGCAGCACCGCGCGGATCAGCCGGTACATCGAACGCACGTTGAGATCGAACGAGAAGTCCCAGGCCACGTCGTCGCAATCGAGAATGGTCCCGGAGTGCACGAAGCCCGCTCCGTTGAACAGCACCTGCAGCGGCGGCAGCGTGGGGATCAGCGCATCGACGGCGAGCGCATCGGTGACGTCCAGGCGCCGCACGGTGATGCCGGCGATGTGTGCGAGTTCGCTCAACGCACCCTCGTCGATGTCCGTCGCGATCACCTGTGCGCCCTCGCGCGCGAAGGCCTCCGCGGTGGCGCGGCCGATGCCCTGCCCGGCGGCGGTGACGAGGGCGGTCTTGCCGGCCAGTCGTGGGGTCATGAAGCGGGTCTCCTCATCGGTGTCAGGCCGTCTTGCGCACCGGCGGAGCGTGCGGGGTGTCCGCCGACCAGCCGGCGGTGAACCGGTCGTGCGAGTTGCCGAGATGCCGCGCCATCGCCGCGCGTGCCGCCGGCGCCGAGCGGCTGGCGATCGCCTCCGCGACGGCCCGGTGCTCCGCGATCGCCGCCGCCCAGCTGGCGGCGGTCTCGAAATGGCTGCCCAGCTGCTCGAACAACGGGTTGTGCCGCTCGTCGTAAAGCTCGGTGACGATTCGAAGCAGCACGGAGTTGTCGGACGCTTCGGCAATGCGGGTGTGGAACAGGCGATCGCCGGACGTGGGCGGTCGGCCCTGTGTGGCCTCTTCTTCCATCGTCGCGATCGCCGCATGCAGCCCGGCCAGCTGCGCCTCCTTCATCTGCTGCGCCGCAGTCGCCGCCAGCTCGCCTTCGATCAGCTGCCGGGCTCGTATCGTTTCCAGCGGCGCCTCGGCCGTGATGCGGCGCACCTGCCCGGCCGGGCCCTGGCGCACGTAGATGCCCGAGCCCATGCGCACTTCGACCCGCCCTTCGATCTCGAGCGCGATCAGCGCCTCGCGCACCGACGGCCGCGACACGCCCAGGCGCAGCGCCAGCTCGCGTTCCGCCGGCAGCCGGGAGGCGGCTGCAAACTCGCCGCGCTCGATCAGCGAGCGCAACTGATCGGCAATCTGCCGGTACAGGCGGCGCGGCGTGATGGGTTGCAAGGGCATGGCAGCGGCCGGATCGGCAAAGTGGCCTGACCAGTCGGTTCGAACGATACGGCCTTGGAGGGCCAACGTCAACGGGGGAGTGCCCGATCGGCACGCTCAGTGGTCGTCGGTCCACGCGATCTGCGCGCCGAGTCCGCGCAGGTTCTCGACGAAGCGGGGGTGCGCGCGCCTGATCGGTGCCGCATTGCGGATCACCGAGCGGCCGCGGATGCCAGCCGCGAGCATCAGCAGCGCGATCGCGACACGGATGATGTAGGGGCTCTCGACCTCGGCCGGCGCGAGCGCCTTTGCGCCGAACGTGACCACGCGGTGCGGGTCCGACAGGAACGCGTGCGCGCCGAACTTGGAGAGTTCGGGGGTCCAGCCCAGTGCGCCGTCGTAGACCTTGTTCCAGAACATCGCGCTGCCCTCGGCCTTCACGCCGATCGCGATGAAGATCGGCAGCAGGTCCGCCGGCACGTAGGGCCAGGGTGCGGCCTCGACCTTTTGCAGCATGTTGCGCGTGAACGGCTCGCGCACGCGCAGCGGGCCGTCGCAGGTGGCGCGGGACCAGCCGTTCTCGTGCACGAGGCTCACACCGAACTTTGCGAACGTGCGGTCGATTAGCGGGAACTGCTCGGGCTGCGAGTTCTTCACCGCCACGTCGCCTCCGGTCATCGCGCCGAGGGCGAGAAACGTGACGATCTCGTGGAAGTCCTCGGCAAAGGTGTATTCGCCGCCGCCAAGGCGGTCCACGCCATCGATCGACAGCCGGGAGGTGCCGCGCCCCTCGATGCGCGCGCCCAGCATCACGAGGAAATCGCACAAGGCCTGCACGTGCGGCTCGGACGCTGCGTTGGTCAGCACCGACTCGCCGGCGGCGAGGGTCGCACACAGAACGAAGTTCTCGGTCGTCGTGACGGAGGCGTAGTCGAGCCAGTGCCGGTTGGCGCGCAGCCGGCCGGGGCAGCGCACGACGAAGGCGTCCGGCGTGCGAGCCACGTCGCCGCCGAAGCGTTCCATCACCTCCACGTGCGGATCGATTTCGCGCACGCCCAGCGTGCAGCCCTGCACGTCGTTTTCGATGCGCGCCGCGCCGAAGCGGGCCAGCAGCGGCGGCACCAGCATGATCGACGAGCGCATCTGCTGCGGCAGCACGTGGCGGCATTCGTCGAACGCCGTGTCGCGGTGGTGCAGGTGCAGCACGCCGCGCGCGTCGTCGACCTCCACCGAGCTGCCGATCGAGCGGAAGAACGCGACGAGTCTGCGCACGTCGGTGATGTCCGGCACGCCGTTCAGGCGAACCGGCTCGCGCGTCAGCAAGGTGGCGCAGAGGATAGGCAACACGGCGTTCTTGTTCGCCGAGGGAAGGATGCGGCCCCGCAGGGGGGTTCCGCCGTGGACGATGAGGTGGGACATGGCGCGGCATCGGAGTCGAGTTGAAGGGTCGCACGCAGCATGAGCCGCCCGTCCGCGGGACGTGTGAAGTTGCGATGAAGCCTGTGCGAAAACGTTTGCGGCACGGCGCCTCGCGGGCGGCGACAATTGGCCTGACCAGGCAGTTGCCGCCCGACCGCCGCGGGTCGGGCTGGAGGCGGGGCCCTAGAAAGCGCTATCGAATCCCCTGATACGGGGTATGTCAGCGATCCGTCAGAATCGCCGGTCGACCATGGAGCAAAGAATGGAAAAGACTTGGCTGAAGCACTACCCGAGCGGCGTGCCGGCGAACATCAACGCGGAGCAGTACCCGTCGTTGGTGGCGCTGATCGAAGAGAGCTTCAAGAAGTACCGCGACCTGCCTGCCTACCGCTTCATGGGCAAGACGGTCACTTTCGGCCAGGTCGACGAGCTGTCGCGGGCCTTTGCCGCCTACCTGCAGGCGCAAGGTTTCGAAAAGGGCGACCGCATCGCGATCATGATGCCCAATGTGCCGCAGTACCCGGTGGCCGTCGCGGCGGTGCTGCGCGCCGGCTACGTGGTCGTCAACGTCAATCCGCTGTACACGCCGCGCGAGCTCGAGCACCAGCTGAAGGACTCGGGCGCGAAGGCGATCGTGATGGTCGAGAACTTCGCCGTCACGCTGCAGCAGGTGCTGTCGTCGGTGCCGACCAAGAAGGTCATCCTGACGGCGCTCGGCGACATGCTCGGCTTCCCGAAGGCGATGATCGTCAACTACGTCGTGCGCAAGGTGAAGAAGATGGTGCCGGCGTACAACCTGCCGGGCGCCGTCTGGTTCAACGATGCGGTGTCGCAGGGACGCGGCAAGGCGTTCAAGCCGGCCCAGGTCGGGCTCGACGACATCGCGGTGCTGCAATACACCGGCGGCACCACAGGCGTCAGCAAGGGTGCGGTACTGCTGCACCGCAACGTCGTTGCCAACGTGCTGCAGGCCGAAGCCTGGTACCAGCCGGCGCTGAAGAAGGTGCCGGCCGGCGAGCAGGTGGTCACGATCTGCGCGCTGCCGATCTATCACATCTTCGGTTTCACCGCGAACATGATGCTGTCGATGCGCATGGGCGGCTGCAACATCCTGATCCCGAATCCGCGCGACCTGCCGGCCGTGTTCAAGGAACTGAAGGGACAGAAGTTCCACAGCTTCCCGGCGGTCAACACGCTGTTCAACGCGATGGCCCACCACCCGGACTTCAGCACGGTGGACTGGAGCGGGCTCGTGATCTCGGTCGGCGGCGGCATGGCGGTGCAAAGCGCGACCGCGAAGCTGTGGCTCGAGAAGACCGGCTGCCCCATCGTCGAAGGCTACGGCCTGTCGGAGACCTCGCCATCGGCGACCTGCAACCCGGTGGACAGCACCGCCTACAGCGGCAACATCGGGATGCCGATGCCCAACACCGAGATCAAGCTGCTTGACGACGACGGCAACGAGGTACCGATCGGCACGCCCGGCGAGATCGCGATCAAGGGCCCGCAGGTGATGGCCGGCTACTGGCAGCGGCCCGACGAGACCGCGAAGGTGATGACCGCCGACGGCTTCTTCCGCAGCGGCGACATCGGCGTCGTCGACGAGCGCGGCTACTTCAAGATCGTCGACCGCAAGAAGGACATGATCCTGGTCAGCGGCTTCAACGTCTACCCGAACGAGGTCGAAGACGTGGTCACCCAGATGCCCGGCATCCTCGAATGCGCGGCGGTCGGCGTGGCCGACGCGAAGGCCGGCGAAGCGGTCAAGCTGTGCATCGTGAAGAGCGACCCGAACGTCACGGAGCAGCAGGTGCGCGCCTTCTGTGAGGCCAACCTCACCGGCTACAAGCGGCCGAAGATCGTCGAGTTCCGCACCGAGCTGCCGAAGACGCCGGTGGGCAAGATTCTGCGGCGCGAGCTGCGCGACAAGGTGTAGGGCGCACCCCGCGCTCGGCGCGGCGGCAAGCTCTACACTGCCGCCGATGCCGACCGATCCCGCGCCCGTCCACCGCAAACGATTCGGCCTGCTGCGCAACCCGGCAGTTCGTGCGGAGATCGCGTCGCTCGACGCCGAGCGCGACTGCCAGCGCGCTGCTGTGGCTGCGCAAGAAGGCCAAGCGCTTCGTGCATCTGGAGAAGCAGCCCCGGCTGATCGTCACCACGCGCAATCGCAGTTATCCCGGCAACCGCTACCGCATCGATGAGATCGGTCCGGACGCGCGGCGCCTGACATGAAACACCCCCGAAGCGCCTTCGGCGCCTCCCCCTCAAGGGGGCTGAGCCCGGACATGAAAGGTCCAGTGGACCTTTCATGCCTGGCGAAGAGCCGAGCCCCCTGGCTCGGCGCGGCCTGCAAGGCACACCAGCGGACCGGCAGAGCCGGATCCGCGGTGGCCGCTTGGTGGCACCGGGTCATGCGTCGAGGGTGCCGCTTCGGCGCCAAGGAAAGCTGAGATGGTCGCCCGCATCTACCTGGACCAGTCGTTCGCCGCGGGCGACGTGATCACGTTGCCGCCGGGGCCTTCGCGCCACGTTCAGGTGCTGCGCCTGCAGCCGGGCGACGCGCTGACGCTGTTCACCGGGCGCGGCGGCGAATGGGCGGCACGCGTCGTGCGCATGGGCCGCAGCGCCGTGGAGGTCGAGGTCGGCGCGCACGATCCGGTCGATCGCGAACTGCCGTTGCAGGTCACGCTCGCGCTCGGCATGCCGGCGAACGAGCGCATGGACGGCCTGATCGAGAAGGCGACCGAACTCGGCGTCGCCGCCATCCAGCCGCTGCTGTGCGAGCGCTCGGTGCTGCGCCTGAGCGGGGAGCGCGCGCAGAAGAAGGTCGAGCATTGGCGCGGCGTCGCGGTGGCGGCCAGCGAGCAAAGCGGGCGCACGCGGGTGCCGCGGATCGCCGAGGTCGAGTCTCTGAGCACCTGGTTGCGCGGTTCAGCCCTGCCGCACACGCGCTTCATGCTGAGCCTGCGCGGCGGCGTGCCGTGGGCGCCCGATGCGGCCGGCCCGTCCGCCTTGTTTCTCAGCGGCCCGGAAGGCGGGCTCACCGAGGCCGAAGAAGCCGCCGGCCGCGCCGCAGGCTTTGCGCCGGTGTCGCTCGGCCCGCGCGTGCTGCGCGCCGACACCGCCCCGTTGGCCGTGTTGGCCGCGCTGGCGCTGGCAGTTGGTTCAACGCATGGGCCCTGAGACGAGGTCGAAGCGGAACAGCCGGCATTCGATCGGCCCGTTCCACATCGGCACGCGCCGGCTTTCCTTCAGGCGCATCAAGCCGGGCAGCTTCATGTCCGGGCTCAGCACGTAGGCGGTCCAGCCGGCAGGATGCTGCGTGTAGGCGCGTTTCCAGTGCGCGGCCAGGCGCGGGAAAAAGTCGTCCGGTGTCTCCCGGTCTTCGGCCGACGGTCGCGCCGCCTTGCCGCCGACGTCGATGCGCTCGCCGTACGGCGGGTTCATCATCAAGGTGCCGGGCAGGTCGGGCGGCAGCACCGGCGCCGGCCGCTCCAACGCGTCGCCGCCATGGAAACTGATTGCGGCCTCGACACCGGCGCGCTGCGCATTGCGGCGCGCGAAGTCGACCATGCGGAACGACACGTCGCTCGCGACGATGGGCACCGCGCTTGCATGGATGCGCGATGTCGCATGGCTCTTCAGCCGCTGCCACTGCGCGCGCATCTCGGCGTTCGCGAACGGCAGCAGGCGCTCGAAGGCGAAGCGGCGCTTCAGGCCGGGCGCGATGCCGCAGGCGATCTGCGCCGCTTCTATCGCGATCGTGCCGGAGCCGCAGCACGGGTCGTGCAGCGCGCCGCCGGCCTCGGGCGTGCCCCGCCAGCCGGCGGCGGCCAGCATCGCGGCCGCGAGTGTTTCCTTCAGCGGCGCGTCGCCCTTGTCTTCGCGCCAGCCGCGCTTGAACAGCGGCTCGCCGGAACTGTCGATGTACAGCGACGCCCGTTCGGGTCCGACGTGCAGCATGAGCGGCAGATCGGGCTGGCGGACGTCGACGCTCGGCCGCTCGCCGAACGCGTCGCGCATCGTGTCGCAGACGCCGTCCTTGATGCGCAGCGCCGCGAAGTTGAGGCTCTTCAGCGGGCAGCGCTGCGCCGTCGTGTCGACGCGCAGCGTGTGCTGTGGGGTGATCCACTGCGACCAGTCGACGCTGCGTGCGAGTTCGTACAGATCGTTCTCGTCGCGGTAGGCGCCTTCGGCCACCTCGATCAGCACCCGCTGCGGCAGCCGGCATTCGAGGTTCAGCACCATCACGTCGGCCGGGCCGCCTTCGAGCGACACGCCACCGCGCGCCGCATTCACCGGCAAGTCGGGCAGCACCCGCTTCACTTCGTCGGCGAGCAGGCTTTCGACACCGGCCGCGCACGGCAGGAACAACGGCAGCGCCACTACATCGCCTTGCGCATGTTGGCCGGCGCGATCTTCAGCGCTTCGCGGTACTTCGCGACCGTGCGGCGCGCGACCTGGATGCCCTGCTCTTCGAGCATCAGCGAAAGCTGGCTGTCCGACAGCGGCTTGGCCGCGTCCTCGGCCGAGACGAGCTGCTTGATCAGCGCGCGCACCGCGGTGCTCGACGCGTTGCCGCCCGCCTCGGTGTTCAGCGACGAGCCGAAGAAGTACTTCAGCTCGAAGGTGCCGAACGGCGTGGACATGTACTTGGCGGTGGTCACGCGCGAGATCGTCGATTCGTGCAGGCCGAGCTCGTCGGCGATCTCGCGCAGCACCAGCGGCTTCATCGCGATCTCGCCGTGCGTGAAGAAGCTCTTCTGCCGCTCGACGATGGCCTGCGACACACGCTGGATCGTGTCGAAGCGCTGCTGGATGTTCTTCATGAACCAGCGCGCCTCCTGCAGCCGCGAACTCAGGCCCGCATGGCTGCCGTTGGCGCCGCCGCGCGTGCCGCGGATCGCCTGCGCGTACAGGTCGTTGATGCGCAGCTTGGGCATCACGTCGGGGTTGAGCACGACTTTCCAGTTGCGGCCCGACTTCTGCACGACCACGTCGGGCACGATGATGTTCGCTTCCGCGCGCGCGAACGGCCGCGCCGGCTTGGGCTCGAGCGCGCAGATGATGGCCTGCGCTTCCTTCAGCAGCGTTTCGTCGGCGCCGGTGGCGGCCATCAGCTTTTTCATGTCGCGCCGCGCGAGCAGGTCAAGGTGCTGCTTGCAGACGATGATCGCGATCATTTGCGCCTCGCTGCGCGGCTGCAGGCGCAGCTGCAGGATGAGGCACTCGCTGAGCGAACGGGCGCCGACGCCGACCGGCTCCATGCTTTGCAGCCACTTCAGCGCGCACTGCAACCGCTCGAGCAGGTCTTCGCGCGCCTCTTCGTCTTGCGTCAGCAGCGCGGCAATCTCCTCGAGCGGGTCGGCAAGGTAGCCGTCGTCGTTCAGCGACTCGATCAGGATGTGCAGCGCCGCCGCGTCTTCCGGCGACAGCCGCATGCCGGGCAGCTGCTCGCGCAGGTACTCCTGCAGCGTCTGCGCCACCTGGTTGCGTTCCTGCGGATCGAAGTCGTCGCTGTCGTTGCTGGTGGGGCCGGCGGCGCTCGGTGTTTCACGGATGCCGTCGAAATCGTCGCGCTCGGTGCCGTTTTCCCAGTCCTCGCGTTCGGTGGCGCCGAACTCGGCGCTGTCGACGCCCGGTGCATCGTCGCTGCCGGTGCTGGCCGTCTCGGCGGCGTTCTCGGACTCGCGCTCGCCGGCGCGTTCGGCCGTCGTCAGACGTTCGGCGAGCGGCTCGAACACCGGGGCGTTGTCTTCCTCGGCTTCGAGGAAGGGGTTCTGTTCGAGCATCTGCTCGACTTCCTGGTGCAGCTCGAGCGTCGACAGCTGCAGCAGCCGGATCGACTGCTGCAGCTGGGGCGTCAGCGCCAGGTGCTGGGAAAGGCGGACTTGCAACGATGGCTTCATCGCTACATTCGGAAGTGTTCGCCGAGGTAGACCTTGCGCACGTCGGCGTTTTCGACGATGTCGACCGGCGTGCCTTCGGCCAGCACGCGGCCTTCGCTGATGATGTAGGCGCGGTCGCAGATGCCCAGCGTCTCGCGCACGTTGTGGTCGGTAATCAGCACACCGATGCCGCGCGACTTCAGGAAGCTGATGATGCGCTGGATCTCGAGCACCGCGATCGGGTCTACGCCGGCGAACGGCTCGTCCAGCAGGATGAAGCGCGGCTGCGTGGCCAGCGCGCGCGCGATCTCGACGCGGCGGCGCTCGCCGCCCGACAGCGCCGGCGCCGGCGAATCTCGCAATTTCTCGATGCTCAGGTCGTGCAGCAGTCCGTTCAGCAGCTCGTCGATCAGCGTCGTCTTCAGCGGCTTGCCGCTGGCGTCGAACTGCAGTTCCAGCACGGCGCGGATGTTCTCTTCGACCGTCAACTTGCGGAAGATCGACGCTTCCTGCGGCAGGTACGACAGGCCGAGGCGCGAACGGCGGTGAATCGGAAGGCGCTCGACACGCTGGCCTTCGATCGTGATCTCGCCGGCATCGGCGCGCACCAGCCCGACGATCATGTAGAAGCTCGTTGTCTTGCCGGCGCCGTTCGGCCCGAGAAGGCCCACCACCTCGCCGGCGTCGACCGCAAGGTGCACGTCGGTCACTACACGTCGTGCGCCGTAGGTCTTTTGCAGGCCCTGCGCCGTCAGGCGCCCGGTGTTGCGTGGCGCCGCAGCCGCCGCCGTGTTCACTGCTTGTCTCCGAGCGACGGGCTGGAGCGCAGCGACGGCGCCGCCTGCGAAGCGGCCTCCGCCGCCGCAGGCGTGCCCGCGCGCGGCGTCAGCACCGCGCGCACACGCCCGCCGGGGGCGCCCGCGGCCGCCGGCGGTTTGCCGGTCACGCTGAAGACCTCGCTCGTGTTGTCGTAGGTGATCAGGTTGCCGGTGATTTCGTCGCCGATCGTCGCGCCGCGCAGGCGGTACACCTTCGCGTCACCGACGAAACGCACGGTGTCGGTCTTTTCGTTGTACTCGAGCCGGTTCGACTGGCCTTCGATGTACTCCTCGACGTTGTCGCGCTTCTGTCGGAACGTGGCCGGGCGGTTTTCGCTGCCGATCGCAACCGCCGTGCGGTAGCCGTCGGAGGATTCGCGCACCTCGACCC
Source organism: Piscinibacter sp. (assembly GCA_035513255.1). Taxonomy (GTDB): domain Bacteria; phylum Pseudomonadota; class Gammaproteobacteria; order Burkholderiales; family Burkholderiaceae_C; genus Albitalea. The sequence goes on along the minus strand of DATKCI010000375.1, from coordinate 971 downwards.
GTTCGGCCTTGATGACGATGGTGCCTTTGGTGATGATGACGTCGCCGCTGAAGACGACGACCTGGTTGGCGAGGTCGAAGATCCCCTGGCGGTCGGCCGCGACGTTCAACGGCTGCGCGCGGTCGGCCCGTTCGGCCTGCGCCGGCATCGCGAACGCGCAGGCCAGCAACCAAGCCGGCCAAGCGTGTCGAAGGGGGAGAAACAGGGGCGTCATAGAGGGCATGAAACTTGCAGGCCATTCTAGCCCGAAGCGCTTCGTGCCCAGGGGAAAGACCGTGCCTCTTCCGCCCCAAGCCGGCGAAAGAAGCGCGAAGGCGCGATCAGCCGCCCTTGCGAACGCGCTGAATCAGGTGGTCGGCGACCACCAGCGACGCGTCGGTGGTGCCGGCCAGTGCGCCCGACGTGAAGTACCTGCCGTGCACGCCGATTGCCGGCACGCCGTCGATCTTGTAGTCGGCGGCCAGCTTGGCCGCTTGGCGAGCCTTGGTCTGCACCGAGAACGAATTGAAGTTCTCCATGAACTTGGCGCCGTCGACGCCGTTCTTGTCCATGAAGGCGGCGATGTCGGCCGGCTTGTCCAGCCGCTGGCGCTGGGCGTGGATCGCATAGAACACCTTGCGGTGCATCGTCGGGATGAGGCCCATCGTGTCGAGCGCGTAGAAGATCTTCTGGTGGGTCACGAACGGCTCGTCGCGGAATGCGACCGGCACACGGCGGAACGCAACGTCGGCCGGAAGTTTTTTCACCCAGGCGTCCAGCGCCGGTTCGAAGACGTTGCAGTGCGGGCAACCGTACCAGAAGAACTCGACTACCTCGATCTTGCCCGGCTGTACCGGCAGCGGCTGGCCGAGCTTGACGAAGTGCTTGCCTTCGACGGGGCCGCCCTGCGCGAGCGCGGAAGGCACGAGCGCACTGCCGGCAAGACCGGCAGCGACCAGTTGGGTGGAGAACTCTCGACGGTTCATTCTTGT
>DATKCI010000374.1:0-30197 GCA_035513255.1 Piscinibacter sp. | reverse complement strand
GCGTCGAGCTCGACAACGGCGCCACGCTGGACTTCATCCGGGTCGACGAGGTCGTCCTCGTCGAGCACTACGCCTTCCTCGTCGGCGAAGAAGAGTTCGACCTGATCTTCGGCCGCATTCAGGCACGGGGACTCCCGTACTGGGCCGACCCGGGACACGAGCACCCGGGACGCGTCAATCACAACGACGGCGGCCGCGGCGTGTACTGGAACGACCCCGACGGCCACTACCTGGAAATCATCACGCGGCCGTACGGCAGCGGTGGCTGACGCATGCAAGGCCCCACACCTTCCTTCTGGCAGCAGCGGTTCGAAGCGGGCAATGTCCCGTGGGACCGCGGGCAGCCGAGCCCACAGCTCGACGCATGGCTGGACGAGGGCGTGCTGCGCCCCGGCCAATCGGTCGTCGTGCCCGGTTGCGGTGCGGGCTACGAAGTCGCGGTCCTCGCGGAGGCGGGTTGCAAGGTGATTGCGCTGGACTATGCACCCGCCGCAGTCGAGCTCACGCGCAAACGGCTGCGCACGAGTGGCCAGCAAGCCGAGGTCCATTGCGCCGACGTGCTGCAGTGGAAGCCCGACGCGGCTTGCGATGCGGTCTACGAGCAGACCTGCCTCTGCGCACTGCATCCCGATCAATGGGCCGCATACGCCGCACAACTTCAGGCCTGGCTGCGTCCGGGCGGCGTGCTGTGCGCGCTGTTCATGCAGGCACGGGGAGACGGTGCGGGCCAAGGTTTCATCGAAGGCCCGCCGTACCACTGCGACGTCCACGCGATGCGCGCACTGTTCCGTTCGTCGCACTGGGACTGGCCCAAGCCGCCGTATGCCGCGGTGGCTCATCCGCGCGGCTGGTTGGAGCTGGCGGTGGTCCTGACGCGGCGCGAGCCCTCCGAGCGCGCCGACGGGCCCTGAGTGAACAGTCGCGCAATCACGCCCTGCTGCCACCGCCGCCGCCATGTCCCACACCTCCAAGCCCGCGGAACCGGCCGATCGGGACGGCCTGCGCAAGAGCTATGGCGACCAGGGCTTTTCGCTGTTCCTGCACACCGTGACGCAAGCGGGCAAGGGGGTCGACCTCGACTTCCTGCGCGCGCCGCGCATCGTCGGTACGGTGCCGAAGCGCTGATTCGCCGGCGCCGGCGGCTGCATGGATACTGGAGCCCTTCCTCGTTTCAGGCAGACCTTGATGACAGCCGAACCGCTCGCCCTCGATGACCGCCTGATCCAGTCGCTGCAGCGCGCGTCGACCGCGACGGTCACCACCGTGCTGTTGAAGAAGGGGTTGCGCAACGTCTGGCTGCGCGGCGCGCAGCCGCTCGCGCTCGGGCAGCCGAGGCTCGTCGGGCGCGCTTTCACGCTGCGTTTCGTGCCGGCGCGCGAAGACCTCGCGACGCCGGCATCGTGGGCGTCGCCGATCTCGACCCGCGCAGCGATCGAAGCGATGCCGCGCGGCTGCATCGCCGTGGTCGGCGCGCTCGGCGTGACCGACGCCGGCATCTTCGGCGACATCCTGTGCGCGCGCATGAAAAAGCGCGGCGTCGCGGCGCTCGTCACCGACGGCGTCGTGCGCGACGTGGCCGGCGTGCTCGGCACCGGGCTGCCGGTGTGGTGCCAGGGCACGGCGGCGGCGCCGTCGGTTGCGGGCCTCACGTTCGTCGGCTGGCAGGAACCGATCGGCTGCGGTGGCGTGGCGGTGTTTCCGAACGACGTCGTCGTGATCGATCAGGACGGCGCGGTGCTGATTCCGGCGGCGCTCGCCGCCGAAGTGGCCGACGCGTCCGTCGAACAGGAACGGCTCGAGGAATGGATCATGGGGCAGGTGGCCGAAGGCGCCGCGCTGCCCGGCCTGTACCCGCCGAACGACGAGAACAAGGCGCGCTACGAGGCCTGGGCCCTCAAGGAAACGCCGGGCCGCCCCAAGTTTCCTTGACCCCAGGGGCCACAAAGGGGCCCCTTCGTGGCCCCTGGGGGCCTGACGCGAAGCGGCAGGTTTGGGGGCGCCCAGACGCAACCGAAAATCCGCTGAGGAGATCGACAGCATGCCGCTCACCGCCGACGCCCGGGGCGTCTACCCGATCGCACCGACGCCGTTCTTCGACGACGGGACGATCGACACCGCGTCGATCGATCGCCTGGTCGACTTCTACCAAAGCTGCGGCTGCACCGGCATCACCGTGCTCGGCCAGCTCGGCGAGGCGCCGAAGCTCGAGCACGCCGAGGCGGTGGACATCGCCGCGAGGGTCGTGCGGCGCGCGAGCGCGCTGCCGGTGATCGTTGGCGTGTCGGCGCCCGGTTTTGCGGCGATGCGCGCGCTGGCGCGCGAGGCGATGGAGCGCGGCGCGGCCGGCGTGATGATCGCGCCGCCCAACACGCTGCGCACCGATGACCAGATCGTCGGCTACTACAAGCAGGCCGCCGAGGCGATCGGCGCCGACGTGCCGTTCGTGCTGCAGGACTATCCATTGACGTTTTCGGTGCAGATCGCGCCGGGCGTCATCCGCCGCATCGTCAATGACGTGCCGTCGTGCGTGATGTTGAAACACGAAGACTGGCCCGGGCTCGAGAAGATCTCGACATTGCGCGGATACGAGCGCGACGGCTCGATGCGGCATATCGCGATCCTGTGCGGCAACGGCGGCCTGTTCCTCGACTTCGAGATGGCCCGCGGCGCCGACGGCGCCAACACCGGCTACTGCTTTCCCGACATGCTGTGCGACGTGGTCCGGCTGTGCGGCGACGGCCGCCGCGACGAGGCGCACGACCTGTTCGATGCGCATTTGCCGCTGCTGCGCTACGAACAGCAGCCGGGCGTGGGGCTCGCGGTGCGCAAGTACGTCATGGTGCGGCGCGGGCTGCTGTCGTGCGCCGCGCAGCGCAGTCCGGCGGCGCCGATGCCGGAACGAGCGCGCCTGGAGGTCGATTGGTTGCTGGAGCGGCTGGCGCGCAAGGACGCGAGGGCGCGCCTCGGGGGATAGAGTGCAATCGCTGGTGCATCTGGCATCGATTTCGGTGCCGGCCGTCAACCTTCGCTTCGCTGCCTTCGCCGTTCAGCTGGGCATTGCCGTTTACTGGGCGTTCCGACTGCTCACTGCATAGGCCGAGCCGCAACGGCGGCGATTGCTGCACGCCGTTGCGGCAGGTGATGTGCGTGCGATGGTGTTGTCTCCGCGGCGCACCCATGCGGCCTGGGTTCTAGGGGGACCGCAGCCACCCCTGTCAGGTTCGTCCGTCGGTTTCCGTTCTACCAAGTAGGACGGACGGCATCGCCGAACACGCAGCCGCTCTTCCTGCGACATGCACTCGGCCGCGGCGGCCCATCGAGGGATGTCGTGCGCAGACACACAGCGGCCGCCGTCAATCGGAGAACCCCATGGAATCGACATCGATACCGAGCAGCAACGACACGACCCCCAACCCGCCGCGCATCCTTGCACGCCAACTGGCACGGCCGCTGACCGACGAAGAGATCGATCTCGTCGCCGGCGGCGCGATTCCGCGCGGGGACACGAACTGCGAGACCGGCTGCACCAACGACTGCGGTACCTGATCGCCTGCCCTGTGGGCGCACCCGGCTCGGGTCCGCCCACAGGGCCGTTCACTCATCGATCCCCGGAGACAAGCTCATGAGACACCCAGTGCAAACCTTTCATTCGCGGGCCGAGCGCCGGGCCGCTCCCAAGCCGGCCCGCATCCCAAGGGCCACGAAGGGGCCCCACGTGGCCCCGGGGGATCGGGCGATGTACCCATCGGCCGAGGGGCTGTCATGAGCATCCTGATCCTCGGCTTCCCGCACGACATTCACATTCACGCGGTTCTCTGGGCGCTCGACCACGTGGGCGCCGCCCACCAGCTGCTGTACACGCCCGACCTGCCGCAGATGCTGCGTGCGTCCATCCACATGGGCGGCGGGGCGCCGACGACGGCCTCGTTCCGCCAGGGCGACATGCGCGGCACGAGCGGCTCCTACGACGCGGTCTGGTTCCGCCGCAGCGGTCTCGCGATGCGGCCTGCGGGCATGCCCGATGCCGACTGGACCATCACCGAGCGCGAGTGCGACCACCACATCCGCATCCTGCGCCATCACCTGGCGCCGAGTGCGTACTGGGTCAACGACATCGAGGCGCGCGAGCGGTCGATGCTGAAGTCGCCGCAGCTCGAGGCGGCCGCGGCCTGCGGCCTGGCCACGCCGGAAACCCTGTACAGCAACGACCCCGACGAGATTCGCCGCTTTTATGCGGCGCATCGCGATCACGGCGTGATCTTCAAGCTCGTCTTCCAGTCGTACTGGCTCGCGAATGCCAGCGGCGCGCGCCACGCGCTGTTCACAACGCAGCTGCGCGACGAGGACTTGCGCGACGACACGGCCTTGTCCAACTGCCCGGCCACCTACCAGCGCAAGATCGACAAGCAGTACGAGCTGCGCGTGACCTGCATGGACGAGGTGTGCTTCGCGGCGCGGCTCGACTCGCAGTCGCGCGACACGACGCGCATGGATTGGCGCGCCGACTTCAGCCGGCCGCTGACGCCACAGCGCGTCGAGCTGCCGCCTGAGGTCGAAGAGCGCTGCATCTTGCTGATGCGCCGGCTCGGACTCGCGTTCGGCTGCATCGATCTGATCGTCACGCCCGAGGGCGAGCATGTGTTCCTCGAGGTCAACGAGATGGGCCAGTTTCTGTTCGTCGAAGAGCGCGAGCCGGCCTGCCCGCTGCTGCGCGCCTTCGCGACGCTGCTGGTCCAGCGCCGGCTCACCCGGTCGACGCCGCTGATCGGCGGCGAGCACATCAACTACGGCGCCTTCCTCGCATCCCGTGCGTGGGAAAGCGGCTTCGAGCAGGATCGCGCCCAGCATGCCGCCTACGAAGTTCCCGGCCTGGCCGTCGAACCCTGAGCGAATGCCGTGTTCCGCCCCGAAGCCGTCGAGCATTCGCTCGCCCGCAGCCACGGCACCGTGCTGCTGGCGCGCTCGCTCAGCCATGCCGTTCTGACCTGGTTGTTCGCGGCGATCGCGGCGGTGGTGGTGCTGTTCTTCGTCTTCGCAGGTGTGACGCGCAAGGCGGACGTGGCCGGTGTGCTGCTGCCTGCCCAGGGGCTGATCCGCGTGCTGTGCACGCAGGCCGGCGTCGTGCTCGAAAGCCACGTGCGCGAGGGCCAGCCGGTGAAGGCCGGCGACGTGCTGTTCGTGCTCGGAAGCGAACGCGCCAGCGCACGCCATGGCGACGTCGAGCAGGCCATTGCGTCGCTGCTGCAGTCGCGCCGCGACAGCCTGTCGAACGAGCAGCAGCAGCTCCGCCAGCAGACGAGGCAGCGCACCGACGCCGCACGGCAGCATGCCGACGACCTGGCGGCGGAAATCCGGCGCATCGCGGCGCAGCGCCTGCTGCAGCAGCGGCGCGTCGGTCTCGCCGAGGCGGCGCTGCAGCGCTTTGCGGACCTGCAGGCGTCGGGCTTCGTGTCGGCCGTGCAGGTGCATGACAAGCAGGCCGACCTGCTCGACCAGCAGCAACGGCTGGCTGACCTCGACCGCGCCCAGGCGGCGACGCAGCGCGAGCTGGACGCCGCCCGCGCGGCGCTGCGCGAACTGCCGCTGCAAGCGGCGCGCGAGCTGCAGGCCGGGCAGCGCGGCATCGCGACCTTGGAGCAGGACCTGGCCGAAAACGAGGCGCGCCGCCGCGTCGTCGTGCGCGCACCGCAGGACGGCACGGTCACCGCGATCACCGCCGAGCCGGGACAGCCGGCCACCTTGCACCAGGCGCTCGTGTCGCTGCTGCCGGCCGGCTCCGAGCTGGAGGCCGAGCTGTATGCGCCGTCGCGCGCTGCCGGCTTCGTCAAGCCGGGCATGCAGGTGCTGCTGCGCTACCAGGCCTATCCGTATCAGAAGTTCGGCCAGGCGCTCGGCCGGGTGCGAGAGGTATCGGCCAGCGCGATGCGCCCGGATGAGCTCGCCTTGGCACCGACGAACGCGTCCGAGCCGCTGTACCGCGTGCGCGTCGCGCTCGATCGGCAGACCGTGGCGGCCTATGGCGCGGCACATCCGCTCGTGTCCGGTGCGGCCCTCGACGCCACCGTGCTGCTCGAACGGCGCCGCCTGATCGAATGGGTGCTGGAGCCGCTCTACACCATCAGCGGGAGAAGCTGAGTTGAAACTCGAGAGGCCCTTGCTGTCGCGCTTCTGGCGCGGCCGGGAACTGCCGGTGGTCCTGCAGACGGAAGCGGCCGAATGCGGCATCGCCTGCATGGCGATGGTGGCGAGCTACTGGGGCCTGTGCATCGACCTGGCCGGCATGCGGCGCCGCTTCTCTGTATCGATCAAGGGCAGCTCGCTGAAGGGGCTGATCACGATGGCGCAGGCCCTGGGCCTGCAGACCCGTCCGCTGAAGGCCGATTTGGAGCAGCTTGGCGACCTGCGCCTGCCTTGCGTGCTGCACTGGGATCTCACGCACTTCGTCGTCCTCAAGGCCCTGCGCGCAACCCACGCCGTCGTGCACGACCCCGGCTTCGGCGAGCGGCGCCTGTCGCTCGCCGAGCTGTCGCGCCACTTCACCGGCGTGGCGCTGGAATTGACGCCCGGCAGCAGCTTCCGCGCGGGCGAGGCGCGCCAGCGCTACACGTTGCTGTCGCTGATGGGACGGGTCGTGGGTCTGCGACACGGGCTGACGCAACTGCTGGTGCTGGCCGGGGCGCTGCAGGTGTTCGCGCTGGTGGCGCCGTTCTTCCTCCAGTGGATAGTCGACGAGGCGCTGGTCGCGGCGGATCGCGACCTGGTCACCGTGCTCGCGCTCGGCTTCCTGCTGCTGGCGGCGCTGCAGGCCGCGATCGGCGCGGTGCGCTCGTGGGTCACGACGGTTCTCGCGACCCATCTCAACTTCCAGTGGCTGGGCAACGCTTTCGCCCACCTGATGAAGCTGCCGATCGATTACTTCGAGAAGCGGCATCTGGGTGACATCTTGTCGCGCTTCGGGTCCATCCAGTCCATCCAGCACAGCCTCACGACGCAGTTCGTCGAGGGCATCGTCGACGGCGTGCTGGTGCTCGCCGCGCTGGCGGTGATGCTGACGTACAGCGCCCGGCTCGCCGGCGTCGCGGTGGTGTCGGTGGCGCTGTACGGTGCGCTGAGGGCGGCGCTGTTGCGCCGCATGCGCGAGGCTGCGGCCGAGATGCTGGTGCATGGCGCACGCCAGCAGACGCACTTCCTCGAATCGGCGCGCGGTGTCCAGACGATCCGCCTGTTCAACCGCGCACAGGAGCGCCGCGGCGGCTGGATGAACATGCTGGCCGACCAGTTCAACGCCGAGCTGTGCATCGCCCGGCTGTCGATCTCGGCCCAGGGCGCGCAGGCGCTGCTGTTCGGCGCCGAGCGCGTGATCGTGGTCTGGCTCGCCGCGCTGGCCGTGCTCGACGGCGGCTTCTCGGTGGGCATGCTGTTCGCGTTCCTCGCCTACAAGGAGCAGTTCTCGCAGCGCACGGCGTCGCTCATCGACAAGCTGTGCGAGCTGCGCATGCTGCGGCTGCACGCCGATCGTGTGGCCGACATCGTGCTCAGCGAGCCGGAAACCGACACGCAGGACATCGAGATCGATCCGCAGCGCGTCGCACCGTCGATCCAGGTGCGCGGCCTGTCGTTCCGTTATGGCGACGGCGAGCCGTGGGTGATCGAGGGCCTGGACCTGGACGTGCCGGCCGGGCAATGTCTCGCGATCACCGGCGCATCGGGCTGCGGCAAGACGACGCTCGTCAAGCTGCTGCTCGGGCTGCTCACGCCGAGCGAAGGCGAAATCCGCATCGGCGGCATCCGGCTCGATCGCCTGGGTCTCGCGAACTACCGGCAGCTGCTCGGCACGGTGATGCAGGAAGACAAGCTGTTCGCCGGCTCGATTGCCGACAACATCAGCTTTTTCGACGCGGCGCCCGACGGCGACCGCATCGAGGCCTGCGCGCGCGCTGCGGCCATCCACGACGAGATCGCCGCGATGGCGATGGGCTACGGCACGCTGGTCGGCGACATCGGCAGCGCACTGTCGGGCGGGCAGCGCCAACGCGTGCTGCTGGCCCGGGCGCTGTACCGCGAGCCGCGCATCCTGGTGCTCGACGAGGCCACCAGCCACCTCGACAGCGGCAACGAACAGCTCGTGAACGCGGCAATCCGGCAGATCGCGCTGACGCGCATCATCGTCGCGCACCGCTGCGAAACCATCGCGATGGCGCAGCGCGTCGTGATGCTGGACCGCGGCCGCATCGTGCGCGATCTGTCGGCCGAAGCGGCGCCGGCGAATCAAGATCAGCGCGGCTGACGGTCACGCAAGGGAGGGTCGGTCCGGCGGCCATGTCGCCCCCGCCGCATTCACGTAGATCGCGTACAACGACGTCGTCGCGCAGATAAACAGTCGGTTGCGCTTCACGCCGCCGAAGCACACGTTCGCCACCGCTTCGGGCACGCGCACCTTGCCGATCAGTACGCCGTCGGGCGCATGGCAGTGCACGCCGTCGCCGGCGCCGATCCACAGATTGCCGTTCGTGTCGATGCGAAAGCCGTCGAACAGCTCCACCGTGCATTCGGCGAACACCTCGCCGCCGCTCACGCTGCGGCCGTCGTCGTGGATGCGAAAGCGGCGGATGTGGCGCGGGCCGCCTGCTCGATGCGTGGCGCCGGTGTCGGCCACGTACAGCAGCCGCTCGTCAGGCGAGAACGCGAGACCGTTGGGCTGCACGAAATCGGTGGCGATCGCCTGCAGCTCGCCGCTCGCGGGGTCGAAGCGCCAGACATGACAGCCGTCGACCTCGTGCGGCGACGCATGTCCCTCGTAGTCGCTGTCGATACCGTAGCTCGGGTCGGTAAACCAGATGCTGCCGTCAGACCTGACGACGACGTCGTTCGGCGAGTTGAGGCGGCGACCTTCGGTGTGAGAGATCAGCACGGTGCGCGTGCCGTCGTGCTCGGTGCGCGAGACGCAGCGTCCGCCATGCTCACAGGAGACGAGGCGTCCCTCGCGGTCGACGGTGTGACCGTTCGAATGAAAGGCGGGCGACCGGAACACGGATATCGATCCGTTGGTTTCGTCCCAGCGCATCATGCGGTCGTTCGGAATGTCCGACCACACGAGGTAGCGCCCCGCGGCAAAGTAAGCCGGTCCTTCGGTCCAGCGGCAGCCGGTGGCCAGCCGCTCCAGATGCACGTTGCCGAGTGCGAGGCGGCGAAAGCGTTCGTCGAGGATCTCGAAACTGTCGGTGATCAAGGGTTCGCTCCTGGGTGCGGAGCGTGAGGCGCGTCACCCGCGGTCGTCAACATAGGGCTTTACCTGACGCGCTTGTCGCGCGGAACTGCCTGGCCGCGAACGCCCACACCATGCGCGATGCATCGGGCCCGTGCCGGTCGCTGAACGGGTGTTTCTCCGCACCGCCGCTCCATGCGTGGCCGAGCCGACCCACTTCGACCAGCGTGGCCATCGTGCTTCCGCGGCGCTTGAAGTCGGTCACCGTCATCGCATAGCGCTCGCCGCGCTGCACGCTGCGCCCCGGTCCGGGCTGCGCGCCGGCCGCGTCGGCCCACACCTGCACCGCCGCTTGGCCGTTGTGGGCCGACACCACGGGATCGATGCCGCCATGGATCACCATCAGCGGCGGCCAGGACGCGGCCATCGACACCGGGGTGGCCATCAGCGGTTTCGTCGAACGGCGGCCGTGCATCGCCCCGAGCGCCGACAGCGGGGAATGCGCGGTGCCGGGCGGAATGCCCGAATGCATCACGACGGCCCTGAAGCGCTCGGGATGCCGCGTGACCAGCAGCGCCGCCATGCTGGCGCCGGCCGAGAGTCCCGCCACCGCGATGCGGGCGCGGTCCACCGGGTAGAGCAGGCACACCTGGTCGATGGCCTTCATGATCAGCGCCGCCTCGCCGTAGGCGCGGCCGGACGTGGTGTCGAACCAGTTCCAGCAGCCTTGCGCATTGGCCAGGCGGTCCTGCTCCGGGTAGAGGACCATGAAACGCTCGCGCGCCGCGATGCGGTTCATGCGCGTGCTCGCCGCAAAACTCCTCGCGTCCTGCCCGCAGCCATGCAGCATGACCATCAGCGGCAGTCGTTCGCTGAACCGCACATCCGGAGGACGGTAGAGCCGAAACCGCCGCATGCCCGCAGCGCCCATCGCGACGCCGGCAATCCAGTCGCCGTCACTGGGCGGCGGCTTGGCCTTGTCGATCGACGGTTTGAGGGCCTGGCCCGCCGCCCGGGTGCCGGCGCGCACGGCGTTGCGCGTGACGGCTGCCATGCTGCGCCCAAAGGTCCGGGTCCATGCCGAGCTGCGTATTCGTTTTGCCATTCGCGGCATTCTGCGAGACGCCTCGTGCCCGCCGTTCGACAAGGCCTTTGAGTTGGCGTCAGCGGCAGTTCATCGGCAGGAATCTCACCGGCACGTCGGTCCGGTTCTCGCCCATCGCCGTCATCTTGTCAGGGGCCTGCGCCGCGCCGCAGACCCACGCGACGGGAACGACCGGCGCATCTTCCACCACCGCGGGGCGCAGGCTCAGCGTCTTTCCGTGGATGGCCTTGTTCGCGCGGTTGCCGAAGGTCAGGTGGATCGCGCCGGCCTCCACCTTCACGGCGCTGACGAGGTTGCTCACGATCTTGTCGAAAGACGGAAGGCCGGCGGCGTCGTTGTCTTCGGGCAGGGTCTGCACCGTGCTCCACGACGCGGCAATCGGCGCCTTGGCGATGTCCGCCAGCCGCACCGCTTCGACGATCTGATCGCGGACCAGCTTGTCCTGCATGCTGGGCATCGCGATGAGCGCGAGGATGGTGATGATCGCGAGCACCACCATCAACTCGATCAAGGTGAAGCCGCATGCGCGGGCATGCCGCGCGTCTGGCCTACTCAGCGGCGGCCCCAGACTCGATCTGTACGGCCGGCGTCTTCAGCGGCGCGAGTTGCGCCGTGCGGCGGCTGCGGCCGCTTCTCTTTGCCGACGGACGCTTCGCCTTTCGCGTGCCATTGACCGAGCGCTTGGCCTTTGTGGCGCCTGCGGTGTCGGCGGCAGCGGGGCCGTCGATGAGGTAGTTGTCGCGGTTCTTCACGCCGGCGATCCAACCCGGCGGCTTGCCTCGGCCCGTCCACGTCTTTCCGCTCTTCGGATCGCGGTATTTCGCGACCCCGACGGTTTTGCTCGTCTTCTTGCCGCTTTTGCCTTTCGTCTGGCGCGCGGGCCGGGCCGAGCCAGGGCCGAAGCCCAGATCGGCGGCCGTGAGGCCATAGGCCTCGATGGCGGTCTTGATCTTCGCGATGACGCCGGCGACTTCGGCTTGGCGCATGGCTTCCGCCTGCTTCTCGAGTTTGGCGATCTCTGCCTTGATGGCCGAGTAGGTCTTCATACTTCTTCCTTTGTGGACTTCACGGGGCCGACGGCGAGCGCACTCTGATGGGAGTCGATGTGGTGCGTTGTCGTGCGTCGGCAGGATTCCTCTCTGTGGGCGCATTGTGTCCGACGGCAGAGACTTCTGCGCCACAAGGTCCCATTCGTGCGCGGGCGGGCCGGCATTCGAAAGGCTTATTCGGAGGCCCTATTCGAAAGACGCGCTGATTCCGTCGAGCGCAATGCCGCGCAATGCCGTGGCCCATGTCTGCCCGCGACCGACCGGAAAGGCGCGCGTGAGCGTTCCCGTTGTGATCATTTCGCCGGTCGCCAGCGCCGGCTGCGACGGATCGGACGCGAGCAGCTCCACGAGGTGGCGCAGTGCCAGCAGCGGCCCATCGAGCACATTGGCGGACTGACCCCGATCGACGATGGTGCCGTCGCAGCAGAGATCGAGCTCGAACGACGACAGCGTCGCGAGCCACCGATCGCGGTGCGGCGCAACGCGATGCCGTGGCCCGATCAGCAGCGCACCGTGCAGCCCGAAAGCCGCGACGGTGTCGGCCGCTGCGAACTTCCAGCCGGGGAAGACCGATTGCACGATCTCGAAACCGTGGGCCACCCAGTCGATGCAGTCGAGCAATGCCGCTTCGTCCATGCCGGCGGTAGGAGCCGCCGCCAGCCCGAACACGATCTCCGGCGGCAAGGGCTTCGGCGGCGATGGCCGCAGCGTCGAGGGCAGGGGAGGGATGGTTCATGGATGTCGATGTCCGGTAGCACTCATCTTTCCACAGCCGACTGGAGGTACCCGATCACCGCACACTCCACGTCGCCCACGAGTTCGTCGACATCGGGGCAGGTGTCCTGCACGAGCAACGCGTGCTTGGTGATGGCGTCGACGATGGCGAACGCATTCAAGGCGATGCGTTCGGCGTCGAATGCCGGTGGCCAATCCGATGCGGCCACGAAGGCATTGCGGAACGAAGCGACGAATTCCTTGTACAGCTCGCGATAGACCGCGGGAGACGAGATGCGGCGCTCCAGGAACAAGAGCGCGCGCCATTCGGCAGATCGACTGAGCAAGGGTCGAACGTGTGCACCGGCGAGAACCCGAACCGTCTCGTCGAGCTTGCGCGGACCGGAGGCGGCCGCGGCCACCTCCACGATTGCGGCGAGTCGGCGCAGGCGAGTGCGCACGGTGACCGCCGCGATGGAGTCCTTTCCCGGGAAGTAAACGTACAGCGTGCCCAGGCCGACGCCCGCGACCGCTGCGATGTCCCGCATCGACACGCTGTCGTACCCGCGCTCGACCAGAAGCAGCACGAAGGCATCCTGAATGGCGCCCGAGGTCATCCAGGCACGGGACTGCGACGGCTTGCGGCGCGGCTTGACGATCAAGTTCATGGTTCACGCATGACGCAGAGGCAATGAGCGGCAACCACTGCCGCTCGAACCGGGCGCTCGCGGCAGCCCGCGGGCCGATCTTCGGGCTTCAGCGCGACCGCCGCAAGGCGTTCGTCAAAACTGAACAGCACCCTGCCACGGCCTCGAGCTGACTGTCGAGAAGGGGGCGGGCCACGCCGCCGCCGCGAGTGAAAACCGCCCGCCGACGCGCGGGCGGTGTCGACAACCTGAACCCGAACACCCTCTTTGCACATCGAACGTAAAGTCATTCCGCCGTTCGAGCCGTGTCCGGCTCGGACGAGGACCGGGAGTTTCCGACATGACGATGCAGAACGCCGTTCCGTTGCCGGCCACGTTGGCCGACCTGATTCAGCGACTCGACCGGTTCCGCTCGACCGGCATCCGCGAGATGGGCGCCGAGGCCGGCACCGTGCCCGTCAGCCACTACACCGACGCCGTTCATTGGCAACGCGAGCAGGACACGATCTTCGCGCACTGGCCGATCGCCGCAGCCCACAGCTCGGAGGTTCCCGCCGGATCGGCACTGCCGTTCGATGCGCTCGGCGTCCCCATCGTCATCACACGGTCGCGCGATGGCCGCGCCCGCGCCTTCTTCAACGTCTGCAGGCATCGGGGCATGGCGCTGGTCACTGCCGAGGGGCCCGAGCCGGCGCGGGCCAAACCGTGCAAGGCCCTGGTCTGTCCGTACCACGCGTGGACCTACGAACTCGACGGGCGGCTGCGCCACCGTCTGCATGCGGAGACCTTCGACGGCATCGATCCGGCCACGCTGAATCTGGTCGAACTGCCCTGCGCCGAAGCGGGCGGGCTGATCTTCGTGAAGCGAACGCCCGGGCCGGCGTTTTCGGCCGAGGCCTTCCTGCAAGGACTCGACGCGCATCTGCAGTGGCTGGGCCTGGCCGACATGAAAGTGTTCCGCAAGGTCGATCGTGTGTATGCGGCGAACTGGAAACTGACGGTCGACGCGTTCCTGGAGGGCTATCACATCCGCGTGCTGCATCGCGACACGATCTACCCATTCTTCGCCGATGCCTACATCGTCAATCTGCACGCCGGTCCCCACCAGGACTCGCTGGTGGCTCGGCGCGCCGCGTTCGAAGCCTTCGAGCCGCCGCGCGACCGCAGTGCGCTGTGCAAGCTCGCCACGCCGACGCAGTTTCTGTTCCCGAACACGTTCCTGATCTGGCACCCGGACTACGTCAGCCTCATCGGCATGTTCGCGCCGGCCGCCGACAGGGTCCGCTGGGTGCACACGATGCTGATCCCGCCCGATCGATGCGGCGACGACTGGATCCCGCATTGGGAAAAGACCTTCGAGCTGATCGAGAAGACGGTCTTCCAGCGAGAGGACATCGCCACCGCCGTAGCGATACAGCGGGGCCTGCTGAGCGGCGCGAACACAGGCCTGCATGCGGGCCGCCTCGAACACGAGGTGGTGCGCTTTCACAAGGGCATCGACGCGGCGATCGGTGGGGCACTCGTGCCCGAAAACGGCATGGGTGCATTGATGGCTTCTCCGTCAACATCCTGACACGATAGGCGACAGGATCATCGACACTACGGAAGCAAGGAAGCCAGCTACGCCTTCACTGATCCCGACAAACTGATCGCGGCCTTTCAGGCCGACATTGCGAGGTGGAACCGTGAAAACAGTGACTCTTGACGTACGGCCTCCATCTGAGGCCATGGCCGATTTCACGAAAGCGTGGAAGAGTGGCAAAGGCTCTCGGTCGGCTCGCATCAGCTTCGCGGCGCCAGAACTTCTTTGGCAAGTGCTGACTGCAAAGCGCTGGGAATTGCTCAAGGCGCTCTGTGGCGCCGGCCCGGTTTCCATTCGTGAGGCGGCCCGTCGCGTGAACCGCGATGTCAAGGCAGTGCACGGTGACGTGACGGCCTTGCTGTCAGCAGGCGTACTGAGCCGAACGGAAAGTGGCGAAATCGAGTTCCCGTTCGAGGCGGTGAAGGTCGAGTTCCTGCTTCAGGCGGCGTAACCGGCACCGCGGAATTCAGGTTCGAAGGATCTGTCATGACTCGCTACGTTGCCTTCCTGCGAGGCGTCAGCCCGATGAACGCAAAGATGCCGGAGCTGAAGCGCTGCTTCGAGGCCGCTGGCTTCAGTGACGTGAAGACGCTGCTTTCGAGCGGCAACGTCGTTTTCAGCGCGCGTGCCGCGGCCGCCCGCACGCTCGAACGCAAGGCGGAAGCGGCGATGACGAAGGAACTGGGGCGCACGTTCCAAACGTTAGTGCGGCCCGGCAGTGCGCTGCGCGACTTGCTCGAGGCCGACCCCTACGCCGAATTCCGCTTGCCGGCGAACGCGAAACGCGTCGTCACGTTCCTGCGCGAGCCGCCGAAGGCCAGGCTTTCGCTGCCGCTCGAATTCGACGGCGCGCGCATCGTCGCGGTGAATGGCAGCGAGGTCTTCTCCGCCTATGTTCCAAGCCCGCGCGGCGCGGTGTTCATGACGGTGATCGAGAAGACCTTCGGCACCGAGGTGACGACGCGCACGTGGGAGACGGTCAGGAAGTGTGCTGCTGCGGCGGCTTGACGGATCGGCCGCTCTCGCGACTCCGGCCGCCGCGCGGTAACCTGCGGCGATGGACTCGCTGATCGCCGCCGCCGCGCGTGCCCTCGTTGCCGGCGACGCGCTCGGCGCCCTCAAACGTGTCGCCCTGCGCGACGACCCGCCGGCACTCGCGCTGCGCGGCATCGCCATGGCCCAGCTCGGCGAGCACCCGCGCGCCCGCGAGCTGCTGCGGCGCGCCGCCCGCGGCTTTGGCGACCATGAGGAGCTGGCCCGCGCGCGTTGCGTCGTCGCAGAGGCCGAGGTGGCCCTCGCGATGCGCGACCTCGGCGGCTCGCCGCACGCGCTGGTGGCCGCGTCGGCCACGCTCGAGGTGCGCGCCGATCACGCCAACGCGCTGCACGCACGCCTGATCGCGGTGCGCCGGCTGCTGCTGCTCGGCCGCCTCGACGAGGCCGCATCCTCGCTGGACGGCCTCGATGCGAGCGGCCTGCCACCGTCGCTGCGGGCGGTGGGCGAAATGGCCGCGGCCGAGCTGGCGCTGCGCTCGTTGCGCACCGCAGCGGCGCAGGCGGCACTGGTCCGCGCCCACGAGGCGGCCGATCGCGCGGGCGTGCCCGCGCTCGTCGCCGAGGTGGCCGAGGCGCGCGCCACGCTCGATCGTCCTGCCGCCCGGCGCTTCCACCCGAGCCACGAACAGCCGCTGCGCCTCGACGAGGTGGAAGCGCTCCTCGACTCGGGCACGCTGGTGGTCGACGCCTGCCGCCACGGCCTGCGCGCCGGCGCCACCTGGCTGCCGCTGGCGCGCCGGCCGGTGCTGTTCGCGTTGGCGCGCGTGCTCGCCGAGGCGTGGCCCGGCGACGTCGATCGGGACGCCCTGATCGCTCGCGCGTTCCGCACTCACCGGCCCGACGAGACGCACCGGGTGCGGCTGCGTGTCGAGATCGGCCGTTTGCGCGCGCTCGCCGCGCCGCTCGCGCGCATCGACGCCAGCGCGCGCGGCTTTGCGCTCACGCCGCACGGCGAACGCGCCGTCGCCGTCTTGATGCCACCGATCGACGGCGATGAGGCGTCGCTGCTGGCGCTGTTGGCCGACGGCGCGGCGTGGTCCACCTCGGCCCTCGCGTTGGCCCTCGGAGCCAGCCAGCGCACGATTCAGCGCGCGCTCGTCGAGCTGGAGGCCGGCGGGCGTGTGCGCGCGATCGGGCGGGCGCGCGCACAGCGCTGGCTGTCACCGCCACTGGCCGGATTCACGACGATCTTGTTACTCCCCGCTGCGCTGCCGCTCACGTAGATTTCGTCTGGCGGGCGCTGCACCGAAGCGCCGAACGGAGCCAGACGACATGACGACGACCCAAGACAAGACAGGCAAGTCAAAACCGCAAGTGCCGGCGCGCGCCGCCGAGATCGTGCGCGAATACGGCCCGTTCGCCGGTGCCGACAACATCGGCGGCATCACCCACGACGGACAGCATGTCTGGGCCGCCACCGGATCGAAGCTGGTCGCCTTCGATCCCGAGAGCGGCCAGCTCGCGCGCACGCTCGACCGCGCCGCCGACGCCGGCACCGCCTTCGACGGCACGCACCTCTACCAGATCGCGGAAACGCGCATCGACAAGATCGATCCCGCCTCCGGCGACGTCTTGGCGTCGATCCCGGCGCCCGGCGGCGGCCGCGACTCGGGCCTCGCCTGGGCCGAAGGCAGCCTGTGGGTGGGGCAGTACCGCGATCGCAAGATCTACCAGATCAATCCCGAGACGGGCGCCATTGTGCGCACCATTGAGTCAAACCGCTTCGTCACCGGCGTGACCTGGGTCGACGGCGAGCTGTGGCACGGCACCTGGGACGGCGACGAGAGCGACATCCGCCGCATCGACCCGCGAAGCGGCGCCGTGCTCGAGCGGCTCGAGATGCCGAGCGGCACCGGCGTCAGCGGGATGGAATCCGACGGCGCAGACCTCTTCTATTGCGGCGGCGGACCGAGCGGAAAGGTCCGCGCCGTGAGGCGTCCGAAAGGAGAGAGAGCATGAACCCCCAACCCGAAACGGCTCTTCGAGCCAAGGAGCACACAATGAACACCGCCATTGCCGATACCAGCACCGTGGACCATCCCGTCGTGTCCACGGAACGATGGATCGCCGAGCGCAAGGCGCTGCTGGCGCGCGAAAAGGAGCTGACGCGCCTGCGCGACCAGATCGCCGCCGAGCGCCGCGCGCTGCCATGGGAGCGGGTCGAGAAGCACTACGTCTTCGACACACCCGAGGGCCGGCGCACACTCACCGAGCTGTTCGAGGGCCGCCGCCAGCTGATGGTGCAGCACTTCATGTTCGGCCCGGGGTGGGAGCAAGGTTGCCCGAGCTGCTCCTTCATGGCCGACCACATCGACGGCATGAACGTGCACCTCGCGCAGCGCGACGTGACGCTGCGGGTCGTCTCGCGGGCGCCGCTGGCCGAGATCGAGCGCTTTCGCCAGCGCATGGGCTGGCAGTTCAAGTGGGTGTCCTCATACGGCACCGACTTCAACCGAGATTTCGGCGTCACCTTCACGCCGGAAGAGCTGGCCCAAGGCGAGCTCCACTACAACTACGGCGCGTGGCGCCAGCTGTCGGAGGAACTGCCAGGGATCAGCGTGTTCTACAAGGACGAAGCGGGCGATGTCTTCCACACCTACTCGACCTATGGGCGCGGCGTCGAAGTGATGATGGGCACCTACGACATGCTGGATCTCACGCCCAAGGGCCGCGACGAGGACGCGCTGAGCTACACGATGCAATGGGTGCGTCACCACGACCGCTACGAGCCGGAACCCTCGGCCAAGGCGGGATCGGCAGCCAGCTCGTGCTGCGAAGCACACGCCTGAACCTGCCTCGCCTTGTCCGGATGCATGCGCGATGGCGAACCTGTGGCCTTGGATGGCCATCGCGGGCCTCGGCGCCTTCCATGGACTGAGCCCGGCGAACGGTTGGATGTTCGCCGCCGCATGGGGCGTGCGCGAGGGCGGTGGCGCGCAGGCTCTGCGTGCGCTGCTGCCCATTGCCATCGGGCACGCCGCGTCGGTCGCGGTCGTCGCGGGCGCTTTGGCACTGGGCATGGCGCTGGACCGCGCGCTGGTCCAGCGCCTGGCCGGCGCGCTGCTCGTCGGTGCGGCGGCGTACCGCTGGCTGCGCGGTACCGGGCCGCACACGTCCATCAGCGCGCAGGCCGGGCACGCCGGCATCGCGCTCTGGTCCTTCCTGATGGCCACCGCGCACGGGGCCGGGCTGATGCTGGTACCGGCGCTCGTGCCGCTGTGCCTTGGCGACGGTCCGGCGCGCAAGATCACCGCGTCGGGCTCGCTGGTGCTGGCGCTGGCGGCCGTCGGCGTCCACACGGCTGCGATGCTGATCACGACCGGCCTCATCGCCACCGGTGTGTGTCGGGGCGTCGCGATGCATCCTCGCCTATTGATCGGCACGGCGCCGCGTCATGCCTGGACTGCGGCGCTGGGCGCCACCGGCGTGCTGTTGATGGCGCTTCGCTAGTTTCGCGGACTTTCTTCACAACCCCTGCGCCCGCTGCCCGTGTATGGTGCGTGTTGGGCCGCCGCTGTCCGTCGGCCCCTCGGTCCCTGTCTGCATTACCGACGTGTCCGACCTCGACTTCCTGCCGCCGTTTCCCGTCCTCATCGACGAACCCGCCGATGCGTGGGCGTGGCCCGCGCCACCGTACGACTGGCGCCACGTGCCGCCGCCCGGCAACGATGCCGCGCAGCCGTGCCGCCTCGAAACGCCGTCTGGCGCCGCCGTCGAGGGCTTCATGCTCCGCATGGACCCGGCGGCCGGCAGCCTTGCCTTTCGCACCGGCCCGGACGGCGAGGCCCTCGCGCTGCCGTTCTCGCGCTTTCGCAGCCTCACGCTGACCACGCCGTTGAAGTCCGACCACCAGGCGCCCGGCGGGCGGGCGGAGCGCGCGCCGCTGGCCGCGCAGGAACGCAGCTACCGGCTGTCGATCGGCGACGCTTCAGGTGCGCGAACGGGCCGCAGCGCAGGACACGTCGAGTCCGCCGAAGGGCTGTACCTCTTCCTCCCCGGTGACGATGGCTACTCGTTGGGTCGCGTGTTCGTACCGCGATGGGCCTACACGCGATGCGAGTTCGGGCCGACGGCGCTGGATCTGGCCGCGGAGAAGTGGATCAGCGGGCCGCGAGAGCTGCTCGCCGCCATCGCGCGCCAGCGAAGCATGGCGGTGCAGCCGATCGGCCAGTCGCTGCTCGACCTCGGTTTCCTCACGCAGGCCCAGCTCGATCGTGCGCTCACCGAGCCGCTGGGCGACATGCCGCTCGGCGAACGGCTCGTCGCGCTCGGCGTGATCTCCAAGGCCGATCTGCAGACGGCGATCGCCCACAAGATGGGCTATCCGCTCGTCGATCTCACGCGCTTTCCGATCGACGTCGCCGTCGCGCGCAAACTGCCGCTGCGAATGGCGGTGCGGCATCGGGCGCTGCCGCTGATGGTCGACGGACAGCGCCTGATCGTTGCGGTCGACCGCCCGTCGCGGGCGGCCGAGCTGCAGGCCTTGTATGCCGTGGCGCCGTTCAGCGTGATCGCGGTGCTGGCGTCCAAGAGCCAGATCCTGCTGGCGCTGTCCCGCCTGTCGGACCAGGACGTGTGGACCGAGAGCGTGACGATCCGCGCGCAGTTCTTCGCCACCAGCCGCTGAGCGGCGGTCGATTCAATCGCGCCGGCGGCGTGCGAACCAGCCGATCGCGCCCAGGCCCAGCCCCATCAGCGCGTAGGTCGAGGGCTCCGGCACGGCCGCGAGCGAGAAGTTGTCGATGCCCGCCGCCAGCGAGCGGTTGCCGTCGATGCGGATCTCGGTGGTGAACACGTCGCCCATCGTTTCGGCCCAGCTCACGCTGCCGAAGCCGCCCGGGAGGTCGGTCTCCCACCCGTTGGCCGTCGCATCGACGTCGCTCCAGCTCGTGTCGAAGGTGACGCTGAAAGTCTCCCAGCTGTCGGTCAGTGCGCCGGTGAGCCGGTAGCGCCAGCCGTTGTGCGCCGCGTCCTGGAAGCGAAAGCGCAGCCACACGTCGCTCGACGTGCCGCCCAGACCGATCAGATCGACGTTTGCCGTCCACACCATGCCGGCGAAGCTGCCGGTGGCGTCGGCAAGGTCGGTGGCCGCGCCGATCGGGAAGGGGCCCGAACGCAGGGTTTCGAGAAAACCGCCCGGGTTGCCGCCGGCGCCCGGGTTGGTGACGATGCTGTCGACCGTGTTCGGGAACCAGCCGGCGAGGTCGCCCGCGTTGTCCCAGGTCTCGGAGTAGCCGGACGTGGCGGCGGCAGCGGGCAACGCGGCGGCCATCACGAGCGTGGCGGCGAAGGATCGGAAGCTCGTACGGTGCATGGAGGTCTCCTCGGGCAGGGTAAAGGACGCGGCCGTCGTGGGCCGCGATGCGTGCCGCCAGCGTATGCACGACATGCAGGCCCGGCTACACCGAAACCTAGGGAGATCGCACTGCAAGTTGGGGGTACGGGCGGCGCGCGCCGGCATCACGCGCCGAATTCGCGCATGTCATGGCCCCGCGACTGCGAGGATGGTCTGCGCGAGCAGGTCCGGCTGAGAAAAGTACGCCGAATGGCTCGCTCGGATGCTCTCCACGCGATCGACGGCGGTTTCGCTCAGCAACCGGTCTTGCAACGCCGTCCCGAGCTTCGTTGGTTGCGAAGCGCGAAGCATCTCCGGCTGCGCGAAGCAGGCACTCCGGTAGTTGCGGTGGAATCGCCGGATGGCGTCATCGGCTGCGGCTCAGCCGGCACCGCGGCGCGCCCGCCCTGCCGGCGTGAGGCCCAACCGCGCGCGGATGCGCGACAGGCCGACGTCAGTGACGCCGAGGTAGATCGCGAGCTGGTGCTGTGGCAGCCGCGCGGCCAGGGCCGGCTGGTTCGACACGAAGGCCTGGTAGCGCTGCGTCGCCGTCAGCAGCAGCAGCTCGGCTTCGCGCGCCGCCTGTCGGGCGAAAGCGAAGCGCAGCGCATCGGCGAGCATGTCGCCCACCGCCGACATCTCGGCCAGCCAGGCCTGCAGTTCGCCATGGCCGAGTTCGACCACGCGCGACGCCTCGATCGCCTCGATGCCGGCGACGCTGACCGCGGGATACGGCGGAACGCCGGCGCCGATCCAGCTGCATTCCGCGTGGAAGCCGGTGTTGCGCTCGCGTCCGCGCGTGTCGCGCACGACGCTGCGCACCAACCCCTCTTCGACGAACCAGCTCGCCCGCACCGGCTGACCGGCCGGGTGCAGGCACTGTCCAGGGCTCAGCCGGCGCCGAGGCAGCGCGATCCAGCGCGCCGCGAGGGCTGGGTCTTCGTTCAATCGGGCCGTCGCGTGGGGCGCGCAGGCCAGGCAGGTCAACCAGTCGGGGTCCATGGGGCTGTCAGTTAACCGCGGGCAATGCGGGATGCCGCCGGGCGCGTCATTCTGCCCGCCACGCCACTGACACTTCCTTCCCGATGACAACGCCGATCCGCTCTTCTTCACGATTCGACCCAAATTGGGCGCACCTGGGCCTGCTGGCGCTGACCGGTGCACTCGCCTGGGGGGCGCACCAGTTTTCGATGTCGCCGTTTCCAACGCTGGTGATCGGTCTCGTGCTGACGGTGGGCTGGCTGATGCTGTGGGAGCGGTTCGCCCCCTACCGGGAAGCCTGGCGGCCGAGCGCGAACGACCTCCAGCGCGACGCGAGCTTCTTCGGCGCCAATGCGGTGGCCGATGCCGCGGCCGACCTGCTGCTTCGCGCCGCGGCGCTCGGCGCGGCGATGTGGTGGCCCGTGTCCGGACCGGTGGCCACGCTGCCGCTGGCCGCCGGGGTCGTGCTTGCGCTGGTCATCGCCGAACTCGGCGACTACGCGCTGCACCGGCTGAGCCACCGCGGCGGCTGGTTGTGGCGCGTGCACGTCGTGCATCACCGGATGGAGGCGGTGAACACGAGCAACAACTTCACGACGCATCCCGTGAACGTGCTGCTGCGCAAGCTCGTCCGCCTGCTGCCGCTGTGGCTGCTCGGGTTCAGCCCCGAGGCCATCCTGATGGCGCTTCTGTTCGGACAGGCCCAATCCTTTGCCGCGCATGCCAACACGCGCGGCCGCATGGGCTGGCTGAACTACGTGATCGGCACGGCCGAGCTGCACCGCTGGCACCACAGCGTGCGCGTCGAGGAGGCGCTGAACTTCGGCTCCGCGCTGCCACTGTGGGACCAGGTCTTCGGCACCTTCCACTACCCGCGCGACGGGGCGGTCCGCCAGGTCGGTGTGCGGGGCGCATACGGCGTGCCGGCGCCGGCCGAGACCTGGGCGCTGCTGGCGCATCCGTTTCGCGGCTGACTACTTCGCATCGATGCAGGGCTGGTCGCGCGGCACGAAGTGCAGGTCGGCGAAACCGGCGCGCGCGCGTTCGCCGGTGTTGTCGGTGTCGGTCGCCACGGCCAGCAGCGTGGCGCTCAGACGGTCGGAGCCGAACGCCTGCCGGGCATCGGCAAGCACGTCGCGGCGCTCCTGCACCCAGGCGTCGGCCTGCGCGGCGCCGGAGCGCACGACGATCATCTCGGCGCGGTCGGTGTAGGCGTTGCGCCGGCGGGTGCCCTGCGCGTGCCGGTTGTCCCAGACGTAGTTCAACGCCGCGTCGGGCAACGCGTCGCCCCAGGTGCCACGCGCGACGCCGAGCTTCAACCGCGTCACGAGGTCCATGTCCTCGCTCGGGATCCTGAAGGCGACGTAGACGCGCGCGGCGAAATCGTCGCCCGAGCGGCGCGTCATGTCGGCTGTCTTCAGCGGCGCGTCGACTCGCCAGCGCCAGCACAGCACCGGCGTGGGCCGCAGGTCGAACTCGATCGGCCTTGCGAGCAACGCCATGCTGCGGTCGGCGTCCGCCTCGACGGCCGTCACGCCATCCCACAGGCGCACGCGGTAGAGGGTGGGCGGCACGCCGCGGTCGAGCTGGACCACGCGCCACGGCGGCGGCGGGACCGCGGCGGCGGCATCGAAGCGGCCGATCCACACGGCGTCTTGCGCGCCGGCGCTGCCAGCGGCCAGCGCCACCAGCAGCGCCGCGATCCATCGTCCAGACATGCGTTCGATCCCTTGAATTGGCTGCGGCGGCCAATATATTCATTTCGCAAACCGGCTATCGCCAGCCCAGGCTGGCTGACCGAAGCGAAAGGACGACCATGAACAAGCCGAAATGGAAAGAGGGCATCGAGCACGCGTGGGAGTCGCTGTCCGAAGGCTGGCGTGAACTGAGCGAACGCGCCACCGGCGCGCTGACGCGCTTCAAGCCCGGCAGCGCCGCCGCTGCCGGCGAAGCGCCGGCCAACGAACTGCCGACGATGAGCAGCTGGGCCTTCCTGGCGGCCGATGTATTCGACGACGACGACCAGGTCGTCGTGCGACTCGAGGCGCCAGGCATGCGGCGCGAGGACTTCGACGTGGAGTTGTGCGACGACGTGCTGACGGTGCGCGGCGAGAAACGCTTCGAGCACGAGGCCAGCAAGGGCCACTACCGACTGGTGCAGTGCGCCTACGGCAGCTTCCGCCGCGAGGTGCCGTTGCCGGTGGAGGTACAGGGCGACAAGGCCCAAGCCCGCTATCGCGACGGCGTGTTGCGCGTCGAGCTGCCCAAGGCCGAGGGGGCGCGCACGCGGCGCGTCAACGTCAAGGTCGCGTGACGTGTTGGCTCCCGGCGCACCGGGAGCCAACTCCATCTCCGGCCGCGGGAAACATGAGCCCCGCGCATGCAGATGCTTCATTTGCAATGAAATGAAACAGGGTCGCGCGGTATAGTGCCGCGGCGAGACCTGATCGTTGGGCCCGCTGCTCCACGCCGTCAGGCGAAGCGAGTGATCGTCCGCCTCATATCCCCACGGAGACCATCGAATGAAGACCATCCACCTTGGCATGCTGATTTCTTGCGGCGCGCTGATCGCTGGCTGCAGCAGCACTCCCACGGACACGACGTCGACCGCAGCGGCTGCACCGCCTGCAGCCGCGCCGGCGCCGGCGCCGGACGCATCGGCCCAGGGCACCGCTTCATCGACGGTGAGCACGGTCACGCTGCCGGCCCACCTGGACCCGAAGAGTCCGATCTCGATGCAGCGCAGCGTCTACTTCGAGTTCGACGACTCCGCCGTCAAGAACGAAGACCTTGGCCTCATCGAGCGTCACGGCAAGTACCTCTCGAGCCAGCCGGCCCTCGCGGTCCGCATCGAAGGGAATGCCGACGAGCGCGGCAGCGCCGAATACAACCTCGCGCTCGGGCAGCGTCGTGCCGAATCGGTGGCGCGCGCGCTGAAGATCTACGGCATCAAGGACACGCAGATGGAGCCGGTGAGCTATGGCGAAGAAAAGCCGATGGCCCAAGGCCAAGACGAGTCGGCGTGGTCGCAGAACCGCCGCGCCGACCTCGTGTACCCGCGCCAGTGAGCCGGGCCGGAAGGCCGACGCATCAGAACCCGAACATCTCGGGCTGCGGCACGAGGTGAAAGTCGGTCGTCTCGCGCAGGAAATGTCGAGCGCGGCTCTTTCCGACGGTGCGCACGACGTAGCCGACCTGCGACACCAGCCCGCTGTCGTTGATTGCTTCGACCCGTTCGTCGAAGCCGAGCGGCGGCGGGATCTGAGCGCCCCCAAACCTGCCGCTTCGCGTCAGGCCCCCAAGGGCCACGAGGGGCCCCTTTGTGGCCCTTGGGGTCAAGGAAACTTGCGAGCGGCCCGGCGTTTCCTTGAGAGGCGCCGGTGCATCGAGGGCACCGAAGCCGGAGCTTCGCGCCAGGCCGGCCACGACCTCTCGCATCGCGGTGGGTGCCTCGTCGGCGCCCAGGCACAACTGCAGCATGTGTCCGAGACCGCGCGTCACGGCGCGCTCGCTGCAGTCCTCGTCCAGCATCTGTGCGGCGGCGACCAGCCGCCCCATGCCCACGCCGTTTTCCCGGATGAAGGCCAGCGCGCGGGCGACGCCGCTGAGGCCGCGCGGCTCCTCGGCCAGGTGGCGGACCAGCTCGGCGACCACGCGTACGAAGCACGAGCGTTCCTCCAGCGAGAGGCTGCGCTTCATCGCGAGACAAGGACCGGAGTGGTTGTCCTGCGTGCGGCCTTGCGGGTCGAGCAGCAGCAGGTCGAAGTACAGGTGGTCCGGGTCGACCTCGGGCAGAAGATCGAGCTTGGCGACGATGCGGTCCGCCCGGTAACCCGGCAGCTCGACGGTGCCGACCCATCCGTCGACCGGCGGCTGCAAGGCGGGGGGCGGCTGCTCCATCGTGCCGGCCTCATGACGGATGCGGCGCACGGCTGAGCCGGTGGCCCGCCTCGGCGGACCACCGGGCCCCGGTCAGGCCGCTCGCCGGCCTTTGCCGGTCGGGACCGACTTCAGCGTCGACGCGGTGAAGGCGGCGGCGTTCTCTTCGGCCGCGGTGGCCATCTGCCGGCCGCTCTTTTGCAGGTTCTCGTAGGCGTCGTTGGCCGAGGCGACTGCCGACTTCATCAGCGTGGCCAGGCTCTCGGAACCGGCAGGCGCGTTCTTCATCGCCGCATCGACGAGCGACACCAGCGCGCGCTGCGTTTCCGCCGCCGTGGATTCAAGCACGCCGGTGACTTCCTTGCTGGTCGCGGCGACGATTTCATACACCTGACGGCTGTAGGCGGCCGTCTTCTCGGCGGCCGGCTGCAGCAGGCCGGCTTGCAGCGCCAGCAGCGCCTGCGGGTCCTTGGCCGAAGCGGCCGCATGGGCCGTCTGCGTGGCCTCGTCCATGCTGGCCTTCATGGCCTGCAGGTTCAAGGCGGCAAGCTTTTCGATGCCCTCGAAGATCGTGGTGCTCAGGCCGAACAGCGTGGCGGCGTTGGCTTTCTGGGCATTGAGCAGTTGTTCGGTGGTGAACATGGCAAAAACTCCTGGTTGGGGGAAGATTGCTGCAATGCAGCATTCGACCAGTCTAGTCGAGTCCCCAGCCAATGCAAGCGTTGTTCGCTGCAATGCGGCAACAGCGGTGTGGGCTTATTTCCGTCTGTGTCAGCGCCGTGCCGCCGGCGCCCACGACGACAGCTTCAGCACGCCGGTGGAGAGACCGGTCCCGAGCAGGATGACGGCGCATCCCACCACCATCGCGCCGGTCAGTCCTTCGTCGAGGAACAGCCAGCCCCAGCCCACCGCGAACACCGGAATCAGGAACGTGACCGCGATCGCGTTCGCCGGACCGACGTGCGCGATGAGCCGGAAGAACAGTACGTAGGCGACGCCGGTGCATGCCACCGCGAGCAGGGCGGCGGCAGTCCATGCGGCGGCGGACGGCATCGTCTGCGGCCACCACACGAGTGCGGGCACTGCCAGCACCAGCGCCGCGGCGAGCTGGCTGCCGGTGGCCAACGCCAGCGGCGGCACGCCGCCGAGCCGCTTCTTCGCATAGCTGGCCGCAAGGCCATAGCACAAAGTGGCGACCAGGCACGCGACGATCGCCCAGCCGGAGCCGCCCGGCTTGAAACTCGCCTTTCCCCATGCGAGCCACAGCACGCCCGAAAACCCGATCGCAAGACCGAGCATGCGCGACGGCGTCAGCGTGTCCTTCAGCCAGAGCCAGGCGATCACCGCGCCGAACAGCGGGGTGGCGGCATTGAAGATCGACGACAAGCCCGCCGTGATCGACAGCGCCGCATAGCTGAAGCACAGGAACGGCACGGCGGAATTCATGATGCCGACGACGAAGATCGGCCGCCAATGCACACGCAGCGCATCGGTCTGGCCGCGCAGCCTGAGCAGCGGCCACAGGAACAGTGCCGCGCCGGTCACGCGCACGGCGGCCAGCGCCACCGGGCCGAATTCGGCGGCCCCCATGCGCATGAACAGGAACGAGGCGCCCCACAGCGCGGCCAGCGCCGTCAGCTCCGACAGATCGGATGGTTTCAAGTCGACTCCCTGCGGTTCAAAGCGGCACGCCTTCGAGCGTGAGCAGTGCCTGCTTTCGCGCCATGCCGCCAGCATAGCCGGTGAGCGCGCCGCCGCTGCCGATCACGCGGTGGCAGGGCACGATGACCGACACCGGATTCTTGCCGACCGCGGCGCCGACGGCCCGCCGCGCGTTCGGCGAGCCGAGATCGCGCGCGATCTCTCCATAGCTGCGCGTGCGGCCCGCACCGATGCCGAGAAGCGCTTGCCAGACGCTGCGCTGAAAGCCGGTGCCATGCAGATCGAGCAGCAGGTCGAAGACCCGGCGGCGGCCGGCGAAGTAGTCGGCGAGTTGCGCAGCCGCCTCGGCGAGCAGCGCATCGTGCGGATGCTGCGGCGCCGCGAGCACACCCGGATGGTCCTTCTGCCCGTCGAACCACACGCCGGCAAGGCCACCGGCCGTGCGCGCCAGCAGCATCGCGCCGAGCGGCGATGCGAACGTGGCTTGCGCGGTGCAGGCCGCATGAACCGAGCGGACGGCAAAACTCATGGCGTGATCTCCAGGCTGTTCCACAGGCGCAGCACCGCGTAGGCGCGCCACGGCCGCCAGCCCTCGGCCAGCGTGTCGGCTTCGCGCTGCGTCGTGCTGCCGAAGAGCCGCTTCATCGCCTTCAGCACGGCCACGTCCTGCGGCGGAAAGGCATCGGGCCAGCTCAGCGCACGCATCGCGATGTAGTGCGCGGTCCACGGGCCGATGCCGGGCAGCGCGCACAGCGCCTCGATCAGCGGCTGGGCCGGCTGGTTCGGCGCGAGCCGCTGCGACAGCTGCGGCCAGGCGCGCGCGAGTTCGACGATCGCGTTGGCACGGGTGCGGACGATGCCCAGCGCGGCGACCTGCTCGACCGGCGCGGCGGCGATGCACTGCGGCGCTGGAAAGCAGCGGTCGACGCCCGCCCACGGCGTGACCACGCTGTCGCCGAAACGTGCGACGACGCGGCACGCGAGCGTGCGCGCCGCCGCGACGGTGACCTGCTGGCCGAGCACCGCGCGCACCGCGAGCTCGAACCCGTCGAGACTGCCGGGCAGCCGAAGGCCTTGGCTGCCGGGCAGCACCGCGAGCGCGTCGTCGATCGCCTGCGGCGCCGCGTCCAGGTCGAGCCAGCGGCGCACGGCGCCCACCAGCTTGGCGCTCACCGGCGCGAGTTCCGGCGCGAAGCGAAGCTGCAACCGCGCCGACGCTGGCATGAAGCTCGCCTCGATCCAGGCAGGCTGGGCGCCAATCACGCCGGCGCGCAGCGTGCGGCGGATGCGGGTGCCCTCCACCTGCTCGACACCCGGAATCGCCCGCTGCGCGAGGAAGCGCATGAGGCGCTCCGTGTCGTACGGCGTGCGAAAACCCAGCGTGACAGTGAGGGCCTCGCCGGCCGCAGGAGCTTCATCGCCGCTTGCAGCGCCGCGCAGCCGGCTCGGGCTCATGCGGTAGTTCTCGGCAAAGGCTGCGTTGAATCGGCGCAGGCTCGCGAACCCGCTCGCCAGTGCCACCTGCGACACAGGCAGGCGGGTGTCGGTCAGCAGGTGCTTGGCCATCAGCAGCCGCCGCGTCTGCAGGTACTGCACCGGCGTGACCCCGTGCTCGGCCTGGAAAATGCGGCGCAGATGCCGGTCGCTGACGCCGAGGCGCGAGGCCAGCACCGACAGCCGCGGCGTTTCGCCGCCGGCCGCGTGATCGTCGAGCCAGTCGGCGGACTGGCGCGCGAGGGTGCGCGACGCGTCCATCACCGTCCACGCGAGCCCCGGGCCAGGGGCGATCTCGGGGCGGCACTTCAGGCAGGGCCGGAACGCCTGCGCTTCGGCTTGCGCCGGCGTCGTGAAGAAGCGGCAGTTCTCGCGCTTGGGCGTGCGCACGCGGCAGATTGGACGGCAATAGACGCGGGTGGACGTGACACCCACGAACAGCCGGCCGTCGAACCGTGCATCGCGTGCTTTCAGCACGAGGTAGGCGGCGTCGGCGTCGAGGTCCATGCGGCCGATTATCGGTAGGCGGCGGCTTTCTACTCGCCGTTTTCGGACACGTGCCTTTCGAGCCGGATGCCGGTCACATCGACTTGAAGCGGTGCACGTAGGCCCGGCTCACCGGCAGTTCGGCCGGGTGGGCGCGCATGCGCACGAACAGTCGGCTCGCCTCGTCGCGACGCGTGCCGGCCACGTGGCGCAGGTTCACGATGGTCGACCGGTGCACCTGCACGAAGCTGTCGGGGTCGAGCTGCGCAGCGAGCTCGGCGATCGGCGTGCGAATCAGGTGCTCTGCGGCCGCCGTCTGCACGCAGGTGTATTTGTCGTCGGCGCGGAAGAACAGCACGTCGTCGACGTCGATCTGGTGCGTGATGTCGCCTTGGCTCGCGCGCACGTAGCGCAGCGGCGACGCACCCGGCCTCGCCGAAGGAAGCAGCCGGCGCAGCACCGCTTCGAGCTGCCGTTCGTCGTCGGCCGGCGGGCCGGCGAGCGCGCGCTGCAGCCGCTGGACCGTCTTCGCGAGGCGATCGGCCCTTACCGGCTTGAGCACGTAGTCCAGCGCCTCCTGCTCGAAGGCCTGCACCGCGAAGTCGTCGTAGGCGGTGACGAACACGACTCGCGTGCGGCCCTCGATGCCCTGGGCCACCTCGAGGCCGCTCAGTCCCGGCATCTTGATGTCGAGGAATGCGAGGTCGGGCTGCAGCGCGGCGATGCGCTCAGCTGCTTCGAGCCCGTTGCGGGCGATGGCCAGCACGCCGAGCTCGGGCCATGACGCCGCAAGCTGATCGCGCAGGTAGGCGGCGAGCTGCGGTTCGTCGTCGGCGATCAGGGCGGTCGTCATGGGGTGGGATTGGGCGGCGGATGGCAGGGCAGCGTGAGGGTGGCGCGCATGCCGGGCGTGAGGGGCAGCAGTTCCAGCGACGCCTCGCCACCATAGCGCGCGGCGAGGCGATCGCGAATGTTGCGCAGCGCCACGCCGTTGCCGCCAACG
>DATKCI010000373.1:0-66892 GCA_035513255.1 Piscinibacter sp. | reverse complement strand
CAAAACCAACGAGTGCTTCTGACACACGGAGACCCCATGCGCCTGCATCGAAACTGCCTTCCGCCCGCGCTCGTCACCTTGCTGCGGCGCACGCTGACGGCACTCGCCGTCGCCGTCGCGCTCACACCGCAAACGCCCGCGCTCGGCGCCGGCGCGCAACTCGCGGCCAACCCGTCGCGCGGCGTGCCGAGTCCGGTGCAGGTGATGGCGCCGTGCGGCCGCGTCGAAATCGCGCCGGTGGTCCAGGTCAGCGTCGGCAAGTCCACCGTGATCCGGCCGCCCTCGCCGATCACGCGTGTGCTGCTCGGCAACCCCGTCGGTTCGCGCGCCGCACGGCCGGCCGAGGCCAAGGACAAGGCCAAGGACACGAAGGCCGACGAGGGCGAGGCGGCAGCCGAGGCGCTGCGCCCCGGCGTCGCCGACCTCGACGTGCTGCTGCTGAGTCCGAACGAGGTGTACCTCCTCGGCAAGAGCATCGGCTCGACCAACGTGGTTCTGCTCGACCGCTCCGGCCAGTGCACCGCCTTCGACGTCGTCGTGACGATGGACACCGGTGCGCTGCAAAGCGTACTGGGCCAACTGATGCCCGAGGAGCGCGGCGTGCGTGTCGCATCGGCCTTCGACTCGGTGGTGCTGATGGGCACGGTCACCGACGCGGCGGCCGTGTCGCGGGTGCTCGACCTGGCCACCGCCTACGTGCGCAACTCCAGCGGCGGCGCAAGCGTGGCCGGCGCCAACCCGCGTATCGTCAACATGCTGTCCACCGGCGCGCCGCAGCAGGTGATGCTGGAGGTGAAGGTGGCCGAAGTGTCGAAGGCGCTGCTCGACCGCTGGGGCATCAACTTCACACGCGCTTTCATGGCGGCCGACGGCCAGACGATGAAGCTGCTGAGCGGCCTGCTGGGCGGTGTGGGTGCCATGGCCGGCCAGGTCAGCGGCGCCGAAGGCGGTCTGATCAACGGGACCATCGAGGGCTCCTTGGGAACCAACGGGCAGGCCGTCAGCAGCTTCGCCGGACCGGTCCGGCTGGTCAACGGCGAGATCAAGCCGGTGCTCGGCACCGGCACCACCCAGTTCGGCATCGACGCGCAGAAGACCGACGGCCTCGTGAAGATCCTCGCCGAACCGACCGTGATGGCCATCAGCGGACAGAAGGGCAGCTTCCTCGCCGGCGGCAAGATCTTCATCCCGGTGTCGCAGGAAACCAGCGCCGGTGGGCGCACCGTCACGCTGGAGGAGAAGGAGTTCGGCGTCTCGGTCGGCTTCCTGCCGACCGTGCTCGAGGGCGGACGGATCAACCTGCAGGTCGCCACCGAAGTCTCGGAACTCAATCGCGACGGCGTCGGCATCTCGGTGCCGGGCGTCGGAGGACTGGCCGTGCTGCCCTCATTCACGTCGCGCAGCGCGAAGACGACGGTTCAGCTGATGGACGGGCAAAGCTTCGCGATCGGCGGGCTGATCAAGAACAACACGACGACCAACCTCAAGGCGTTTCCGTTCCTCGGCGAGCTGCCGATCGTCGGCGCGCTGTTCCGCAGTACCGAGTTTCAGACCGACAAGTCGGAGCTCGTCTTCGTGATCACGCCGCGGCTGGCCAAGCCGCTGCCGCCGAGCTATGCGCTGCCCACGGACAACTACGTGGAGCCCACCAGAGCGGACCTGCATCTTCGCGGCCGGCTCGAGGGCACCCGCGACGACGCGCCCGCCGCGGCGGCAGCGACTTCAATGCCCGCCGCAGCCGCAGCCAGCGCGCCCAGCGGTGGATTTCAGGTCAAGTAGGAAGGGGCCCTTCATGAGAACCATGCTTTCGATCCTCGCCACTGCAGCCGTGACGCTGACCGGCTGCGCCAGCACGGCGCCCGGCTGGGAGAGCCGCTTCGGCGACGCCGCGCGGCAGGCACGCGCGCTGCAAGTCATCGACCCGGACGCGCCGAGCCGCCACAGGCAACTCGCGATGACCGACGGCAAGGCGGCCGCCGGGGCGATGAAGGCCTATGCCGAGTCCTACGGCTACGCGGTGCAGGAAGCCAAGCAGCCGGCCCTCTCGATCAGCACGACGAGCGGACGCTGACGCGGCGGCATGCACCCACCGGTGAAGGAGCGCCCATCATGAACGTCACACGAACCGATCGAATCCACGGACCGCAACGCCAGCGCGGCGTGGTGGCGATCATCGTCGGACTGTCGCTGGCCGTGCTGGTCGGCTTTGCGGGGCTCGCGCTCGATGGCGGGCGGCTGTACGTCAACAAGACCGAGCTGCAAAACGCGGCTGACGCCTGCGCGCTGTCCGCAGCCTACGAGCTGTCGGGCTCGCCGGCCATTCCGGAGGCGAGTTTCACGCAGGCCCACAACGCCGGGATGCTGGTGGCCACGAGCAACCGCGTCGGGTTCCAGGGCGAACTCATCGACGCGCAGGCGGTGAGCATCACCTTCGGCACCTCGCTCAGCTCCGGCGCCTGGCTCAGCGCGGCCTCGACGCCACCGGGCGACTCGAAATACGTGCGCTGCACGCTGCAGGAGACCGGCATCGCCCCGTGGTTCATGCAGGTGATGGGCTTCGGCGACCAGACGGTCGCAGCGGCGGCCACGGCCTCGCTGGCCAATGCGCAGACCAACTGCGGCATTCCGCTGGCGATGTGCTCGCAAGGGCCCGCACCGGACTACGGGCTCGTCAAGGGCCAATGGTTCGGCGGACGGTTCGGCTCCGGCGGGGGCTCCACCGGTAGCTTCAACTGGATCGACTTCAGCCCGCCCGGCGGTGGACAGGCCGAGCTTGCCGGCCTGCTGAAGGGCAGCGGCGAATGCAGCATGGCGGTGTCGATCCAAGTCGGCAAGCCGGGCAACATGGGCAACGCCGCCGCCAAGGCGTGGAACACACGCTTCGGCCTGTACCAGTCCGGACAGGACAACGTCACTACCGCGCCGCCGGATCGAAGCGGCTATGCCTACACGAGCGTCAACTGGCCGACCCAGACCGATGCGCTGACCGACTTCATCGCCCGCCGCGGCGCCTACGCCAACTACGGCGCCACCGTGAATGAAGGCAACACGATCACCGGGCTCGATCTGAGCAACGCCTACAACCCGACCACGCCGGTCGCGCAGCACCAGCAGTTCGGCGCCGATCGCCGCCTGGCCGTCGCGCCCATCCTGGACTGCGGCCAGTGGGAGGACACCAACCACGCCGCCACGATCCTCGCCTGGGCCTGCATCCTGATGCTGCACCCGATCGAAGGACCCGATCCGCTGGTGACGATGGAATTCGAGGGGCTCGCTCAAGACCCGACCAGCCCGTGCGCGACATCGGGCGTCGTGGGCGGCAGCGGCAGCATCGGGCCCCTGGTGCCGGGGCTGGTGCAATGAAGCGGCAGGCACCCCCCGCCGCACGCCGTCGCCTGCTCGGCGTGGCCGCCGTCGAGTTCGGCATCATGCTCGCGCCGCTGCTCGCGATCACCTTCGGCGTCACCGAGTACGGGCGCGCGATCTACACCTACAACGCGCTCGACAAGTCGGTGCGCGATGCCGCGCGCCATCTGACATCGGTACTGCCGACCAACCCGGACCCCGAGACCGAGGCCAAGAACCTCGTCGTCTACGGCAGCGTCAACAACACCGGCTCGCCACTTGCGCCCGGCCTCACCACAGCCATGGTGAGCATCTGCAATGCGGCGACCTGCCCTTCCACGCACGCAAGCGTGCCCACGGGCACCGGCGCCGTGAACCTCGTGACGGTGCGCATCAGCGGCTACACCTACACCTCGATCGTCACCTACGTCGCGCCGGCCACGCTGGACTTCAGCGACATCAGCGTGACGATGAGGTCGCACCTGTGACGCCCGCCCGCATTCACGTCGCCCCATCGCAACGCGGCGTCGCCGCGGTGGAACTGGCCGTCGTCTGCGCGCTGTTCGTCACCGTTCTGCTCGGCGTCATGGAGATGTCGCGCCTGCTGTGGACGTGGAACGCCGCCGCGGAGGCGACGCGCCTGGGCGCACGGCTCGCGGTGGTCTGCGACATGAACGACCCCAGCATCAAGATTCGCATGGCGCAGATGCTGCCCGCGCTGCAGCCGGACAACGTGTCGATCGACTACCTGGACCCAGGCCAGGCGGTCAACAGCTGCACCGCCGCGACCTGCAAGTCGGTGCGCGTGACGCTGCACGACTACACGCACGTGCCGGTCATTCCCTTCGTGCCGCTGTCGATCGCGATCCCGCCGTTCCAGACCACGCTGCCGAAGGAAGTGATGCAAAGCGCCGGCAACCCGGTTTGCGACTGAGACACCAACACGAGCAGTCCCATGAGAATCAAAGTCGTCTCCCCCAGCACGCAGCGCGCGCAGCATGTCGCGAACATCGTGCGCAACAGCGGCCCGGGCCTGGACGTGATGGCGACGACCTCGCCGATCTCCGGCCTCCCCGAAGCCGTCAACGGCAGCCGCCCGGCCCTGCTGGTGCTCGACGGCGTGGACACACACGGGCTCGAGACGCTGGGCGAGCTCGTGCTGGCGCAGCCGGACATCGACGCCATCATCATCTCGGCCGAACAGTCCCCGGCCTTCCTGCTGAAGGCGATGCAGGCCGGCGTGCGCGAGGTCCTCCCGCCGCCGGTGGACGAAGCGGCGCTGCAGGCCGCCGTGCAGCGCGTGGCGCGCAAGCGCCGGCCGGTGGAGGCGCCGGCGGAGCTGGGCGAGGTGATGGCGTTCGTGGCGTGCAAGGGCGGCAGCGGGGCGAGCTTCCTGGCCGCCAACCTGGCACATCTGCTGTCGGTGCGCGACGGGCGCACCGTGGCTCTGATCGATCTCGACCTGCAGTTCGGCGATGCGCTGCTGATGCTGAGCGATCAGTCGCCCGCCAGCGACATCGCCGAAGTGGCGCGCAGCATCGCACGGCTCGATGCCGAGCTGCTGCGCGCGGCGATGGTGCAGGTCAGCGGCACGCTGAGCGTTCTGGCCGCCCCCGAAGAACTGACGCAGGCGCTCGAGGTCCAGGGCGACCACATCGGCGCGATCATCAAGCAGGCGCGCCAGATGTTCGACTTCGTGGTCATCGACGTCGGGCGCAGCATCAATGCAGTGAGCCTGCGCGCACTCGACGCGGCCACGCACATCTTCCCGGTGCTGCAGCTCAACGTGCCGAACGTGCGCGACGCCAAGCGGCTGCGCGACCTGTTCCGCACGCTGGACTACGCGCCGCAGAAGATCCACTGGCTCGTCAACCGCTACGAGAAGAACGGCGACATCACGCTGGACTCGCTGCAGCACACGCTGGGCGTGCAACGCGTCGCCACGGTACCCAACCACTTCGCCGGCGTGAGCGCCTCGGTCAACCAGGGCGTGCCGATCGGCAAGCTGGCGCGCAACAACCCGGTCAGCCGGGCGCTGGTGGACCTGACACAGCGGATCGCGCCGGTCGAGAAGGGCAAGCGCGACACCTGGTTCAGCACCATCTTCGGCAATTGACGAACTACGACTACGGAACGCACGATGAGCCTCAGAGAACAACTCGCCATCCAGCCGGCCGCCGCGAACGGGTGGGCAGAGGCGCGCGCCGCCGAGCCGCCGGCCCAGGCCTCGCGCGCCTACCAGAAGATGAAGTCGCGGGTGCACCAGCTGCTGCTCGAACGACTGGACCTCGAGGCGATCGAGCACCTGTCGCCGGAGCGGCTGCGCGACGAGCTGAGCACGATGGTCGAGCGGCTGCTGACCGAAGAGAACGTGGTCGTCAACGCGGTCGAGCGCCGCACGCTGGTGCGCGACATCCAGCACGAGATGCTGGGCCTGGGCCCGCTGGAGCCGCTGCTGGCCGACCCGACGATCTCCGACATCCTCGTCAATGGCGCACGCCAGGTCTACGTGGAGCGGCGCGGTCAGCTGAGCCTCACCGAGGTGAGCTTCGCGGACGACGACCACCTGATGAAGATCATCGACAAGATCGTCTCTCGGGTCGGCCGCCGCGTCGACGAGTCGAGCCCGATGGCCGATGCGCGCCTGCCCGACGGCTCTCGGGTCAACGTGATCATTCCGCCGCTCGCGCTCGACGGCCCGGTGATGTCGATCCGGCGGTTCTCGGTGGTGCCGCTGACGATGGAGAACCTGATCGAGTTCCGCACCTTCACCGCGGAGATGTCGCAGGTGCTGAAGGCGCTGGCGACAGCCGAGGTGAACCTGCTGATCTCCGGCGGCACCGGCAGCGGGAAGACGACGCTGCTGAACATCATGTCGGGCTTCATCGACGCGGGCGAACGCATCGTGACCATCGAAGACGCCGCAGAGCTGCAGTTGCGCCAGCCGCACGTGGTCCGCCTCGAAACCCGCCCGCCGAACATCGAGGAGCGCGGCGAGGTGACGCCGCGCGCGCTGGTACGCAACGCGCTGCGCATGCGGCCCGATCGCATCATCCTCGGCGAAACGCGCGGCACCGAGGCGATGGACATGCTGCAGGCGATGAACACCGGCCACGAAGGGTCGATGACGACGATTCACGCGAACACCGCGCGCGACGCGCTGGGCCGGCTGGAGAACATGCTGGCGATGGGTGCGGCGAACATGCCGTCGAAGGTCGCGCGCACGCAGATCGCGTCGGCGATCGGCGTGATCATCCAGGTGAACCGCCTCACCGACGGTCGCCGCAAGGTGACGAGCATTGCCGAGTTGACCGGCATGGAAGGCGACGTCATCACGATGCAGGACATCTTCACCTACCGCCAGACGGGTGTGGGCGAGGACGGCAGCGTCAAGGGCTACTTCCAGGCGACGGGCGTGCGACCGCGCTTCATCGAACGCATGAAGGCGCGAGGCATCGTCCTGCCCGAGTCGCTGTTCGACCCGTCGCACCGGATGGAGTGAAGCGATGGACACCAGCTACGTGTTGTTCGCAGTCCTGCTGTTCGTGGCGGTCGTGCTGGCGCTCGAAGGCGCCTACCAGGTGTGGGCCTCGAAGAACAGCGCCGAGGCGAAACGCGTGATGGCGCGGCTGCAAAGCCTCGAGGGCGCAGTCACGCAGACGACGCTGAGCATCGAGCGCCAGGCAGCGATCAAGCGTTGGAACTGGCTCGACGACAACATGCTGCGCGCATTGCCGAAGGGCGCGGACATGGTGCGCTACCTGGAGACGTCCGGCACCGGCCGCACTGCCGGCGAGATGCTGCTGTACAGCGCCGTGCTCGGCGCCGCGGGCGCGGCCGTGCCGATGCTCCTGGCCAAGCCGTGGACGTTCTCGCTGTTCCTCGGCGGCGTGCTCGCGTCGCTGCCGTGGTTCTGGCTCAGCCGGCGCCGCAACCAGCGCATGCAGCTGTTCGAGCGCCAGATCCCGGAAGCGCTGGACCTGATGGGCCGGGCGATGCGCGCCGGCCAGGCCTTCCCCACGGCGGTCAAGATGGTCGGCGAGGAGATGCCCGAGCCGATCGGGCGCGAGTTCCGGGTGCTGTTCGACGAGACCAATTTCGGCATTCCGCAGAACGAGGCGCTGGTGCGGCTGGCCGACCGGGTGCCCATCCCCGACCTGCGTTATTTCGTCATCGCCGTGATGATCCAGCGCGAATCCGGTGGCAACCTCGCCGAGCTGCTGGACAACATCGCCGCCATCGTGCGGGCGCGCCTGAAGCTGCTCGGCGAGGTGCGCACGCTGTCGGCCGAAGGCAAGCTGTCGGCGTGGATTCTCGGCTTGCTTCCGTTCGCCGTCGGCGGCGTCATCCAGCTCACGAATCCCGCTTTCCTGGGCGTGCTGTGGACCGACCCGGTGGGTTTGAAGATGGTGGGCGGGGCGCTGGTCCTGATGGCCGTCGGCGTTCTGTGGATGCGCACCATCATCCGCATCCGGGTGTGAAGGGCACGACATGAGACACCCAGTGTCAACCTGTTTTTCGCGGGCCGAGCGCCGGGCCGCTCCCAAGCCGGCCCGCATCCCCTCGGGGGATCGGCCGATGTACCCATCGGACGAGGGGCTGTCATGACCATGCTGCAACTCGGTTTCCTCGCGCTGGTGTTCATCGCCACCGTGGCGCTGGCTCTCTGGTTGATCCAGTGGGTGGGCGGCAATGCCACCGCGTCGCGTCTGCGGCGCGTGGTGAGCGGCCCGGTCGCTACGGCGACGACGAGCACCGAACGGTGGATCGGCCGCATGGCACATGCCACGCGGCCTTTCGCGAAGCTGTCGGCGCCCGAGGAGGGATACGAAACGTCGGCGTTGCGCCGCCGGTTCGTCAATGCGGGTATCCGCAATGCCGCTTCCCCCGCCGCCTTCTTCGGCGCGAAGACGGTGCTCGCAATCGGGCTGCCGATGCTCACCTTCGCCGGGCTGACGCTCGTCCAGACGACGGTAAAGGGCAATTCGCTGCTGATGTGGCTGCTGTGCGCCGCCGCCCTCGGCTACTACCTGCCCAACCTGGTCCTGTCGCACCTCGTGAAAATCCGCCAGCGGGAGATCTTCGAGAACTTTCCCGACGCGCTCGACCTGATGACCGTGTGTGTGGAAGCGGGCCTGGGGACCGAAGCCGCGCTGACGCGCGTGGCCGACGACATGGTGCACAAGAGCGCGGCGCTGAGCGACGAATTGCGCCTCGTGAACCTCGAATTGCGCGCCGGCGCGCCGCGCGATCGGGCGCTGCGCAACCTGGCGATCCGCACCGGCGTCGAAGAGGTCGACGGTTTCGTGTCGATGATCATCCAGGCCGAGCGCTTCGGCACCAGCATCGCGCAGTCGCTGCGTGTGCACGCCGACATGTTGCGCACGCGCCGGCGCCAGAGGGCCGAGGAGGCCGCGGCGAAGATCGCGCTGAAGCTCCTGTTTCCGCTGATCTTCTTTATCTTTCCGTCGCTGATGCTCGTGCTGATGGGGCCGGCGATGATCCAGATTTACCGGGTGCTGCTGCCGACGATGGCAGGCAGCGGCTCGTGAGCTTGCAAAGGAGCCGACGAATGACGACATCCTGGGGACGAAACGGGCTGGCTGCGGCGGCCCTGGCAGCGATGTCCGGCTGCGCCAGCGTGGATGAGTCTTCGCCCGCCGCCTGGCGCATCGAGCCGCTGATGCGCGTCACCCAATCGATCGCTTCGGGCCACGCCTACTACCTCACCGGCCGCTACTACGACGGCATGCAGGACTGGCCGCGCGCCGTCGATGCCTACCGCAAGGCGGTGGCGGCGGACGCCAGGCATGTGGAAGCGAACAACGCGCTGGGCGTGGCGCTGGCACGGCTCGGTCGCTACGACGTCGCCGAGGCGGCGCTGCGAAACGCCTTGATTCTCGATCCGTCGCGCGCGCATCTGCGAAGCAACCTCGGGTACGTGCTGCTGCTCGCCGGCCGGGCGGCCGAAGCCGTGGCCGAACTCGATGCGGCCGTGGCACTGGATCCGGCCGACACCGTCGCGCGCAGCAACCTGCGCGAAGCAACGGCGCTGATGGCCGGCGCACCGCCGGCGCCCGGGGCGGCCGTCGTCACGCCCCGCGCAGTGGCGGACTCGGCCGCCGCCGAGCGCCCTGCGCCGCTGGTCGCCATCCCGGCCACCGCGACGCTGATCAGTGAAGCGACGGTGAGCGCCTGGCCGATGTCGCACGCGCCCGTCGATGCTGCCCGCGTGGCAGCCGCTTCGCCGACGACGGCGACGCCGGCCGAGCCGATTCCCGCGGCGGTCGACCCGATCCCGCCGGTACGGCTCGAATTGAGCAACGGCAACGGCGTCACCGGTGCGGCAGCGCGCATGCGCGAGTGGCTGGCGACCCAAGGCGTGACCACGCGCTACCTCACCAACCGGCAGCCGTACAACCAGCAGCACACCGTGATCGAGTACCGCAGCGGGCATGAAGCGGCGGCGCGGCGGATGGCGCAGGTACTGCCTTTCCCGGTGGAGACGGTCGTCGCGTCTCGCCTCAGGGCGGACCTGCGTGTGGTGCTGGGACACGACTGGAAGCAGTTCGCGTCATGCTTCGAACCACGCGGCGCATGCCCCTCGGTTGCCACGGTCGTCGCGGCCAACGACGCGGCAGCAGAACCGGATCAGGCGTCCGGTAGCGAGCGCTGACGCAGCGCTTCGTAGAAGCAGATCGCGGCTGCGCTTGCCACGTTCAGCGACTCCTCGCCGCCCGGCTGTGGGATGCCCACCGTCAGCGCGCAGCGGCCGAGCAGTTCGGAGTCGATCCCCTGCCCTTCGTGACCCAGCAGCCAGGCGCACGGACGCGGCAAGCGCGCCTCGTGGAGCCGTTGCGGCGCGTGGGAACTCGTGGCGACGAGAGGCACGCCGAGTGCATCGAGCGCCTCGGGAGCCGCCCCCTCGACGAGGCGAAGCCCGAAGTGCGCGCCCATGGCGGCGCGCAACACCTTCGGCGACCACAGGGCAGTCGTGCCCTTCAGCGCGATGACCTGCTCGACGCCCAGTGCCGCTGCGCTGCGCAGGATCGTCCCGACGTTGCCGGCGTCCTGCAGCCGGTCGAGCACCACGCTCGGTACGCCGCCCGCCAATGCGCCGGCGCCCTCCCACGGCACGACGAAACCGATCGGCGGCGGCGATTCGAGCGTACTCAAAGCGCTCATCAGCGTCTGCGGCAGCACCGCGACAGCGGCCGCGCGGCCGGCGATTTCCCGCCAGCGCGGCTCCTCCCAGGCGGCTTCGGTGATCACTGCCTGCGCAGGAACACCACCGCGCTGCAGGAACGCCGAGCAGAGGTGGTCGCCTTCGAGCCAGATCTCGCCGAGCCTGCGGTAGCCGCCGGGATCGGCCGCCAGCTTGCGCAGCCGCACCAGCAGCGGGTTGTCGCGCGAGCTGATCGCCTTGACGACGGCCATCAGGGCAGATGCAGGCCGAGCGCCGCGCGCACCGGCGCGAACGTGCGGCGGTGGACGACGCAGGCGCCGTG
This sequence comes from Piscinibacter sp., assembly GCA_035513255.1. GTDB lineage: Bacteria > Pseudomonadota > Gammaproteobacteria > Burkholderiales > Burkholderiaceae_C > Albitalea. The sequence goes on along the minus strand of DATKCI010000373.1, from coordinate 56,039 downwards.
CTGCTTCAGCGCGGCCAGATGCGCCGGCGTCGAGTAGCCTTTGTGCTCGTGGAAGCCGTACTGCGGATGCAGCTCGTGCAGCTGCAGGCACAGCCGGTCGCGATGGACCTTCGCGAGAATCGATGCGGCGGAAATCGACTTCACCGTCGCGTCGCCGCCGATGACGGCCTCGGCGTGCACGTTCAGCACCGGCAGCTGGTTGCCGTCGATCAGCACTTTGGCAGGCTTGAGCCGCAGGCCTTCGATCGCACGCCGCATCGCCAGCAGCGTGGCCTGCAGGATGTTCATCGTGTCGATCTCCTCGACGCTCGCCTGGGCCACCGAGCAGCACAGCGCCTTCGCGCGGATCTCGTCGTAGAGGCGATCGCGCGCAAGCGGCGTCAGCAGCTTGGAGTCGTTGAGCCCGCGGATGCGCTTCATGTCGTCGAGGATCACGGCGGCCGCGACGACCGGGCCGGCCAGCGGGCCGCGGCCGGCCTCGTCGACGCCGGCGACCAGCCCGGGCACGTCGAAGCTCAGCCCCAGCTGCTTAGGCGGCGAGGATATTTTCGATGGCATCGGTGGCAGCCTGGGCGGTGTTGCGGCGCAGTTCGAGGTGCAGCGCGTCGAACCGGCGGCCGAGCGCGGCGCAACGCGCCGGATCGGCCAGCCACCCGAGCGCGGCGTCGGCAAGTTTCGCGGGAGTGGCCTGGTCTTGCAACAGCTCGGGCACCGCGAAATCCCTGAGAAGGATGTTCGGCAGGCCGACCCACGGCTGGTAGCCCATGCGCTTCATCATCTGCCAGCTCAGCCAGTGCATGTTGTAGGCGATGACCATCGGCCGCTTGAACAGCGCCGCCTCGAGCGTTGCGGTGCCGCTGGCGACGAGCACCACGTCGCAGGCCGCCAGCGCTTCGTGGGAACGGCCGTCGAGCAAGCGGATCGCCGCCGCGCCGGCATGCTGGCGCAGCATCGGCTCGACGATCGCGCTCAAGCCCGGAGCGACCGGCAGCACGAAGTGCAGGTCCGGGCGCCGGCGCTGCATCTCGGCGGCGGCGGCCAGCAGGCGCGGCCCGATGTACTGGACCTCGGAGAGCCGGCTGCCGGGTAGCACGGCGACGACGTTCGCGTCGTCGTCCAGGCCGAGCGCCGCGCGGCTGGCGGCACGCGGCACCTCGAGCGGGATCGCGTCCGCCAGCGGATGGCCCACATAGGTCGCGGCGATGCCGTTCTTCTCGTACAGCGCCGGCTCGAACGGGAACAAACACAGCACGTGGTCGACGGCCGCGCGCATCTTGTCGACCCGCTTGCCGCGCCACGCCCAGATGGACGGGCTGACGAAGTGGATCGCCTTGATGCCGCCCGCCTTCAACCGTGCTTCAAGGCCGAGATTGAAGTCGGGCGCATCGACGCCGATGAACGCATCCGGCCGTTCGCGCAGCAAGCGCTCGCCGAGCCGGCGGCGGATGCCGGCGATCTCGCGATAGTGCCTGAGGACTTCGACGTAGCCGCGCACGGCGAGCTTGTCGTGCGGCCACCACGCGTCGAAGCCCAGCCGCGCCATGTGCGGCCCGCCGATGCCAAAGGTGTGCAGCGCCGGCCAGCGTGCCTTCAGGCCACCGAGCAGCAACCCGGCGAGCAGGTCGCCCGAGGCTTCGCCGGCCACCATCGCGAGCCGCGGCACCGCCGACATCTCAGCGTGCGATGCCGCGCGTGGCTTGCGACAGGAATTCCGTCATCAGCGCCACGTCGATTTCGGCCTCCGGCATGGACGCGGAAAGCGCCTCGATCTCGGTGCGCGCCTGCTCCAGCGTCTTGCCCGAGCGGTACAGCAGCCGGTGCATCTGCTTCACGGCCGCGATGCGCTGCGGCCCGAATCCGCGCCGGCGCAGGCCCTCGACGTTGAAGCCGCGCACCGCCAGCGGATTGCCGTCGACCATCATGAACGGCGGCACGTCCTGGTTCACTGCGCTCGCGAAGCCGGCAAACGCGTGGGCGCCGATCTTCACGAACTGGTGCACGCCGGTGAGGCCGCCGAGAATCACCCAGTCGCCCAGGTGCACGTGGCCGCCGAGCGTCGCGTTGTTGGCGAGGATGGTCTGGTTGCCGACCTGGCAGTCGTGCGCGATGTGCACGTAGGCCATGATCCAGTTGTCGTCGCCGACGCGGGTCACGCCGACGTCCTGCGCGGTGCCGGTGTTGAAGGTGCAGAACTCGCGGATCGTGTTGCGGTCGCCGATTTCGAGGCGCGTCGGCTCGCCGGCGTACTTCTTGTCCTGCGGCATCGCGCCCAGCGAGCAGAACTGCAGGATGCGGTTGTCGCGGCCGATCGTCGTGTGGCCTTCGATCACGCAGTGCGGACCGACGGTCGTGCCCTCGCCGATGGTCACGTGGTCGCCAACGATGCTGTAGGGGCCGATGCCGACGTTCTCGCCGAGCCGGGCGCCGGGGGCGACGATGGCAGTGGGATGAATCTGGGCCATGCTCCGCTCGCTCCCCGGCTCAAGCGACGGTGCGCATCGTGCACATCAGCTGCGCCGCAACGGCCAGCTCGTCGCCGACGAGCGCGCGCGCGTTGAATTTGAAGATGCCCGACTTCACCCGGTCCAGCGTGACGTCGAGCAGCAGTTGATCACCCGGCTCCACCGGCCGCTTGAAGCGCGCGCCGTCGATGCCGGCGAAGTAGTACACCGTCTTCTGGTCGGGCGACTCGCCCAAGGTCGCGAACGACAGCAGCGCCGCCGCCTGGGCAAGCGCCTCCAGCATCAGCACGCCCGGCATCACCGGGCGGTGGGGGAAGTGACCCTGAAAGAACTGCTCGTTGATCGATACGTTCTTGATCGCCTTGATGTGCTTGCCCTTTTCCAGCTCGATCACCCGATCCACGAGCAGGATCGGATAGCGGTGCGGCAGCTTCTTCAGAATCTCGTGGATGTCCATCATGGTGTCTTCTCGTTGCCGCGCAGCGCCTCCAGGGCTCGAATGCGCTCGCGCAGCGTGTGCAGCTGGCGCAGCGTGGCGGCGTTCTTTTCCCAGGACGCATTGTCGTCGATGGGGAACACGCCGCTGTACTGTCCCGGCTTGCGGATCGAGCGCATCACGACCGACGCTGCCGAGATGTGAACGTGGTCGGCAAGCGTCAGGTGGCCCAGCACGATCGCGCCGCCGCCGACCGTGCAATGCGCGCCGATGGTCGCGCTGCCGGCCACGCCGGCGCAGCCGGCCATCGCGGTGTGCGCGCCGATGCGCACGTTGTGCCCGATCTGGATCAGGTTGTCGAGCTTGACGCCGTCGCCGATGACGGTGTCGGCCAGCGCCCCGCGGTCGATGCAGGTGTTGGCGCCGATCTCGACGTCGTCGCCGATGCACACGTTGCCGAGCTGTTCGATCTTCTCCCAGCGGCCTTGAACCGGGGCGAAGCCGAAGCCGTCGGCGCCGATGACGACGCCGCTGTGCACGATGCCGCGCTCGCCGATGCGGCAGCCCGCGCCCAGCACGACGCGCGGCGCGAGCCGCGTCGAGCGCCCGATGCCGGCGCCGGCGCCGACGACGCAGTGCGCGCCGACGGCCGCGCCGTCGCCGATCACCGCGCCGGCTTCGATCACCGCCAGCGGCCCGACTGATACGCCCTCGCCGAGCACGGCGCCCGGATCGACGACTGCGCTCGGGTGAATCCCGGGAGGCACCGGCGGGCGCGTGCGAGCCGCCCACCACTGCGTGAGCCGCGCGAAGCCGAGGTAGGGGTCGTCGAGCACGATGGCCGCGCCGCGTGCCGCCGCCGCATCGCGCATGGCCGGCGCCACGATCACGCAGCCGGCCTGCGTCTGCGCGAGCTGCGACTGGTAGCGGGGATGGGACAGAAAGGAGATCGTGGCGGGCGTGGCGCCTTCCAGCGGTCCGATGCGCTCGATGCGAAGCGCCGGATCGCCGATCAGTTCACCGCCGAGATGCTCGGCGATCTCACCGAGCGCGAAGTCGAGGGCCAATCACTTGCCGCCTTGCGCATTCAGGGCCTTGATGACCTTGTCGGTGATGTCGGCGCGCGGACCGGCGAACACCGCCTCCTGGAGGATCAGGTCGTACTTCTCGTTCTCGAAGATCTGCTTGATGACCTTGTTGGCGCGCTCCACCACGTGGGCGAGCTCCTCGTTCTTGCGCTGGTTCAGGTCCTCCTGGAACTCGCGGCGCTTGCGCTGGATTTCGCGGTCCTGGTCGATCAGCTCGCGCTGGCGCCGGTTGCGTTCGGACTCGGCCAAGGCCGGCGCTTCCTTTTCCAGCTTGTCGGCCGCCGCCTTCAGCCGCAGCGCCATCTCGTTGAGTTCCTTGTCGCGCTTGCCGAACTCGGCTTCGAGCCGGACTTGCGCGGCCTTCGCGGGCGCGGCGTCGCGCAGCACGCGGTCGCTGTTGACGTAACCGATCTTCAGTTCCTGCGCCTGCACGCTTGCCGCGGCCATCGCCACGACCCCAGCGGCCGCCAGCGTTGCAAAGGAAAGTTTCATCAGAACGCGGTCCCGATCTGGAATTGAAGTCGCTGGATTCTATCGCCGGGCTGCTTGCGGATGGGGGTGCCGTAGCTGAGCTGAAGCGGGCCCACCGGCGAGATCCAGCTCACGCCCAGTCCGGCCGACGCGCGGATGCTGCCGGCGGTGATCTTTTCGTCTTCGCCCCAGACGTTGCCGGCGTCCATGAACGCGAACCAGCGCAGTGTGCGGTCGTTGCCGGTTCCAGGCACCGGCAGGTACAGCTGCGTCTGCAGGTTCAGGCGCCGATTGCCGCCGATGTAGGCGCCGATCACGTCCACCGGCCCCAGCGAACCTTGGTCGAAGGCGCGCACCGTGCCGAGGCCGCCGCCGTAGAAGTTCTTGAAGATCGGATAGGGCTTGCCGTTCAGGCCCTTGCCCCAGCCGAGTTCGGCGTTGAGTCCCAACGTGAAGCTGGGCGTCAGCGGCACGTACTGCTGAAGCTGCGCATTCGCACGCAGGTAGCGGGCGTCCCCGATCAGGCCGGCCTCGAGGTTCAGCCGCTGGTAGCGGCCCTGCGTGGGCACCAGCGCGCTGTCGCGTCCGTCGCGCGTCCAGCCGATCGTCAACGGGATCGTGCTGCTGATCGGACCGAAGGTCTCGCGGTAGTTGAAGTAGTTCTGCGGGACCGCGGTGTCGCCCTTGATCTCGGTGCGCTCGTAGCCGACGCCGAAAAACACCGTGTCGTACTCGCTGAACGGCACGCCGAAGCGCACCGAGGCGCCCGGCGTGACGAGCTCGTACTGCTCGCCCTGGCTGTTGAACGGCTTGATCGTGCGGTAGTAGATGTCGAACGAGCGGGAGATGCCGTCGATCGTGAAGTACGGGTCCACGGTGCTGAGCACCAGCGTGCGCTGCGATCGGCTGGTGTTGATCTCGAGGCCGAGGTAGTTGCCCGAGCCGAAGACGTTTTCCTGCCGGATCGACGCGCTCAGCGACAGCTTGTCGGCGCTGGAGAAGCCCGCGCCGACCATCAGGTTGCCGGTGGGCTTTTCCTTGATCGCCACGGTGAGGTCGACCTGGTCGAAGGTGCCCGGCACCTCCTGGGTCTCCACGTCGACCTCGCTGAAGTAGCCCAGCCGATCGACGCGGTCACGCGACAGCTTGATCTTGCGGCCGTCGTACCACGACGACTCGAACTGGCGGAACTCGCGGCGCACGACCTCGTCGCGGGTCCGCGTGTTGCCGGCGACGTTGATGCGGCGCACGTAGACGCGGCGCTGCGGCTCGGCAAACAGCGTCAGCGCGACCTGCCCGGTGGCGCGGTCGATGTCCGTGCGCGGCTCGATGCGGGCGAAGGCGTAGCCGAAGGTTCCGAAGCGTTCGACGAAGGCCTTCGTGGTGTCGGCCACCGCCTCAGCGCGGTACGGCTCGCCGGGCTTGATCGACACCAGCGTCTTGAAGTCTTCTTCCTTGCCGAGATAGTCGCCCTCGAGCTTCACCGCCGTCACGGTGTAAGGCTGGCCTTCGCTGACGTTGATCGTGATCGTGATGTCTTGCTTGTCGGGCGAGATCGCGACCTGGGTCGACTCGACGTTGAATTCGAGGTAACCGCGGTTCAGGTAGTAGGCGCGCAGCGCCTCGAGGTCGGCGTTGAGCTTGGCGCGCGAATAGCGGTCGGCCTTGGTGTACCAGCTCATCCAGCCGCCGGCGTTGAGTTCGAACAATCCCTTCAGCGTGCCCTCGGAGAACACCTTGTTGCCGACGATGCGGATCTCGCTGATGCGCGCCGACTCGCCTTCGTCGACGGTGAAGGTGACGTTGACGCGGTTGCGCTCGATCGGCGTGACCGTCGTCACCACCTCGGCACCGTACAGGCTGCGTGACAGGTACTGGCGCTTCAGCTCCTGCTCGGCGCGGTCGGCCAGCGCCTTGTCGAACGGCAGCCCCTCGCCGATGCCGTAATCCTTCAGCGACTTGACCAGTGTGTCCTTGTCGAACTCCTTCAGGCCGCGGAAATCGATGCCCGCGATGACGGGCCGCTCGTCGACGACGATGATGACCACACCCTCTTCGACCTCGATGCGCACGTCCTTGAACAGGCCGGTCGCGAACAGCGCACGCAGCGCGGCGGCACCCTTCTCGTCGTTGTAGGTGTCGCCGATGCGAAACGGCAGCGACGCGAACACGGTTCCAGCATCAGTGCGCTGCAGGCCTTCGACGCGGATGTCCTTCAGTTCGAACGGCTCGACCGCCCACGCCGATCCGGCCTGCAACGCGGCGGCCAGGGCGAAGGACAAAACGGCAGGACGGAACGATCTCGGGCGGGAGGAGGAGCGCATGCGGTGGGGGTTCAATGCAGGCCCAGAAGGCGGGCCACGTCGTTGTAGAGAGCGAGTGACATCATCACGAGCATGATGGCCACGCCGCCTCGCTGCAGGCGTTCCAGCCATTGTTCCGAGACCGGCCGCCCTGTCACCGCTTCGAAAAGATAATACATCAGGTGTCCGCCATCGAGCATCGGCAGAGGCAGCAGGTTCAGCACGCCCAGACTCACGCTGACGACGGCGAGAAAGCTGATGTAGTAGGCGAGTCCGAGCTTGGCCGACTGGCCCGCGTAGTCGGCGATCGTCAGCGGGCCGCTGAGGTTCTTCAGCGAGGCCTCGCCGATCAGCATTCTGCCGAGCATCTTCAGCGTCAGCGCCGACATCTCCCAGGTGCGCGTGACCGCCTGCGTCAGTCCCTCGAAGACGCCATAGCGCACCAGCACCATCTCAGGCGGCCGGCCGATGTAGGCCTCGATGCGGCCGATGCGCTGGTTGCCGTCGGCGGCGACGTTGGGCTTGACCACGAGTTCGAGCGTCTGGCCGTCGCGGTCGACACGCCAGGTCATCGGCGGTGGTTCGCCCGAGCCGGCGCTACCGCGGATCAGCTCTAGCAGCCGCGTGCGGTCGGGGATCGTCTGGCCATCGACGGTGTGCACGCGGTCCCCGGCCCGCAGACCGGCTTGGTCCGCCGGCCCGCCGGGCGCCACGCGGTCCATCACCGCCTCGCCGTACGGCTGGCCGAGGCCGATGCGGCGCAGCAGCTGCGCATCGATGTCGTTCGAGTCCAGCGTGTCCAGCGGCAGCACCATGCTGCGCTCGCCGCGGCCGCGCGCGTCCGAGACCATCAGGTGCAGCGGCTCGCTGCGCAGCACCGCCTGCGTGATCTCCCAGCGCAGATCGGTCATCGAGCGCAGATCGCGCCACTCGTTGCCGTCGGTGGAGGTGGCGCGTGCCCACTCGCCGGCCTGCACGCCGGCGCTTTCCGCGAGGCTGCCGGCCGGGGGTGCCCCCAGCAGCGCCTTCGGCTCCTGGACGCCGATCCAGTTCGCCGCGGCATACAGCAGCACCGCGAGCGCGAGGTTGGCGATCGGACCGGCGGCGACGATCGCGGTGCGCTTCCACAGCGGCTTGTTGTTGAACGCGAGGTGGCGCTCCTCGGGGCGCACCGTGCCTTCGCGCTCGTCGAGCATCTTCACGTAGCCGCCCAGCGGCAGCGCGGCGATGACGAACTCGGTGCTGTCGGGCGTGGCCTGGCGGCGCCACAGCGTGCGGCCGAAACCGACCGAGAAGCGCAGCACCTTCACGCCGCAAGCCACCGCGACGCGGTAGTGGCCGTACTCGTGAATGACGATCAGCAGGCCGATCGTCACGAGGAAAGCGAGGATGGTGATGATCATCGGGCGAGCGTCGTCACGTGTTGCGAGGCGCAGCGGCGCGAGCGGGTGTCCAGCGCCATCAGCGCGTCGATGCTGGCGGCTTCGTCGGGCGCGATGGACAAGGCCTCGAGCGTGCGGGCGTTCACGCTGTGAATCTGATCGAAGCGAATCGTTCCGGCGAGGAAGGCGGCCACCGCTTCTTCGTTGGCGGCGTTGAGGACCGTCGTGCTGCCTTCGGGCCCGCGCAGCGTGTCCCATGCCAGCTGCAATCCGGGGTAGCGCGCGAAGTCCGGCGCCTCGAACGACAGCGTGGCCAGCGATGCGAAATCGAGCCGGCTCGCGCCCGATTCGATGCGCTCGGGAAACGACAGTCCGTAGGCGATCGGCACGCGCATGTCGGGCGTGCCGAGCTGAGCCAGCACCGAGTTGTCTCGGCACACGACCATCGAGTGCACGATGCTCTGCGGATGAATCACGACGCGCACCTGCTCGGGAGGCAGGTCGAACAGCCACCGCCCCTCGATCACCTCGAGCGCCTTGTTCATCATCGTCGCGGAATCGACCGAGATCTTGCGGCCCATCACCCAGTTCGGATGGGCGCAGGCTTCGTCCGGGGTCACGTCGCGCAGCGTTGCGGGGTCTCGCGTGCGGAACGGCCCGCCGGACGCCGTGAGCACGATGTGGTCGATGCGCGCATGCCAGGTCGATGGGTCCTCGGGCAGGCACTGGAAGATCGCCGAATGTTCGCTGTCGATCGGCAACAGCGTCGCGCCGCCTTCGCGGACGGCCTGCATGAACAAGGCCCCGCCGACGACGAGCGCTTCCTTGTTCGCCAGCAGCAGCCGCTTGCCGGCGCGCGCGGCCGCCAGACAAGGCGCGAGACCCGCTGCGCCGACGATGGCGGCCATCACGGCGTCGACGTCGGGATGCGCGGCCAGCTCGCACAGCGCGCCGGCACCGGCCAGCACGTCGGTCGGGCAGCCGGCGCCGCGCAGGCGCTGCTGCAGGTCGCGCGCCTGCGACGCGTCGGGCAGCGCGGCGAAGCGCGGCCGCCATTGCAGACATTGTGCAAACAGCTCGTCGGCGCGGCTGTGCGCCGTCAGCGCGAACACCTCGTAGCGGTCCCGGTGGCGCGCCAGCACGTCGAGCGTGCTGACGCCGACGGAGCCGGTGGAACCGAGGATGCAGACGCGCTTCACGGAATCGAACTCATTGCAAGCGCCAGCGGAAAGACCGGCAGCAGAGCGTCGATGCGGTCGAGCACGCCGCCGTGACCGGGCAGCAGACTGCTGCTGTCCTTGGCGCCGGCGCTGCGCTTGACGAGCGACTCGACGAGATCGCCGACCACGCTCATCGCGGCGAGAAACAGCAGCACCGCCGCGAGGAACAGGGGACCGTGCTGCTCGACGAGGCCGCTGTAGAGACTCGCCGAGTCGACGTCGAGCCGACTATCGAGAATGATCCACAGGACCGCGAGCAGAACGACGCCGGCCATGCCGCTCCACACACCCTCCCAGCTCTTGCCGGGACTGATCGTCGGTGCGAGCTTGCGCTTGCCGAAGCTCTTGCCGCCGAAGTAGGCCGCGATGTCGGCGGCCCAGACGAGGCAGAAGACCGACAGAATGAAGTTGATCCCGGCGGCCTTGGCGTTCGCGAGCGCCAGCCAGGCGGTCCACAACGCGATCAAGCCGAGCGCGCATCGCAGCGCCCGCGGCAAGGCGGGCCAGCCGACGGGGCCGCCCTTCAGCGCCCACGCGCCGCCCAGCACCCAGACGAGCGTGGCAAGCCACCAGACTGCGACGGGCGCGCTCACGGCCCAGCCGGCCCACAGCGCCGCCGCACACGCCGCCGCGAGCAACGTGCCCAGGGCCACGGCACCGAGGCCGGTCACGCCGTTGAGCCGTGCCCATTCCCATCCGGCGGCACCGATCGCAACGAGTGTCAGCACGGCGAACGGCCAGTGCATCGGCGCGAACAGTGCCGGCAGCAGAACGGCCAGCAGCACCAGCGCCGTGATGACACGTTGCTTCAGCATCGTCAGGCCTGCCGCAGGGCTTGCGCGGGCGGCGCGTCTTTCACGCCGCCGAAGCGCCGGTCGCGGCGGGCGTATTCGGCCAGCACCGCGTCGAGTGCGGCGTCGTCGAACTCGGGCCACAGACATTCGGTGAAGACGAGTTCCGAATATGCCGCCTGCCACAGCAGGAAGTTGCTCATGCGCACCTCGCCGCCGGTGCGAATGAACAGGTCCGGGTCCGGCGCATAGCTCAAGGCCATGTAGCGATTCAGCGTGGCCTCGTCGAGATCGTCGGTCGCGACGCCGTCGCGGATCGCCTGGCGGCAGGCCTGCACGACGTCCCAGCGGCCGCCGTAGTTGAACGCCACCGACAGCGTGATGCGGGTGTTGTCGCGGGTGATCGATTCGGCGTGTTCCCAGGCGGCACGCAGCTTGTCGGAGACCTGCGAGCGGTCGCCGACGATGCGGATGCGCACGCCGCGGTCGGCCAGCTTGGTCAGGTACTTCGCGACCGCCACGAGCACCAGCCCCATCAAACCGGACACCTCTTCGGTCGGGCGTTTCCAGTTCTCGGACGAGAAGGCGAACACCGTCAGGTGCTCGATGCCGCGGTCGGCGCAGGACAGCACCGTTTTCACGAGTGCATCGACGCCGGCCTTGTGCCCGAAAAAGCGCGGCATGAAGCGCTTTTTCGCCCACCGGCCGTTGCCGTCCATCACGATGGCGACGTGACGCGGCACTGGACCCTTGGCGTTCACGGGAGAGAGGGCGGACATCGACATGCGCGAGACCGGCCGCGTCAGACGGCCATGATCTCCGCTTCCTTGGCGGTGATCAGCCGGTCGATCTCGGCGATCGTGCGGTCGGTGAGCTTTTGCACGTCGTCGAGCGAGCGGCGCTCTTCGTCCTCGCCGATCTCCTTGTCCTTCAGCAGCTTCTTCGCGTGTTCGTTCGCGTCGCGGCGCAGGTTGCGCACGGCGATCTTGGCGTCCTCGCCTTCGTGGCGCACGACCTTCGTCAGCTCGCGGCGGCGCTCCTCGGTCAGCGGCGGCATCGGCACGCGCAGCAAGTCGCCCTGCGACGACGGATTCAGGCCGAGATCGGATTCGCGGATCGCTTTCTCGATCTTCGGGCCCATGCCCTTCTCCCACGGCTGCACACTGATCGTGCGCGCATCGAGCAGGCTCACGTTGGCCACCTGGCTGATCGGCACCATCGAGCCGTAGTACTCGATGTGCACCTGGTCCAGGATGCCCGGGTGGGCGCGGCCGGTGCGGACCTTCTGCAGCTCGGTCTTCAGGGCCTCGACGGAGCGGGTCATCTTCGTTTCCGCAGTTTTCTTGATGTCGGCAATGGTCATGATCTTCCCCTGACTTCAGACGTGGACGAGCGTGCCCTCGTCCTCGCCCAGCACCACGCGCTTCAGCGCGCCGGGCTTGAAAATGCTGAACACCTTGATCGGCAGCTTCTGGTCGCGGCACAGCGCGAACGCTGTCGCGTCGAGCACCTGCAGGTTCCGCGTGATCGCCTCGTCGAAGCTGATCTGGGCGTAGCGTGTGGCTTCCGGATCCTTTTTCGGGTCGGCGCTGTAGACGCCATCGACCTTGGTGGCCTTCAGCACAATCTGCGCGCCAATCTCGGCGCCGCGCAGCGCCGCCGCCGTGTCGGTCGTGAAGAACGGGTTGCCGGTGCCGGCGGCGAAAACGACAACCTTGCCTTCCTCGAGGTACTGCAGCGCCTTCGGCCGCACATAGGGCTCGACGACCTGCTCGATCGCGATCGCCGACATCACGCGCGCCGTCATGCCTTCCTGGCGCATCGTGTCGGCGAGCGCCAGCGCGTTCATCACGGTCGCAAGCATGCCCATGTAGTCGGCGGTGGCGCGGTCCATGCCGACCGAGCCGCCGGCCACGCCGCGGAAGATGTTGCCGCCGCCGATGACGACCGCGACCTCGCATCCGAGCTGCGTGACCTCCTGCACCTCGCGCACGATGCGCACGATGGTCGCCCGGTTGATGCCGTAGGCGTCGTCGCCCATCAGGGCTTCGCCGGAGAGTTTCAGCAGGATGCGCTTGTAAGCGGGCATTCGTGGGGCTCCTGTCGCCGTCATTCCGTGGTGCCGAAGTCTAATCGTCGAAGGGGCGGCGCCACCCCTAGCAACGCGGCCTGTGTCGCCCTTTACGCGTGGTTTACGCGCCCTTGGCGGCGGCCACCTGCGCCGCGACCTCGGCCGCGAAATCGTCGACCTTCTTTTCGATGCCTTCGCCGACGACGTACAGCGTGAAACCCTTCACCGTCGTGCCGGCGGCCTTCAGCATCTGCTCGACGGTTTGCTTGTCGTTCTTCACGAAGGCCTGGTTGAACAGGCTGACTTCCTTCAGGTACTTCTGCACCGAGCCTTCGACCATTTTCGTGACGATCTCCGCCGGCTTGCCGGACTCGGCCGCCTTCTGGGTGGCGATCGAACGCTCCTTGTCGATCAACGCGGCCGGCACGTCGGCCGACGACAGCGAGACCGGCTTCATCGCCGCGACGTGCATCGCCACGTCCTTGGCCGCCACCTCGTCGCCGTCGAACTCGACCATCACGCCGATGCGGGTGCCGTGCAGGTAGCTCGCCAGCTTGCCGCCGCCGGCGTAGCGCTTGAAGCGGCGGATGGCCATGTTCTCGCCGATCTTGCCGATCAGCCCTTTTCGGACGTCCTCGACGGTCGGGCCGAATCCGTCCTGCGAGTGCGGCAGCGCCGACAACGCGGCCACGTCCGCCGGATCATTCTTCGCCACCAGCTCGGCCACGGCCTTCGTGAAGGCGAGGAACGAGTCGTTCTTCGAGACGAAGTCGGTTTCGCAGTTCACTTCGACGAGCGCGCCCGTCGTGCCGTTCACCCACGCGGAGACGACGCCCTCGGCGGTCACCCGCGAAGCCGCCTTGCCCGCTTTGCTGCCGAGCTTGACGCGCAGCAGCTCCTCGGCCTTGTCCATGTTGCCTTCGGCCTCGGTCAGGGCCTTCTTGCATTCCATCATCGGCGCGTCGGTCTTGGCGCGCAGCTCGGCGACCATGCTTGCGGTGATTGCAGCCATCGTGTGTTCTCCGTTTGCTTGTGCGGCCAGGCGTTCAAGCCGGTCCGCGAAAATCGTTCGCACTGAAAAAAAGGGGCTGAACAGCCCCTTTCTCGTCTCACTTTCGACAGTGAGGAAGGGGCCTGGCTCAGGCGTTTTCGTTGACTTCCACGAATTCGTCGCCTTCGCCGCCCGCGGCCTGGACGACCTCGTTCGTGGCGTTCGCCTTGCCTTCCAGCACCGCATCGGCCACGGCCCGCGCATACAGCGCGACAGCCTTGGACGAGTCGTCGTTGCCGGGAATCACGTAGGAGATGCCGGCCGGCGAGTGGTTCGAATCGACGATGCCCACGACCGGGATGCCGAGTTTGGTGGCTTCGGCGATGGCGATCTTGTGATAGCCGACGTCGATGACGAACAGCGCATCGGGCAGCGCGTTCATGTCCTGGATGCCGCCGATGTCCTTTTCGAGCTTCTCGATCTCGCGCTGGAACATCAGCGCTTCCTTCTTGATGCGGATCTCGGCGCCCGACTCGACCTGGGCCTTCATGTCCTTCAGGCGCTTGATCGAGCCCTTGACGGTCTTGAAGTTGGTCAGCATGCCGCCCAGCCAGCGCTGGTCGACGAAGGGCATGCCGGCGCGCTGGGCTTCCATCGCGATGACATCGCGCGCCTGGCGCTTGGTGCCGATCATCAGGATCGTGCCGCGCTTGGAGGCGAGCTGGCGGATGAATTTCATCGCCTCGGTGAAGAGCGGCTGCGTCTTCTCGAGGTTGATGATGTGGATCTTGTTGCGATGGCCGTAGATGTACGGGGCCATCTTGGGATTCCAGAAGCGCGTTTGGTGCCCGAAATGGACGCCGGCTTCCAGCATTTCACGCATGCTGACAGTCATGAGAACTCCAAAGGTTGGTTCTAGAATCCGGCTTGAATCGCTCGGCGGCTCCCGTTCCCGAGGCCGCACTCGCAACACCTTTTGATAGCCGGGTTCGCGATTTGTTCGTCCGGGAGAGCACCGCGAGCGCCCCATCCGGAAAAACCCGTCGAGTATAGCAGACCATGCCCGCCGACCTGAGCGCCGCCCGCGTCGAGATCGTTGCCTGCCGCACCGCGGCGCGGCATCTTGTCGGGGGCGCCTAGGGCCATGCAGATCGCAGTCGTCGGCGCCGGCATCGTCGGGGTGACGACCGCGCACGAACTGGCGCAAGACGGGCACGAAGTGACGGTGTTCGAGCGGCACGGGAGCGTCGCCGCGGATACCAGCTTCGCCAACGCCGGCCTGGTGGCGCCCGGCTACGTGACGCCCTGGGCCGCCCCGGGCATGCCGGGCAAGGTGCTGCGTCATCTGTTCGCGCGCCACGCGCCGGTGCGGCTCAACGGGCGGCTGGACGCCGCCACGCTGGGCTGGATGTGGAAGTGGTGGCGCGCCTGCGGGCACGCCAGCTACCAGGCGCATCGCGCCAGCATGCAGCGCCTCGCGCTGTACAGCCGGCAACGGCTGCATGAGGTCAGGCAAGAGCTGGAGCTGGACTACGAGCGCTCGGATGGCTTCCTGGTTCTGCTGCGTTCGGCGCAGGATCTGGCGCTGGCGCAGCCGGGCCTCACGATGCTGAACGAGCTCGGCATCAAGCACAGTGTGCTGGACCCGCGCAGGTGCGCCGCGGTGGAGCCGGGTCTGAACCCCGAGACGCCGCTGCACGCCGGCATCTATCTTCCCGACGACGAGGTGGGAAACTGCCGGCAGTTCGCGATGCTGCTGCGCGGGCAGGCACAGGCTCGCGGCGTGCGGTTCCGTTTCCACACCGACGTGCAACGAATCGTCCCCGGACCGCGGCCGCAAGTCGTTCGCCAGGCCACGTCCAGCGAAGACTCGGTCGCCACGACCACGACGCTCGATCAGCGCGCCGACGACGACATTCCGACGGTGCCGATGGCGCCGGGTCCGGTCACCGAGCCCTTCGACGCCGTCGTCGTTTGCGCGGCGATCGGCAGCGCCGCGCTGCTCGCGCCCCACGGCCTCAAGCTACCCCTCGTCCCGATCTACGGCTACTCGGTGACGGCGCCGATGCGGCAACACGACAGCGGCCCCGATCGGCAGCCCCGGTCCGCCGTCATGGACGAACGCTACAAGGTCGCGATCAGCCGGCTCGGATCGCGGGTGCGCGTGGCCGGCGGCGCCGAGCTCGGGGGCAGGCCGGCGCGGCACAACGAAGCGGCGATCGACACGCTGTACAAGGTGCTGGACGACTGGTACCCCGGCGTGGCGCGGTTGACCCACGCCCAGCGCTGGAAAGGCGCGCGGCCGATGTTGCCCGACGGTCCTCCGGTGCTGGGCAAGAGCGACATCGACGGCGTCTGGCTCAACCTCGGGCACGGATCCAGCGGCTGGGCGCTGGCCTGCGGCTCGGCACGCGTGCTGGCGGATTTGCTGGCGGGGCGGGCGCCGGCGGTGGACACTCGGGGCTTCGGGATCGAGCGGCTTCGCCGTTGAGACACCTTCGCGCCATGCAACGAATCCTGCCTCCGCAC
The DNA here is from genome assembly GCA_035513255.1 of Piscinibacter sp. GTDB lineage: Bacteria > Pseudomonadota > Gammaproteobacteria > Burkholderiales > Burkholderiaceae_C > Albitalea. Next base: position 40,295 of record DATKCI010000373.1, on the reverse strand, counting down.
CGTTCGGTGCCGCTGTTCGGCGTATCCGCCACGCGAGCGATCGAAGCGCGACTTCACGCCTCCCTGCCCGAGCACACGCTGATGCGCCGCGCCGGGCTTGCGGTGGCGCGCCTGGGCCTCGCGCTGGCGCCGCACGCGCAGCGCGTCTGGGTGGCCTGCGGGCCGGGCAACAACGGCGGCGACGGGCTGGAGGCGGCGATGCATTGGCAAGCGGCCGGCAAGGCGGTTTCTGTCACCTTGCTCGGCGACGCGAGCCGGATGCCGGACGATGCGAAGGACGCGCTCGTGCGCGCCCAAGCCGCCGGCGTGGAGATCGGCAACTTCCCCGCGCCGCCGCTCGGACCTCACGACCTCGCCGTCGACGCGTTGCTCGGCATCGGCGCCAGCCGCGCGCCGGACGAGACGATGGCAGAGCTGATCGCACAGCTCAATGCCCTGCCCTGCACGGTGCTCGGGGTGGACGTCCCCTCCGGTCTGGACGCCGGGACCGGACAGCCGCTCGGCGACACCTGCGTGCGCGCGCGACACACGTTGACGCTGCTCACCGCCAAACCCGGTCTGTTCACGGCCATGGGCCGCGACCATGCGGGCGAGGTGTGGTTGGACGAACTCGGCGCGACCGCATCGTCCGACGCGCCGGACGCCTGGTTGACCGGCCCGGCGGTCGCGGCAACGCCATCGCGAGCGCACGCGCAGCACAAGGGCAGCTTCGGCGACGTGGCCGTGGTCGGCGGTGCCGCCGGCATGACCGGTGCGGCCTGGCTCGCGGCGCGCGCGGCCCATGCGTGCGGCGCCGGACGTGTCTATGTGAGCCTGCTCGACGGCCGGGGCCTGTCTCACGACGCGCTGCGGCCGGAGCTGATGGTCCGCACGGAGTGGTGGAAGAGCCACGATGCGGCGCTCAACCATGCCACCGTCGTGTGCGGATGCGGCGGCGGCGACGCGGTGCGTGAGCCGCTGCCTCGGCTGATCGGTGCCGCCGAACGGCTCGTGCTCGATGCCGATGCGTTGAACGTGGTCGCGACGGACGGCAAGCTGCAGATGCTGTTGCGCGCCCGCGCCGACCGCGGGCGCGCCACCGTGCTGACGCCGCACCCGCTGGAAGCCGCGCGGCTGCTCGGCACCGGTGCAGCGCAGGTGCAGTCCGACCGCCTGGCCGCGGCGCAGGAGCTGACCGAGCGCTTCGGATGCGTGGTGTTGCTGAAAGGGTCTGGGTCGGTGATCGCGGCGCCGGGCGAAACGCCGTGCATCAACCCGACCGGCAGCGCCGCGCTCGCCACGGCCGGCACGGGCGACGTGCTGGCGGGCTGGCTCGGCGGCTTGTGGGCGCAACACGCCGATGCGACGGGCATGCAAGGCGCGCTGCGCGCCGCCTGCGCGGCGGCCTTTATCCACGGCGCGGCTGCGGATGCCGCCACCGGTGCCGTGCTGCGCGCCAACGATCTGATCGAAGCGATGATGGCCGCGACGCAGCAGCCGTAGCGCGGCCCGGCTCAGCGCCGGTGCACCGTCTTGGCCGATGTCTTGCGCGCCGCCGTCTTGGCCGCACGCACCGGATGGGCGGTTCGTCCGGCGCCGTTGCGGCTTTTGCCCTTGGCCGACGCCTTCACCGCGCGATCGGTCTCCTTGACGGCCTCGAGTTCGGCCACGGCCGTGCTGTTCGCCTTGAGGCGATCCTTGCGCGCGCGGATCAGCGCCGCGTCTTCCTCGTTGTCGCGAACCATGCGGAAGTCGATCTTGCGGCCGTCGAGATCGACGCGGCTGACCTGCACGCGCACACGTGCGCCGACAACGTAGCGCACGCCGGTCCGCTCGCCGCGCAGCTCCTGGCGCATCTCGTCGAAACGGTAGTACTCGCCGCCCAGTTCGGTGATGTGCACCAGGCCCTCGACGTACAGCGCATCCAGCGTGACGAAAAGGCCGAAGCTCGTGACCGCGGTGACGGTGCCGGCGTATTCCTCGCCGAGGTGCTCGCGCATGAAGCGGCACTTGAGCCAGGCCTCGACGTCGCGCGAGGCCTCGTCGGCGCGGCGTTCGTTGGCGCTGCAGCGCATGCCGGCGGCTTCCCAGATCTCGCCTTCGGTCGTCGCGATCTTTGCCGGCTTGGAGCCGCGGCGCAATGGCGCCTCCTCGACCGCACCGGTGCTCAGGTGATACCGCTTGGCGTGCAGCAGCGCCTTGATCACGCGATGGACCAGCAGGTCCGGGTAGCGGCGGATCGGGCTCGTGAAGTGCGTGTAGGCCTCGTAAGCCAGGCCGAAGTGGCCGGCGTTGGTGGCGGTGTAGATCGCCTGCTGCATAGAGCGCAGCAGCATCGTGTGGATCTGCATCGCGTCGGGCCGGTCCTTGGTCGCCGCCGCGATCGCCTGGAACTCGGCCGGCGTCGGGGCGTCTCCGATCGACAAGCCGAGGCCGAGCGCCTTCAGGTAGCCCTGCAGCACCGCCCGCTTCTCGGGCGTCGGCCCCTCGTGCACGCGGTACAGCGACGGGTGCTTGCCGAGCGCAATGAAGTCGGCCGCGCAGACGTTGGCCGCCAGCATCGTTTCCTCGATCAGCTTGTGCGCCTCGGTGCGCACGCGCGGGACGATCTTCTCGATGCGGCCGTTTTCGTCGCAGACGATCTGCGTCTCGGTCGTCTCGAAGTCCACCGCGCCGCGCTTCGCGCGCGCCTTCAGCAACGCGCGATAGACCCCGTTGAGATTGAGCAATTCCGGCACGAGCTCGTGCCGGCGCGCCGCCTCGGGCCCGCGCGTGTTGGCCAGAATGGCCGCGACCTCGGTGTAGGTGAAGCGGGCATGCGAGCGGATCACCGCCGGATAGAACTGGTAGGCGTGGATGTCGCCGCCCGCGCTGACCAGCATGTCGGCCACCATCGCGAGGCGGTCCTCGTTCGGGTTCAGCGAACACAGGCCGTTGGACAGCTTCTCCGGCAGCATCGGGATCACGCGGCGCGGAAAGTACACCGATGTGGCGCGGTCGTAGGCGTCGTCGTCGATCGGCTCGCCGGGCTTCACATAGTGGCTCACGTCCGCGATCGCGACGATCAGGCGCCAGCCGTTCGGCGACTTCGCGCGGCCCACCGGGGCCGGCTCGCAGTACACCGCATCGTCGAAGTCGCGCGCGTCTTCGCCGTCGATCGTGACGAGCGGAACGTCCGTCAGGTCGATGCGCTGCTTGCGGTCGACCGGGCGGATCTTGTCGGGCAGCGCCGCCGACTGCGCCAGCGTTTCGGGCGAAAAGCGGTGCGGCACTTCGTACTTGCGCACGGCGATCTCGATCTCCATGCCGGGGTCGTCGATCTCGCCGAGCACTTCGGTGACACGTCCCATCGGCTGCGAATACAGCGACGGCGCTTCGGTCAGTTCGATCGCGACCACTTGTCCCGCGGTCGCGTTCGCGATCGCGTTCTTCGGGACCATGATGTCCTGGCCGTAGCGCTTGTCCTCGGGCGCCACGAGCCAAATGCCGCTCTCGTGCAGCAGCCGGCCGATGATCGGTGCCTTCTTGCGATCCAGAATCTCGAGGATGCGGCCTTCGGGCCGGCCTTTGCGGTCGTAGCGGATGATGCGTGCCTTCACGCGGTCGCGATGCAGCACCGCGCGCATCTCCTGCGGCGAGAGGTACAGATCGGCCTGGCGGTCGTCGCGGACCAGAAACCCGTGACCGTCGCGGTGCCCTTGCACGGTGCCTTCCACTTCACTCATCAGTTCGGCGCCGACGGTGGTGGGAGTTTGGAATGAAGATGTTTTTTTGATGATAGAATCCAAGACTTCCTGAAATGCCCAGGTGGCGGAATTGGTAGACGCACTAGTTTCAGGTACTAGCGGGTAACTCCGTGGAGGTTCGAGTCCTCTCCTGGGCACCAAGAAAAATGACAAGGCCGCAGTATGCGGCCTTTTTCATTGGCCCTGCGGCCATGAAAAGTACCGCCTGCGGGAGATGGGCATCCGGCCTGCGACGGTGCCCGTTCAGATAGCAAACTTCTTGGCAAGGCCGGGCGGACGCAAGTCGTCGTACTCCTCGAACGGCTGGTGAATCCACGGGCTCGTGGGCAGCAGTTCGACGTAGTAGTCGGGCGTGTAGCTGGAAACGCCCTTGGTCCAGATCACCGCCGAGCGCAGCTCGGTGATCGACGGCACGCCGCGCAGCCGATCGACCACCGCGCGCAAGGTCACGCCCGAGTCGGCGAGGTCGTCGACCAGCAGCACGCGGCCCGCCAGCTCACCCTTGGGCAAGGTGATGTACTTGGCCATGTCCAGCCGGCCCTGGATGGTGCCGGCCTCGGCACGATACGAGCTCGTCGCCATGATGCCCAGCGGCTTGTCGAACACCCGCGACAGCACGTCGCCCGGCCGCATGCCGCCACGCGCGAGGCACAGGATCTGGTCGAATTCCCAGCCTGACGCATGCACCTTCAGCGCGAGGCGCTCGATCAGCATGTGGTACTCGTCCCAGGACACGTACAGATGTTTGCCGTCGTCGGTCAGCATGACAACTCCTCTTGGGGATCGAGCGGACGCCGCGGAGCCGGCTTCGCCGATCCGCTGGCGCCCTTCGATACCTCAGGGTGAACGGGCCCCCCTTGAGGGGGAGCGCCGAAGGCGCTTCGGGGGTGGGTCATTTGTACGGATGGCGCAGCAGGATCGTGTGATCCCGGTCCGGGCCCGTCGACACCATGTCGATGGGCGCGCCGATGAACTCCTGCACGCGCTCCAGATAACGCCGCGCATTCAGCGGCAGCGCATCCCATTCGGTGATGCCGGCCGTCGTTTCGGTCCAGCCGGGGAACGTGTCGTAGACGGGGACGCAGGCCACGATGTCGTCGGCGTCCAGCGGCAGGATGTCGATGCGCTTGCCGGCGAGCTCGTAGCCGACGCAGATCTTGATCTCCTTCAGGCCGTCGAGCACGTCGAGCTTGGTGATGCAAAGCCCCGAAATGCCGTTGATGATGATCGAGCGCTTCAGCGCTGCGGCATCGAGCCAGCCGCAGCGGCGCATGCGGCCGGTGACGACGCCGCGCTCCTGGCCGACGGTCGACAGGTGGTGGCCCACGGTGCCCGGCTCGTCGATCGGCAGCTCCGTCGGGAACGGCCCGCTGCCCACGCGTGTCGTGTAGGCCTTCGTGATCCCGAGGATGTAGTGCAGCAGGTCCGGGCCCACCCCGGCGCCCGCCGCCGCGTTGCCGGCCACGCAGTTGCTCGAGGTCACGTAGGGATAGGTGCCGTGGTCGATGTCGAGCAGCGTGCCTTGCGCGCCCTCGAACAGGATGTTGGCGCCCTGGCGGTTGGCGTTGTGAATCGTGTAGCCGACGTCGGCCATCATCGGCCTGAGCTCTTCGGCGACCTTCATCGCGAGGTCGAAGATCGGCTGGAACTCGAGCGCCTTCGACTGCAGATAGCCTGACAACGCGAAGTTGTGCAGTTCCAGCAGCTCTCGCAGCTTCTTCGCGAAGCGCTCCGGGTGCTTCAAGTCCTGCACGCGCAGCGCGCGGCGCGCCACCTTGTCTTCGTAAGCGGGCCCGATGCCCTTGCCGGTGGTGCCGATCTTGCCGGCGCCGCTGGTCTCGCGCAGCGCTTCGCGCGCCTTGTCCACCTCGACGTGGAACGGCAGGATCAACGGGCACGATTCGCTGATGAACAGCCGCGAGCGCACTTCCACGCCGATGGCCTCGAGGCGCTCGATTTCCGCCAGCAGGTGCGTTGGATCGACCACCACGCCGTTGCCGATGTAGCAGGCCACGCCCTCGCGCATGATGCCCGAGGGGATCAGCTGCAAAGCGGTCTTCACGCCCTTGATCACCAGCGTGTGGCCAGCGTTGTGCCCGCCCTGGAACCGCACGACGCCCTGGGCGTGATCGGTCAGCCAGTCGACGACCTTGCCCTTGCCTTCGTCACCCCACTGGGTGCCGACGACGACCACGTTGTGGCCGGCGCCCTTCGCCTTCATCTCTCGCATGTTGGAAGTTCCGAATCTGAAAAACTCTGGTCGGCGTGCGGCGCCTTCAAAGCGCACGCACCACCCATTGATCGCCGGCGGCCGCCAGCTCGCGGTCGCAGTCGAATTCCTGGCCTTCGTGTTCGTGCCCCGGCAGGATGCACACCACCGTCTCGCCCTGCTCTCGCAGGCGCCGCACGGCCGAGCGCAGCGCTTCCGATTCGCCCCATGGGGCGCGGATGGCCGCGCCGAGGCGGCGCGCCGGTACGAGGTCTGCGAGTTCCTTCAGGTCCAGGCTGAATCCGACGGCCGGCCGGTTGCGGCCGAACACCGCGCCGATCTCGTCGTAACGGCCCCCGCGCGCGATGGCATCGCTGCAGCCCGTCGAGTAGGCCGCGAAGCGCGCCCCCGTGTAGTAGGCATATCCGCCGAGGTCGGCCAGGTCGAAGCCCACGCGCGCCTCCGGGTGTGCCTGCTGAAGACGCGATGCGAGGGAGCGCAAATCGGCCAGCGCCGCGCGAATCGGCGCCCGGGCCGGCAGTTCGCGCTCGGCGACTGCCAGAACCTCGATGCCGCCGTACAGGCGCAGGAGCACCACGAGCCCGGCGCGCACGTCGGCGGGCAAGTCGCGAGACAGCTCGGTCAGGGTGGCCTTGTCCTTCGCCGCCAGGGCCGCAGTCAGCAGCGCGACGCGATGGGGGTCGACGGGCAAGCCCGCCAGCAGGCCGTGCAGGATGCGCGCGTCGCCGAGATCGAGCGTCACGTCGGTGATGCCGGCACTGCGCAGGCAGTCGAGCGCCAGGTCCTGGATTTCGAGATCCGCCTCGAGGCCGGCATGTCCATAGGTTTCGGCGCCGAACTGCAGCGGCTCTCGGGTCGCATGCAGGCCCGCGGGCCGCGTGTGCAGCACCGGACCGCAATAACAAAGGCGCGTGAGGCCGTCCCGGTTGAGCAGGTGCGCGTCGATGCGTGCCACCTGCGACGTCGTGTCGGCGCGCACACCCATCGTGCGGCCGCTGAGCTGGTCCACCAGCTTGAACGTCTTCAGGTCCATGTCGCGCCCGGTGCCCGACAGCAGGGATTCGAGGTGCTCCAGCAGCGGCGGCATCACCAGCTCGAAACCGTAGCCGCGGGCGACGTCGAGCAGCCCTCGCCGCAGTTCCTCGATGTGCCTGGCCTGCGCGGGCAGGACGTCGGCGATGTGCTCGGGCAGCAGCCAAGCAGACGACATGTGAATCACCGGGGGATTAAAACGGGCATTGTACCGGCGTCAGTGCGGCGCCCCGCCGGGCCGCCGAGGCCAGTGTCATCCCAGGAAAAGCAGCAGCATGACCAAGCCGACTACCGTGCAACTCATGCCGAGAAAGCGGATCTGTCCGTCGGTCATCCTGACTGCGCGCTCGAAGACCTGGCGCCAGGCCGCCGGATTGAGAAACGGCAGGAGGCCTTCGAACACCAGCATCAGCGCGAACGCGGCCAGCAGGACGTCGAACAGGCCCACGGGGCCGCTCACCTTCACTTCTTCGCAGGAGCGGGCGTTCCGCCGGACTTGCCGCGCATGGCGTCGAAGAAATCGCTGTTCGGATCGACCACCATCACGTCGGTCTTGTCGCGGAACGCCGATCGGTAGGCACCCAGGCTGCGGTAGAACGACGCGAACTGCGGGTCCTTGCCGAAGGCCTCCGAAAACAACGCGGCTGCCTTCGCATCGCCTTCGCCCTGCACCTTCTGCGCGTCGCGGTAGGCCTCGGCGACGATCACCTCGCGCTGCCGGTCGGCATCGGCACGGATCTGCTCGCCTTCGGCCGCGCCGGTGGACCGCAACTCGTTGGCGACACGCTTGCGCTCCGACTCCATGCGGCGGTAGACCGCATCGGTGATTTCGCGAGCGAAGTCGACACGCTTGATCCGTACGTCCACGATCTCGATGCCAAAGGCTTCGGCCTCATCCACCAGCCGGGTGCGCACGTCCTGCATGACCTGGTCGCGCTCGGTGGTCAGCACGGCGCGCACAGTGCGCTTGGTCACTTCCTCGTTGAACGTGGCCTGCACGATGGGGCTCAGCCGGTTCTCGATGTTGCGCAGATCGACGCCGTTGTTGCGGATGAACTGGCGCGCATCGACGATCCGCCACTTGACGAGCCAGTCGATCACCAGGCTCTTCTTTTCGGCGGTGAAGATCGGCCGGGTCTCGGGGCTGTCCATCGTCTGCATGCGGCGGTCCAGGAACACGACGTTCTGGAACGGCGGCGGCAGCTTGAACTTGAGGCCCGGCTGGGAGATGACTTCCTTGATCTCGCCGAGCGCGTAGACGACGGCGAACTGCCGCTGGTCGACGACGAAGATCGCCGAGAAAAGAAGCATGAGCGCGGCCAGAGCGGCTGCGGCGTAAAGACCAATGCGGTTCATGGTGCGTGTCTTCCTGGTCTTCTCAACGGCTCTCGCGGGCGCGGCTGCGCTGCTGCTCGCGCGAGCGCACGTCCACCGCTCCGCCGGCTCCGCTTCCGTCGATCGACGATGGCGGCGATGCCGGTGCCTGCGCCGGCGCGCCGGCCTGCTGCATCAGCTTGTCCAGCGGCAGGTACAGCAGGTTCGAATTGCTGCGCGTGTCGATCAGCACCTTGCTGACGTTGGAATACACCTGCTGCATCGTGTCGATGTACATGCGGTCCCGCGTCACGGCCGGCGCCTTCTTGTATTCGTCGAGCACACTGCTGAAGCGCTGCGCATCGCCCTCGGCCTGGGCAACCACGCGGGCCCTGTAGCCTTCGGCCTCTTCGCGCAGCCGCGCCGCGGTGCCCTGTGCACGGGGGATCACGTCGTTGGCGTAGGCCTGGCCTTCATTCTTCAAGCGCTCGCGGTCGGCGCCGGCCTTCACGGCATCGTCGAACGCGGCCTGGACCTGCTCGGGCGCCTGCACGTGCTGGACGTTGACGTTGGCGACGACGATACCGGCCTTCAGACGGTCGAGCTGGCGCTGCACGGACTTCATCAGTTCGATCGCGATGGCGTCACGCTGTTCGTACAGCACCTGGTCCATGTTGCTGCGGCCGACGATCTCGCGCACGGCCGATTCCGCGGCCATCACGACGGCCTCTTCCGGGTCCCTGTTCTCGAACAGGAACTCCTTCGCATCCTTCAGCCGGTACTGCACCGTGAAGCGGATGTCGACGATGTTCTCGTCCTGGGTCAGCATCGACGAGTCGCGCAGCCCGGTGGTGGGGACCACGGTGTTGCGGCCGATCTCCCTCGACCGCAGCGTGGTCACCGAGACGGTCTCGTGCGACTGGAACGGATACGGCATGCGCCACTGGAACCCGGCATCCACCGTGTGGCTGTAACGACCGAAGGTCAACACCACCGCCTGTTGGCCTTCCTGGACGATGAAGAAGCCGCTGCCCAGCCAGATCAGCGCGATGACAGCCGCGATGAGTCCCGCGCCGATGCCCGCGCTTTTCATGTCGGGTGGAAAGTTGTTGCCACCGTCGCCGCCGCCGGAGCCGTTGGGACGTGGCCCGCCGCCCTTGCCGCCGAACAGCCCGCTCAGCTTGCGGTTGAAGTCGCGCCAGAGCTCGTCGAGGTCGGGCGGCCCGTCGCCGCGCCCGCCGGAGGCGAGGTCGAACTCGGGGCCGGCCGCGTTGCGGCGGCCCGCACCGCGGCCGAGCGCTGCGGCGCCTGCCCCGGCAAGCAGGGCACGAGCCGCGGCAGCCAGCGCTTGCAGGCGTGCCAGTGCACCGCGGGATGCGCCGTCGGCGGCATCGAAGGAACGGATCATGGTGATGAGTGGAAGTGGGAGGTTCCGGTCCGATGTGGCTCGATGTCCGCATCGCCGCCAGGTTCGCTCTGAGAGGCAGATGGTGCCAGTTCGCTCGCGTTCAAGCGCTCGGCCAGCGTCCCCGTGACCGCCTCGGCAATGACGCGCCGGAGTTCGTCCAGGCCCTGGCCGGTCAGCGCACTGACGAAGACCCGTGGCACGCGCACGCCGGCATCGACTTCCAGCGTGTCGCTCGCCGTGCGCGGGCGCTGCGTGTCTTCGAGCTTGTCGAACTTGTTGTAGACGAGCACCTGCGGCACGGCTGCTGCACCGATCTCGGCCAGCACACGCTGCACCTCGGTCATCTGCTCGGCCAGCAGCGGGCTCGCGGCATCGACGACGTGCAGCAGCAGGTCGGCCTCGGCGGCCTCCTGCAACGTGGCTTCGAAGGCTTCGACGAGCTTGTGCGGCAGGTCACGGATGAAGCCCACGGTGTCGGACAGCGACACCGAGCGACCGACGTCCTCGAGGTAGAACTGGCGCGTGGTGGTGTCAAGCGTCGCGAACAGCTGGTCGGCGGCATAGCTGCGCGCCTTGACCAGCGCATTGAACAGCGTCGACTTGCCGGCATTCGTGTAGCCCACCAGCGACACGCGAAAGGTCTGGTTGCGCTCGCGCGAGCGGCGCTGCGTGCCGCGCTGGCGCTTGACCTTCTCCAGCCGCTGCTTCACCGACTTGATCCGCTCGCCGATCATGCGGCGGTCGAGTTCGATCTGGGCCTCGCCGGGACCGCCGCGCGCGCCGATGCCGCCGCGCTGGCGTTCGAGGTGACTCCAGCGCCGCACCAGCCGCGTCGAGAGGTACTGCAGCTGAGCCAACTCGACCTGCAGCTTGCCCTCGTGGCTCTGCGCGCGAGCCGCGAAGATCTCGAGGATCAGCATCGTGCGGTCGGCCACGGCCACGCCGAGATGGCGTTCGAGGTTGCGCTGCTGGGCCGGCGACAAGGCCTGGTCGAAAAGCACGGCCTCGGCCTGGTGGCCTTCGACCAATGCCTTGATCTCGTCGGCCTTGCCCGAACCGACGAACAGTGCCGGGTCGGGCGCCTTGCGGCGCGCGATGACGCGGGCCACCGGCAGGTCGCCGGCCGACACGGCCAGCAACGCCAGTTCGTCCAGCGTCGGATCGAAGGCGGCGCAGCCGCCCACGTCCACACCGACCAGGATGGCGCGCGCCAATCCGGCGGATGCTGGCGTGAGGTTCGGCGAACTCAAGGTCGGTGCTGCCTCGCACCCGCGGTCATGGCAGACATCACGGGTTTCAGGCCTGCTCTTGGGATTCCGCGGCGTGGAAGTTCACCGCGCGGCCCGGGACCACGGTGGAGATGGCGTGTTTGTAGACCATCTGGGTGACCGTGTTTCGCAAGAGCACCACATACTGATCAAAAGACTCGATGTGGCCCTGCAGCTTGATGCCGTTGACGAGATAGATCGACACCGGCACATGCTCTTTGCGCAGCAGGTTCAGAAAGGGGTCTTGTAGGAGTTGCCCTTTGTTTGACACGATATTCTCCGTGTTGAAAAGTTTATGAGAGTGGCACGTTAACACAGGGTTCCGCCCGTTCGAACCCTCCGCCGGCAAAGACCTTCACGAATTCTTGTCGTCGAACGGGTTTCGTCCGGAACGCATCTCGATTCGCAGCGGCGTACCGACGAGTTTGAAATGCTCACGGAAGCGCCCCTCGAGGAAGCGTTTGTAAGCGTCGGTCACGTGTTCCAGCGAGTTTCCGTGCACCACGATGACCGGCGGGTTCATTCCGCCCTGGTGCGCGTAACGCAGCTTGGGACGGAACATGCCCGCCCGTTTCGGTGCCTGGTGCTCGACCGCTTCCTGAAGCAAGCGGGTCAGCACCGGCGTGGGCATCTTGCGCGTCGCCGACGCGTGGGCATCGGCGATGGACTTCCACAGCGGACTCAAACCCTGGCGCTTGATCGCGGAGACGTTGAGCACGGGGGCGAACTTCAGGAACGCGAGCCGTTGCTCGATCGAGCGTTGCAGCAATTGCTTCTGATAGTCGTCGACGGCGTCCCATTTGTTGACCGCGAGCACGACTGCGCGGCCGCTGTCGAGGATGTAGCCGGCGATGTGCGCGTCCTGGTCGGTCACGCCCTGCGTCGCATCGAGCAGCAGCAGCACGACGTGCGCATCGCCGATCGCCTGCAGCGTCTTCACCACCGAGAATTTCTCGATCGCCTCGAAGACCTTGCCTTTGCGCCGCAGCCCCGCGGTGTCGATCAGATCGAAGCGGCGGCCGTTGCGCTCGAACGGGATCGTGATCGCGTCGCGGGTCGTGCCGGGCTGGTCGAACGCGACGAGTCGTTCCTCGCCGAGCCAGGTGTTGATGAGCGTGCTCTTTCCCACGTTGGGGCGGCCGGCGACCGCGAGGCGGATCGGGGCGCCCTCTTCCGGCTCCGGTTCCTCCTCCTCGAACGGAAAGTCGGCCAACGCCGCTTCGGTGAGGCTGCGGATGCCTTGTCCGTGCGCCGACGAAATGGGATGCGGGTCGCCCATGCCGAGTTCATAGAACTCGGCCAGATGCGGCGAATCGACCATGCCTTCGGCCTTGTTGGCCGCCAGCAGCACCTTCTTGCCGGCCAGGCGCAAGTACTTCGCGATGTCGTGGTCCTGCGCCGACACACCGCCGCGCACGTCGACGACGAAGATCACCGCATCGGCTTCGGCCACCGCCTGCCGCGTCTGCTTGGCCATCTCGCGCACGATACCGGTCGTGCTGTCGGGTTCGAAGCCGCCGGTGTCGACGACGATGAACTCGCGATCGCCGATGCGCCCGTCGCCGTAGTGGCGATCGCGCGTGAGCCCGGCGAAGTCGGCCACGATCGCGTCGCGGCTCTTCGTCATGCGGTTGAACAGCGTCGACTTGCCGACATTGGGCCGCCCGACGATGGCGATGACCGGTTTCATGGCGCCGAACAGGAGACGGGCGCAAAACGGCGGGAGGCTGTCATCTACTGTTGCCGGAACGCGAACAGTCCGCCTTTGCGGGTGACGACCAGCAGCGTCGTGCCCGACACGACCGGTGCGGCGACGATCGGGCTGCCGTCGGTCGTCAAACGCAGCAGCGTGTCGCCGCCGTCGCGCGACAGAAGGTGCACTACGCCTTCGGAATCGCCGAAAACCAGCGCCCGGCCGGTGGCGAGTGGTGCACCGAGGCCGCGGTAGAGCAGCTTTTCCGATTGCCACGCCACGTCCCCGGACGCCATCGTCCAGGCGGTAACGCGGTCCGACGCATCGGCGCCGAAGACGAACTTGTCGTCCGCGGCCACGCCGTCGGTCCCGCCTGCATTCTTGGCCCAGTTCAAGCCGCCGCGCTCGGCATCGACGCAGCCCACCGCGGCCTGGAACGAGCGCACGCACACCACGTCGCCGACGCGCGCGGCCGGTGCCACGAGGTCGGCCAGCCGCTCGACCTCGTTCGTGCCGCGCGGGGTGCCCACGGCCACTTCCCAGCGCACGTCGCCATCGTTCGGATCGAGCCCGGCGAGGCGCGGTCCCTGGCCAGCCAACAGCGTGTCCTTGAACGCCGCGATGACACCCCCCTGCGCCAGCGTCAGCGGGTCGCCTGGCCGTCGCGTCGTCCACAGCGGGGTGCCGTCCTGCGCGTCGAACGCATGCACGCTGCGGTCCCCGGCCAGCACGAACACACGCTCGCCGGCCACCAGCGGCGCCGTGGCCACGCGCATGTTCAGCGGCTTGCGCCACAGTTCGCGACCGGCCTCGAGGATCACGAGCTCGCCGTCGACGGTGACCACGGCGGCGAAGCGCCCGTCGCTGCCGACGCCGGCGCCGAGCCTGCTGCCGGCACTGCCGCGCCACAGCTCGCGGCCGGTGTCGGCCTCGAGCGCGAGCACCGTGCCGTCGTCGGCGGCCACCGTGAAAACGCCGGGGCTCACCGCGACGACGAGCGGAAACCCGACGCCGTCGACTTTCTGGTTCCACGCTACCGCGCCGGCGATCCGCGGCTCGAACGGTTCCAGCGGCGTCGGCTTGTTGGTCGGACCGCTCGCGCAGCCTGCCAGCACGAAGGCGGCAAGCGCAGCCATAAGCCGGAATCGCCGATGCATCATTTGGAGGCCCCCGGCACCGGCGCGGCCGCGGCCGGCGGCGGCGCTCCGAGCGCCGTGAGCTTGGCTTCGACCAGGCGGCGGTAGTCGACCGCCGGGGGCATTGCCTGCCAGGCCTTTGTGTAGGCGGCGCGGGCGTCGTCCTTCTTGCCTTGCGCAAGCAGGATGTCGCCGCGGCGGTCGGCGACCAGGGCCTCGAACGCCTTCGCGTTCGCACCGTCCAGCTGCTTCAGCGCCTCGTCGTATTGTTTCTGGTCCATCAGCAGACCGGCCAGGCGCAGGCGCGCGCTGGCTTGGTATTCGTCTTCCTTCGCGTTGTCGGCCACCCAGGCGAGCGTGGTGCGCGCAGGTTCGGTTTGCCCCTTGTCGAACTGGAGCTTGGCGAGCAGCAGCGCGCCCTGCTGCGCGAATGCCGTGCGCGGGTATCGTTCCTTCAGCCCGTTGAACACGGCGGCGGCGCGGTCGGCATCGCTCGCCCTGACGGCCTTGTCGAGCTCGTCGTACATCGCACCGGCCTTGACCGCCTGGTCGCGCTGCCACCACGCCCAACCGTTCCAGGCCGCATAGCTGCCGAGCGCGGCGATCAGCACCCACGTGATGAGGTTGCCGTACTGAGCCCAAAAGTGCTTGAGCTGATCGAGCTGTTCTTGTTCTTCGAGGTCGAGATGCGTGGCCATGGAGAAGAGGGCTTTCGATGGAAGGCGAGATTATGCGTTGAGGAGATCGCCGGCCCAGGTCGACGCGCCGGCGATCGGCAGACTGCGCTGCGGCGCTTCGGCCTGGCGCAGGTCCTTCAGCGCCACCTCGCCGCGTGCGACTTCGTCGTCGCCGAAGATCAGCGCATAGCGGGCACCGCTCGCGTCGGCGCGCTTGAACTGCGCCTTCATGCTGCCGCCGCCGGCGTGCATCAGCACCGGCACGCCCGCGGCGCGCAGCGCCTCGAGCGCGACGATCGCCTGCGGCACGGCGCCGGCGGATGTGACGATCGCATACACGCGCGGCGCCGTGCTGGGCACCGGCAGCCCCAGCTCCTGGATCAGCAGCAGCAACCGCTCGATGCCGAGACCGAAACCGACCGCCGGCGCCGGCTTGCCGCCCAGCTGTTCGATCAGGCCGTCGTAGCGCCCGCCTCCGCACACGGTGCCTTGCGAGCCGAGCTGGTCGGTGACCCACTCGAACACGGTGAGGTTGTAGTAGTCCATGCCGCGCACGAGACGCGGGTTCACGCGGTACTCGAGTCCGGCGGCGTCGAGCACGGCGCGCACCGAGGCGAAGTGAGCGAGCGACGCCTCGCCGAGAAAGTCCATCAGCTTGGGCGCGCTCTCGACCAGCGCCTGCATCGACGGGTTCTTGGTGTCGAGAATGCGCAGCGGGTTGCTGTGCAGGCGGCGCTGCGCCTCGGTGTCGAGCTGGTCGGCGTGCTGCTCGAAGTGGCGCACCAGCGCATCGCGGTGCGCGCGGCGCTCGTCGGGTTGGCCGAGGCTGTTGAGCTCCAGACGCACGTGGCGGCCTTCGACGAGCCCGAGTTCGCGCCACAGCGTGCGTCCGATCAGGATCATCTCGGCGTCGACGTCCGGGCCGGCAAAGCCGAGGGCCTCGACGTCGAGCTGGTTGAACTGGCGGTACCGCCCCTTTTGCGGCTTTTCGTGGCGGAACATCGGGCCCATCGTCCAGATGCGCAGCGGGCCGTTGTACAGCGCGTTGTGCTCGATCATCGCGCGCACGATGCCGGCCGTCGCCTCGGGGCGCAGCGTCAGCTTGTCGCCGTTCATCGAATCGACGAAGGAGTACATCTCCTTCTCGACGATGTCGGTGACTTCGCCCAGGCCGCGCACGAACAGCGCCGTCGGCTCGACGACGGGCGTCAGCAGGTGCTGGTAGCCGTAGCGCCCGAGCACCGAGCGCACGGTCGTCTCGAACCATTGCCAAAGCGCCGAGTCCGGCAGCTTCTCGCTGCGCGGCACGCCCGGCGGGAGGATGTCGTTCATGCCCTTGACGGCACGCAGGATGTCAGCCATGTCAGCGGAGGGTGAAGCGGCCCGCGGGCCGCAATGAAGAAGGGAGGCGAAAACGGCGACTGCGCGTCAATGCGCCGTCGTCTCGGCGCCGAAGCGCTTCTCGATGTAGTCCTCGACCAGTGTCTGGAACTCCTGGGCGATCGCCGGGCCTCGCAAGGTCAGCGCTTTCTCGCCGTCGATGAACACCGGCGCGGCCGGCGCCTCGCCGGTGCCGGGCAAGCTGATGCCGATGTCGGCGTGTTTGCTTTCGCCGGGACCGTTGACGATGCAGCCCATCACCGCGACCTTCATCTTCTCGACGCCCGGATAACGCGCGCGCCACAGCGGCATCTGTGCGCGAAGATAGTCGTCGATCTGCTTGGCGAGCTCCTGGAAGGTCGTGCTGGTCGTGCGGCCGCACCCGGGGCAGGCGGTCACGCTCGGATTGAACGCCCGCAAGCCGAGGGACTGCAGGATCTCTAGCGCGACGACCACTTCCTGCGTGCGCGCCTCGCCGGGCTGCGGCGTCAACGAGACGCGGATCGTGTCGCCGATGCCTTGCTGCAGCAGCAGCGACAGCGCCGCCGTCGACGCGACCGTTCCCTTCGTGCCCATGCCGGCCTCGGTCAAGCCGAGGTGCAGCGGGTAGTCGCAGCGCCTGGCCAGTGCCTGGTAGACGCTCACGAGGTCTTGCACGCCGGACATCTTGCACGACAGGATGATCTGCTCGCGCGCCAGCCCGACGTCTTCGGCGCGCCGGGCCGACTGGATCGCCGACGTGATGATCGCGCGGTACATGATCTGCTGCGGCTCGAACGGCTCGGCGAGATTCGCGTTGTCGTCCATCATCTGCGTGAGCAGCTCCTGGTCCAGGCTGCCCCAGTTGACGCCGATGCGCACCGGCTTGCCGTACTTCGCGGCCACCTCGACCATTTGCGCGAACTGCTTGTCGTGCTTGTCGCCCTTGCCGACGTTGCCGGGGTTGATCCGGTACTTGCTGAGCGTCTCGGCGCAAGCCGGGAAATCCGTCAGCAAGCGGTGCCCGTTGTAGTGGAAGTCGCCGATCAGCGGCACGTCGATGCCCATGCGATCGAGCTGCTCGCGGATGTGCGGCACGGCCTGCGCCGCTTCCGGCGTGTTGACCGTGATGCGCACCATCTCCGAACCCGCCACCGCGAGTTCCTTCACCTGAACCGCGGTGTCGATGACGTCCACGGTGTCGGTGTTGGTCATCGACTGCACGCGCACCGGCGCATCGCCGCCGACGGTGACGACGCGCGACCCCCAGCGCACCGTCGCCTGGCGCGAGCGCCGCGCGGCAGGTGCCGCCGGTTCGATGAAGTCTGCAAAGGCGCTGCGGTCATCCATCATGTTGCCTGTCTATTTCAGTTCCAGTCGTGCCACGTTGTCGCGCGTGCTCGGTGCGAGATCCAGCGCCCGGCCGCGGAAGATGACCTCGGTCGCCTCGGCATTGCCGATTCTCACGCGCAGCGGCATCGCGCCGTCGAGCACGACCGCTTCGCCGGGCTCGACCACGCGCGACAGCAGCAGGCGCGATCGGCCGTCGTGCACTTCGATCCAGGATGGCGCCGTCGCGCGCAGTTCCAGCGGCGCATTCGAAGACGCGGCGGCGGGAACGCTCGCGGCGGGTGCCGACGGCAATGCCGGCGCGACAGGCGCGGCAGGCGCGGCAGGCGCGGCAGGCGCGGCAGGCGCGGGTTCGACGACGGCCGGCTCATCCTGCGCCTGCGCCACCGGCGACGCGGGGGTCTGCGGTTCCGGCTCGGCGGGAACCGGCGTGGGCACGACGACGGACACCGTGCCCGGTTCGGACGCTGCCGACGTGGGCGGCTGCAGCGTCGCCAACCACCCTTGCGGCATCAGGTACACCACGGCCGCTGCGAGCAGCAGCAGCACCGGACCCCAGACGGCGGGCGACGCGAGCACCGACAAGTCCTTCTTCGGCTCGTGGCGGCCGGGCTTGTCGCGGAAAGGCTGGTTGATGCCCTCGGCCACGTGCTCGAGGCGATGTCCCGCCGGCGCCGGCAGCAGCGCCAGCACCGGCGCGGCATCGATCTTCAGCGCGCGGCAGACGGTCTGCGCCAGCGCGCGGGTGAAGGTGGCATCGGGCAGTTCGTCGAGCCGGTCCGCTTCCAGCGCTTCCAGCTTGCGCTGCGCCACCTTGATCGATGCCGACAGCGCGGCGATGTGCACGCCCTGCGCCTGGCGCGCCTCGCGCAGCAGGGTCCCGGCGGTGCGCGCCGGCGCTGGGTCGCTGCCCGCCTCACTCATCGAACTGTCCCCGCTCGAACGCTGCGGATTCCGGCGACTCCGGGAAGCGGTGGCGCAGCTGCGTGCCGAGTTGCTCCACGCCCTGGCGGTTGCCGAGCCGGCGCTCGATGCGCGCCGCAAGCCACAGCGTCTGCGCGCTGACCACGTCGGGAATGCCATTGACGCGGCGGATGTGGAATCGCGCGCGTTCGTACTCGCCGCGGTGGTACAGCACCTCGCTGAGATTCACGGCGACCACGGGGTTGCCCGGGTCGAGCTCGTTGGCCCTCGTCAGCGTGCCTTCGGCTTGCAGCCACTGCCCGGCGCGCGCCTGGCAGACGCCCTGGGTCAGCAGCGTGCGCTGCGAATCGCGGTACTGCGGGATGGCCAGCGCCCGGCGGAACAGTGCGTCCGCCTCGTCGAAACGCTTTTCCTGGCACAGATACCAGCCAAAGTTCTGCATCGCGTCGGCATCGCGGGGGTCGAGCTGCAAGGCATGGCGAAAGCTCTCCTCCGCCAATCGGTTGTCGCCCAGACTCGCATAGATGAGGCCGCGCAGGTTGAACGCCGCAGCGAGATTGGGATTGGCGGCGATCGCGAGCTTGACTTCGTCGAGCGCGGTCGTCATCTGGCCACGGCCGAAATAGGCCGCGGCGAGCTCCATGCGGACACGCCCCCGCCGACCCGACTCGCTTTCGTCGGACGCCGTGACGTGGTCGCGCGCTTCTCCACCCGAGCCTGGCCCGGTGGATGCCGGGCCTGGCGTGGCGCAGGCGGCCAGCAACGACGCGGCCGCGAGACACAGGGCCCATGCCGCCGCACGCGGCCCCACGCGTTGTCCCCAACTCATGCCTTGGTCTCCTGTTCTTTCTGTCTTGGCTGCCGCAAGCCGTCTTGCGCGGCCGCCGGGCGGTGAATCCGGATCGGCGTGCGCGTCGAGAGGCGCTCCTTGATCCGGGTGCGGTCCTGCACCTCGCCGGCCAGCTGGCCGCAGGCGGCATCGATGTCGTCGCCTCGGGTCTTGCGCACCGTCGTCACGACGCCGGCGTTCTGAAGGATGCGGGCGAACGCCGCCACGCGCTCGCGCGGCGAGCGCTTCAGTCCCGACTCCGGGAACGGATTGAACGGGATCAGGTTGAACTTGCACGACACGCTGTCGCGCACCCGCGCGACCAGCTGCTTCGCGTGCTCCGGCGTGTCGTTCACGCCGTCGAGCATGCAGTACTCGAAGGTGATGAAGTCGCGCGGCGCCGCGTCGAGGTAGCGATTGCACGCGTCCAGCAACTCGGCGATCGGGTATTTGCGGTTCAGCGGCACGAGGTCGTCGCGCAGTGTGTCGTTCGGTGCGTGCAGCGACACCGCGAGCGCCACCGGGCAGTCCTCGCGCAGCCGGTCGATCATCGGCACCACGCCCGACGTCGACACCGTCACGCGGCGGCGCGACAGCCCGTAGCCGTGGTCGTCGAGCATCACGCGCAGCGCCGGCACCAGCGCCGCATAGTTCTGCAGCGGCTCGCCCATGCCCATCATCACGACGTTCGTGATGGCGCGTTCACCGTCGGCGAGTTTCAGTCGCCGGCGCAGGTGATGTTCAGCGAACCACAGCTGCGCCACGATCTCGCCGGTGGAGAGGTTGCGGCTGAAGCCCTGGTGGCCGGTGGAGCAGAAGCGGCAACCGACCGCGCAGCCGGCCTGCGACGAGACGCACAGCGTGCCGCGGTCGTCTTCGGGGATGAAGACCGTCTCGACGGCATCGCCGCCGCCGACGTCGAACAACCACTTGATCGTGCCGTCGCTCGAGGCTTGTTCACTCGCGACGGTCAACGGCGTGATCTCGGCGACGCCCGCGAGCTTGTCGCGCAGCGACTTCGCGAGATCGGACATCATCGAGAAGTCCGACGCCCCTCTTTGATGGATCCAGCGAAACAGCTGGGTCGCGCGGAAACGCTTCTCCCCGAGCTGTTCGCAGTACGCCGTCAGCCCCGTCAGATCGAATTCGAGCAGGTTGACCGCGTTCATGGGCGGGAACGTCGCTCAGCCGGCGCCGAGCCGCCTCAAGCCGGCTGACGCCCCCCCGGGGGGCAGGAGCGAAGCGACGTGGGGGCTGACATCAGACATCGAGGCAAGCCGGTGTCAGCGGCTGTAGACGTTCATCGCCGGGAAGAAGAACGCCACCTCGACGGCCGCCGTTTCCGGCGCATCGGAGCCGTGCACCGCGTTCGCGTCGATGCTGTCGGCGAAGTCGGCGCGGATGGTGCCCTTCTCGGCCTTCTTGGGATCGGTGGCACCCATCAGCTCGCGGTTCTTCGCGATCGCGTTCTCGCCTTCGAGCGCCTGGATCATCACCGGGCCGGAAATCATGAACTCGACGAGGTCCTTGAAGAACGGACGCGCCTTGTGCACCGCGTAGAAGGCCTCGGCCTCGCCGCGCGACAAATGGGCCATCTTGGCCGCGACCACTTTCAGACCGGCGCCTTCGAAGCGGGCGACGATCTGGCCAATCACGTTTTTCGCGACGGCGTCGGGCTTGATGATCGAGAGCGTTCTTTCGATCGCCATGTTTTTCTCTCCTGGAATCAAAGATTTGGCAAAGCTTTGGATTGTATCGCTTGCATATCGCCGGCCTGGTGTCAGAGGGACACCACCCGGCGAAGTTCAGTACCAACTACCGGCCGCGGCGACCGCCACCTCCGCCGCCTCCGAAACCGCCACCACCGCCGCCGCCGAAGCCGCCGCCACGGTTGCCGCCGCGGCCACCGCCACCGCCACCGCCACCGCCACCGCCGCCACCGCCACCGCCGCCGCGACCGCCCTTGCGATGGAACGCATCGGCGCCGATGTAGCCGACCGAGGTCTGCAGCGGATCGGGTTCACGCGGCCCGCCGCCCTTCTTCGGGCCAGCCGGCCCGCTGCCGCCCGAACCGAAGCCGCCGCCGCCGCTCTTGAAGCCACGCCCGCCGACCGACGTGCGCGGGTTCTGCACGAAGCGCTTGTCGAAGGTCTGCTCGAGCGGATTGGGAATCCTCGAGTGATCGATCTCCTCTTCGGCGTCGGGGTCCCGGTTGTCGCGCTCGTCGCGGTCGCGCGGCACGTCCGCTCGCGCCGGCACATCTTGCGGGCGGCCTCGCGGCCCGTTGCGCGGGCCGCGGTCATTGCGGTCATTGCGGTCGTTGCGCCGCTCGTTGCGCTGCTTGTTGCGCCCGCCCCGGTCGCCGCGATCGTCGCGCGCCGCGCCTTCACCCCCACCCGCCAGGCGCCTGATCGCGCGCACGTCCTCGTCGCCGAGATCGACCCACACGCCGCGCCTGAGCCCGCGCGGCAGCACCACGGTGCCGTAGCGGATGCGAATCAGCCGGCTCACGGTCAGACCCACCTCGTCGAAGAGCTTGCGCACTTCGCGGTTGCGACCTTCGGTGATGACGACGCGGTACCAGTGGTTGGCGCCTTCGCCGCCACCGTCCTCGATGGAGCGGAAGCTCGCCGTCTGGCCGTCGATGGTCACGCCTTCGAGCAGATCGGCCTTGGCGTCCGCGTCCAGCGTGCCGAGCACGCGCACCGCGTACTCGCGCTCGACGCCGAAGCGCGGATGCATCAGCTGGTTGGCCAATTCGCCGGAGTTCGTGAACAGCAGCAGCCCTTCGGTGTTGAGGTCCAGGCGGCCGACCGACTGCCACTTGCCCTGCGCCAGTCGCGGCAGGCGGCGGAACACCGTCGGGCGATGCTGCGGGTCGTCGTGGGTGACGACCTCGCCGACCGGCTTGTGGTACGCGATGATGCGCGGCGGCGGCGGCACGATGCGCACCTTGACCGGCTTGCCGTCAACCTTGATGTGGTCGCCGAAGGAAATGCGCTGGCCGATGTGCGCCGGCTGCCCGTTGACCGAAATCTTGCCGTCGAGGATCAACTCCTCCATATCGCGCCGCGAGCCGATGCCGGCCTGCGCCAGCACCTTGTGCAGCTTGGGCGCGTCCGGCTCGGGCCGCAGCACACGCTTGTGCGGCAGCGGCACCTCGGCGGGGGCTTCACCCTCGACGTCGAACTCACCCGACAGCACCTGGGCGAAGACCTCGCCGACGTCGGCCGGCGGCAGGTTCTCGATGACCTCGACCTCATCCGTCGATGCTTCGTCGTCGTCCGAGTCGGCACTGGCGTCGCCGGCTGCCGCGCCGAGCTCGGACCCCGTTTCGCCCTCGCCTCGACCGCGACGCCGGTCGCGGCGGCCTCGCCGCTTCGCCCGCTCCGAACGCTGCCCAGCGTCGCCGGCCCGCGCCTCGCCCGCGGGCGCCGTTTCGGCGGGGATCTGCGGGGATGCTGCTTCGCCCCCCGCGGCGCTGGCTTCCGATGTGGCCTCGACGGCGGCCGGCCGCGGTTCCTGTCGGTCCGCAGCAGGAGCCGTCTGCGCTTGCACCGGCGCCGGTTCGGGTGTCGCGTGCGGCGCAACGGTCGGTTCCGCGCCAGCGGGCGCATCGGCACGCGCCGTTTCCACCTGCACCAAGGCAGGCGCGTCCGGCTCCGCGGGCGCTGCTGCGCGCCGGCGTCGCACCGGCTTGGGCGCGGCTGGATCGCCTTCGCTCGCAACGGATTCTTCCGGCGCCGCGGCGTCCGGCTCGGCGCCTTGCGCGGCGGGTGCCTTGACCGCGCGCTTTCGGCGCACCGGCTTGGCCGGCGCCGCCTCGGGCTCGCCGGCCGTCGTCACGGTGGCAGGAGCGTCTGCGTCCGGGCTGGTCGCGTCGTCTGCGTTGACATTCATGCTTGGGGTTCCATCGAAGCGGCATCCGCCGCAGGCTCGGTTGAGGGAGAAGGTGTCTCGCCCGAAGGGGCGGGGGTGGCGTCGGCGGGAAGGGCCGCATCGGCGGCCGCAGCCGGGGCTGCGTCTTCCAGCGCGAGCGCGGTTTGTGCGTCGATCAGCGATGGCTGGTCCGGCAGGTGGTCTGACAACATTGCCACGCCCTGCCCCGTGCCGTCGAGCAGCGGGAGCTGTTCCAGGCTCGCGAGCCCGAGGTCGTCGAGGAAATGCCGGGTCGTCGCGA
Organism: Piscinibacter sp.; assembly: GCA_035513255.1. Classification (GTDB taxonomy): domain Bacteria; phylum Pseudomonadota; class Gammaproteobacteria; order Burkholderiales; family Burkholderiaceae_C; genus Albitalea. The sequence continues at coordinate 17,170 of DATKCI010000373.1, read as the reverse complement.
GCAGCGCCGGGCGCCCCGGCGCCTCGCGGTAGCCGATCACCTCGACCCAGCCGCGGTCCTCGAGCTGCTTGACGATCTGCGTCGCCACGGTGACGCCTCGAATGTCTTCGATGTCGCCGCGCGTCACCGGTTGGCGGTAGGCGATGATGGCCAACGTTTCCATCACCGCCCGCGAGTACTTGGGCGGCTTTTCAGGGTTGAGCCGGTCGAGGTATTCGCGCATCTCGGGCCGGCTCTGGAAGCGCCATCCGGTGGACAGCGGCACCAGCTCGACGCCGCGCCCCTCCCAGTCGCGCACCAGCTCGTCGAGCAGCGTGCGCAAGGTATCGGGGCCGATTTCGTCGGCGAAAAGCGAGCGCATGTCGCGCAGCGGCAGCGGCTGCTGCGCACAGATGAGCGCCGTCTCGAGGACGCGCTTTGCATCCTGTGTGTTCATGGACTTCGTTTACATCCTCGGCCGGGTTGCGCCGGCAGACTGGGTCAGAGGGTCTCGCTATCAGCCTTGGCGCGGCCCCGCCTCATCGGCGTCATCGGGGCGGGTACGGCGCGGGGTGGCTGGGCCGGTCCAAGGATTCGTCGCGCTTCTCGCGTGGAACCCTGTCGTCGCGCCCTCGGGGCGCGGCTCACTTCGCGAACGCCGGCGTTTCACCCGAAGGGACAAGCCGTGCACCGCAAAGGATGCCTGCATTGTAGCGAAGCCGCAGAACTTCACCGAGGACTTCAATGTCCCTCATCGACCTGCGCCCATGCCGACGCCAGATCGGCGGGCGGTTCAGCCGCGAAGGACAAGGTCGTGGCGAGCAACGGATGGGCGAATTCCAGCCGTTCGGCATGCAGGGCCTGGCGCAGCATGCCGAGCGCCGGGGCGCCGCCGTAGACCGCATCGGCCACCAGCGGATGCCCATGCGACGCGAGGTGCACGCGGATCTGATGCGTGCGGCCGGTATGCAGCGTGCAGCGCAGCGCGCTGAACTGCGCCGTATGCGCCACCCGTTCGACGTCGGTCATCGCCGGCTTGCCCCCGGCCACGACCGCCATCTTGATGCGCGACTTCGGGTCGCGGCCGATCGGCGCGTCGATGCGCAGCTGTGCGCTTCGCAGGTCGCCGTGCACGATCGCGAGGTACCGGCGGTGCACGTCGCGGGCGGCCATCGCGCGCACCAGCGCGGTGACGGCCTGCAAGGTCTTGCCGACCACCATCAGGCCGGAGGTGTCCTTGTCCAGCCGATGGACGATGCCGGCCCGCGGCAGCGTGGCCGCAGCCGCATGGTGGGCCAGCAGGCCGTTGAGCAGCGTGCCCGACCAGTTTCCAGCGGCGGGGTGCACGACCAGGCCGGCCGGCTTGTCGAGCACCAGCAGATGGGCGTCCTCGAACACGACAGTCAGCGGCAGCGGCTCGGGGCGGAACGCGCGGCTCTCCGGCGTCGGCATCAGCTCGACCGCGATCTGCTGGCCCGCCGACACCTTGCGCGAAGCCGTCGTGACCGCTCGCCCGTCCACTCGGACGTGGCCGCCTTCGATCAGCGTTTGCAGGTGGCTGCGCGAGAACTCGGGGATGAAGGCGACGACGGCCTTGTCCAGCCGCGCGCCGTGCAGTTCGCCCGGCACCCGGGCCTCTCGCTTCTCGGGCTCGTCGGACCATGGGGCGTCAGCGACATCGGGACCGTCGGCCGCATCGATCTCCGCCGAGGGCGGAACCCTATAATCCGGGCTCATTTTTCGACAGGACGGCGCGTCTTGCACGTGCCCCTCGGTTCATGGAATTCAAGCATTCGGTGGTTCGCGCCTCGAGCCGGTTCTGTTGGCTTTTGGTCGCTGCGGGGCTCGTGAGCGGGTGTGGGTCGACGCCGCAGGATGAAACCTCCGCCTGGTCGGCCGACAAATTGTATGCAGAGGCGAAGGACGAAGCCGCGGCGGGCAGCTACGAACGCGCGAGCAAATTGTTCGAGCGCCTGGAAGGGCGCGCCGCCGGCACGCTGATGGCGCAGCAGGCCCAGCTCGAGCGGGCTCACGCTCTGTACCGCAGCGGCGAGAAGGCGCAGGCCTTGTCGGTGCTCGAGCGCTTTCTGAAGCTGCATCCCACCAGCTCGGCGGCCGACTACGCGCTGTATTTGCAGGGCCTCGTGAACTTCAACGACGACCTGGGCATTTTGAGCGGCCTCGCGCGGCAGGATTTGTCGGAGCGCGACCAGCAGGCCTCGCGCGACGCCTACCAGTCGTTCAAGCAGCTCGTCGAGCTGTATCCACAATCGCGCTATGCCGAAGATGCCCAGCTGCGGATGAACTACATCGTCAATTCGCTGGCGGCGTACGAGGTGCATGTCGCCCGCTACTACTTCCGCCGCGGCGCCTATGTGGCCGCCGCCAATCGCGCGCAGCAGACGGTGCAGGAATTCCAGCAGTCGCCGGCCACCGAGGAGGCGCTGTTCATCATGGCACGCAGCTACGACCGACTGGGCTTGGAACAGCTGCGCGACGATGCCGACCGGGTGCTGAAGCAGAACTTTCCGGACAGCCCGTTGTTGGGCCTCGATACCGTCGGTCCCGTGCGCGACGGGAACAAGCCGTGGTGGCAGTTCTGGTAAGGGCCCGCGCGGGAATAAGTTGTGCATTTGGCCGCCGGATTCGGGATGCGATGCAAGGCGCAAAGCACAGCGATACCCGCAGGTATCGCGAGCATTTGCAACGCCGCAGCGCGCCCGAAGCCGGCGAGCCAAATGTGCAAGTTATTTCCGCGCGGGCCCTAAGTCCCTGACAGCCGCCATTCACCACGGGTGATCGGCCGTGGCGTCGTTCGAGGCGCCCGCCAGCTCCACCAGCCATGCGAGTGCTTCGGCCTCGCTCGCCACCGATGCCATCGGCGGCAAGGCCTGGCGCAGCCGCTTGCCATAGTTCATGCCGGCCATCCTCGGGTCACAGACGATCAGCAGCCCCCGGTCGGTCTCGCTGCGGATCAGCCGACCGGCCCCTTGCTTCAGCGACACCGCCGCCTCGGCGACAAAGTAGTCGGCGAAGGCATTGCGTCCGGCGCGCTCGAGCCGCTTCACGCGCGCCTCGACCAGCGGATCGTTCGGCGGCGGAAACGGCAGCTTGTCGATCAACACGCACTGCAGCGCATCGCCGGGCACGTCGATGCCCTCCCAGAAGCTTTGCGAGCCGACCAGCACCGAACGCGGCTCGCGCAGGAATTGCTGCATCAGCTGGCGCTTCGGCGCCTGGCCCTGCAGCAGCACCTGGATGTCGTCGGACCGCGATTCGAAAGCGGCCCGCAGTTGTTCGCCGATGGCCTGCAACGCGCGCAGCGTCGTCGTCAGGACGAAGGTGCGTCCGCCCAGCGTGCGCGCGCAGTCGGCCGCGAGCCGGGCCACCGCCGCGGCGTGGGCCGGCTCGTTGGGCTTGGGAAAGGACCTCGGCACATACAGCCGCGCATGCGCCTCGTAGTCGAACGGACTGCCGACGCGCAGGGTCGTCGCGTCGGCCAGTCCCGCGGATTCGGTGAACCACGACAGCCGTTCGTCGTCGCCCAGGGTGGCCGACGTGAATATCCATGCCTTCGGCGTGCGGCCCATCTGCTCGCGCAAGGCCTCGCGAATGTCCAACGGCGACTCGACGAGGCGGCATTGGTGCGGCGTGAGGTCGATCCAGCGGACGTTGCCCTCGGCGGCCTCGCCGGCGAAGCCGCGGGCGAGCGACGACAGCTGCTGCGCACGTTCGGCGAGCTTGACGAAATCCGGCGCCATCTCGCTGACGGTGTCGAGCGACTCCTTCGCCGCCCGACACGCTTTCGCAAGCACCGGCAGGGCGTCGACGAAGTCGATGCCCTTGGCACGCTCATCCCAGCGCAGCTTGAGCGTCCCGCGCACGTCGCGCATCGCGCCCGCGCAGGCCATCCGCAGGTCGCGCGCCGCGCGGTCGCACGCGGCCGCCAGGTCCTGCCACGGCGCCAGGCCGCGTGCTTGCTGCAGGCCGGCGCCCAGCATGTCGCGCGAAAAGTCGATGACTTGACCGCTCGACAAGGTGGTGCCGAGAAACTGCACGCCGGCCTCGGCGAGCTGATGCGCCTCATCGAACACCGCCACCTCGACGCTGGGCAGCAGTTCGGCCACACCGCTGTCGCGCAGCGCCATGTCGGCAAAGAACAGGTGGTGGTTGACGACGACTAAGTCGGCCGCCATCGCCTCGCGGCGCGCCTTCATCACATGGCACTGTCGGTATTCGGGGCACTCGCTGCCCAGGCAGTTCTCGCGTGAGGAGGTGACGAGCGGGATCACGCTGCTGCGCTCGTCCAGCCCCTCCATCTCGGCCAGGTCGCCGCTCGTCGTCGTCCGCGCCCATTGCTCCACCTTGGCAAGCGTGCGCACCGCCCAGCGGTCGGGCAGCTGCGCCGACTGGCGGGCCTGGTTCATCCGGTGCAGGCACAGATAGCTCGCCCGCCCCTTCAGCAAGGCCACCGTGACCGGCAGCTGCAGCGCCTCGCGCAACCGCGGCAGGTCGCGCAGGAACAACTGGTCCTGCAGGCTCTTGGTCGCGGTGCTGATCAGCGCCCGCGCGCCCGACAGCAGGGTCGGCACGAGGTAGGCGAAGGTCTTGCCGACACCGGTGCCGGCCTCGGCCACCAGCGCGCGACGTTCGTCGATTGCCAGCGCGACGGCTTGCGCCATGCGCAACTGCACCTCGCGCTCGACATAGCGTTCGTCCGCCTGCGCCAGCGACCCGCTGGAAGCAAACGCGTGCGAGACCGCCAGCTCGAGCTCCGTCATGCGGGTTCGGGCGGATCGAGCTCCGCCTCCAGCCGGGAAATCTGGTCGCGCAGCAGCAGCCGGCGCTTCTTCAACCTGCGCAGCGCGAGCTCGTCGTCCGGCCGCTCGGCGGATGCCCGGTCGATCAGACTGTCGAGATCGGCGTGCTCGATGCGCAGTTCGATCAGCCTCCGCGGCAGCGAATGCAGGTTGTCGTTCATTAGTTCGCGAGTTTCACGCGATGGCAAGGAATGCAAAACGATTATAGTTTTCGCCCATGAGCACCACGACGCTAGGCTACCGCTTGTCGGCCGCAACCGGCATTCACCGCGGAGACCGTGCGTACCAGCAGGATCAGGTGCAGATCCTTCCGCACGGCCGCGTTCCGGGCTGCGCGCTGGGCGTGCTGGCCGACGGCATGGGCGGCAAGAGCGGCGGGCGCAAGGCCGCTGACCAGGTGATCCTGACGGCCCAGCAGCTGTTCGAGCGGTATGCCCCGAGCCGCGACGACCCCGGCGAGGCGCTCAAGCAACTGGTGCTCGAAGCGCACCTGATGATCAAGCTGACGGCGATCACGTCGGAAGAAGAGCCGCACAGCACCGTCGCTGCCTTCATCGTGAGCCCGAGCCGCGAGTGCGACGTGATCCACGCCGGCGATTCGCGGGTCTACCACTTCCGCGGCCCCGACATGATGAGCCGCACGATCGACCACTCCTTCGTGCAGCGCCTCGTCGACGAAGGCCAGCTCACCGAGGAAGAAGCCAACACGCACCCGCAGTCCAACCTGCTCACCGGCTGCCTGGGCACCACGCAGGATCCCCCGTTGACCGCCGGCCACGTCGATCAGCTCGAGATCGGGGACACCGTGCTCGCCTGCAGCGACGGCCTGTGGCACTACTTCACGCCGAAGGAGCTGGGTGCCATCGTTCATGCACTGCCGCCGCGCGAGGCGAGCGAGATGCTCGTCAGCAAGGCTCGCCAGCGGGCACGAGGTGGCGGCGACAACCTGTCGCTGGCGCTGGTGCGCGTCGACCCGCTGCGCTAGAACCGCCTGTCACGTCAGCGAGGTGTCGACGTCGCGCCGCGCCAGCGCGAGAAACTCCGCCGACTGCATCTCCGACAAGCGCGACACCGTGCGCGGAAACTCGTGGGCCAGCGGCCCCTCGGCATACAGCAGTTCCGGCGGCACCTCGGCCGACATGATCAGCTTGACCCGACGGTCGTACATCACGTCGACCAGCCAGGTGAAGCGACGCGCCTCTGACGCATGGCGCGGCGTCATCTGCGGAACGCCCGACAACAGCACCGTGTGGAACTGCGTCGCCAGTTCGAGGTAGTCGTTCTGCGAGCGCGGTCCGCCGCACAATTCCTTGAAGTCGAACCAGACCACGCCACCGGCGCGCCGGCGGGCCTGCAGCTCGCGATGCTCGATGTGCAGCACCGGGCTGTCGTCCTTGGCTTCGGCGAGACGGTCGAAGGCCTGTGCCATCGCGGCGTCTGCCTGCGGCCCGAGCGGGGTGTGGTACAGCGTCACCTGCTCCAGCGTGCGGCGGCGGTAGTCGGTGCCGTTGTCGACGCTGATGACCTCGAGCTTCTCCTTCAGCAGTGCGATCGCCGGCAGGATGCGGTCGCGGTGCAGGCCATGGGGATAGAGCTCGTCCGGATGGAAGTTCGAGGTCGTGACGATGCTGACGCGGTGCTCGAACAACGACTCGAGCAGCCGGTGCAGGATCATTGCGTCGGTCACGTCCGCGACGTGGAATTCGTCGAAGCAGATCAACCGGTAGCGGCGCGAGACGCGCTGCCCCAGCTCGTGCAGCGGATTGACGGTGCCCTTCAGATCGGCGAGCTCGCGATGCACTTCGCGCATGAACTCGTGGAAGTGCAGCCGCGTCTTGCGCTTCAGCGGCACCGCGTTGAAGAAGCAATCCATCAGGAAGCTCTTGCCGCGCCCGACGCCGCCGTGCATGTAGACGCCGCGCGGAATCGGCGGATGACGCCCGAGGTACTTGCTCAGCGGGCTGTTGCGCCGCGCCTTGTAGTCGGTCCATTCGTTCTCGCAGCGCTCCAGCGCGTCGACTGCGCGCAGCTGCGCCGGGTCGGCCTCGTAGCCGCGCTCGGCAAGCGTCGCTTCGTAGAGGTCGCGGACAGGCACAGCGTCGAGCTTCGTGATCCCGGAAGCGGCGGCTCGGGACTCAGAAGTTCAGCGTGCGCTTGTCCACCGCGAGCGCTGCTTCCTTCGTGGCTTCGCTCAGGCTCGGGTGCGCGTGGCAGATGCGGGCAATGTCCTCGGCGCTCGCCTTGAACGACATCGCGACGACCGCCTCCGAGATCAGCTCCGACGCGAACGGGCCGACGATGTGCACGCCGAGAATCTCGTCGGTCTTCGCGTCGGCGATGCACTTCACCATGCCGGTCGTGTCGCCGAGCGCGCGTGCGCGGCCGTTGGCCATGAACGGGAACGTGCCGGCCTTGTAGGCACGCCCGGCGGCCTTGAGCTGCTGCTCGGTCTGGCCCACCCAGGCAATCTCCGGCGAGGTGTAGATCACCCACGGCACGGTGTTGAAGTCAACGTGGCCGTGCTGGCCGGCGATGCGCTCGGCCACCGCGACACCCTCCTCCTCGGCCTTGTGCGCGAGCATGGGGCCGCGCACGACGTCGCCGACCGCCCAGACGTTCGGCAGGTTGGTCTTGCAATCGTCGTCGACAACGATTGCGCCACGCTCGTCGAGCTTCAGGCCGACCGCCTCGGCGTCGAGCCCGATCGTGTTCGGCACGCGGCCGATCGAGACGATCAGCTTGTCGACCTGCAAGGTTTTCGCCTCGCCCTTCGCCGACGTGTAGGCGACGCTGACGCCGCCATTGCCAGACTTCACGTCGCCGACCTTCACGCCCAGCTCGATCTTCAGCCCCTGCTTCGTGAACGCCTTGTGCGCTTCCTTGGCGATCTGTTCGTCGACCGCGCCGAGGAAGGTCGGCAGCGCTTCGAGCACCGTCACCTCGGCGCCGAGGCGGCGCCACACGGAGCCCATCTCGAGCCCGATCACGCCGGAACCGATCAGTCCGAGCGTCTTCGGCACAGCCGGAGTGCGCAGCGCGCCGTCGTTGGAGAGGATGTTCTCTTCGTCGAACGCGGCGCCGGGCAGCGCACGGGGGTTGGAGCCGGTCGCGACGACGACGTGGCGGCCGGTCAGGGTCTCGTCGGAGGCGCCTGCGACCTTGATCTCGTAGCCCTCGTCTGTCGCTTTCACGAACGAGCCGCGGCCGTGAAAGAACGTCACCTTGTTCTTCTTGAACAGGTACAGGATGCCGTCGTTGTTCTGCTTGACCACCGTGTCCTTGCGGCCGAGCATCTTCGCCACGTCGATGCCCAGGTTGGACAGCTGGATGCCGTGGTCGGCGAAGTGGTGGCCGGCATGTTCGTAATGCTCGCTGGACTGCAGCAGCGCCTTCGACGGAATGCAACCGATGTTGGTGCAGGTGCCGCCGAGCGCCGGCCCGCCCTTGCCGTTTTTCCACTCGTCGATGCAAGCGGTGTTGAAGCCCAGCTGGGCCGCACGGATCGCGGCGATGTAGCCGCCGGGGCCGCCGCCGATGACGATGACGTCGAATTGTTTGGACATGGTGGAGTGGAATTTGATGCGTGGATCTCGCCGGCTCATTCGACCGGGACGATGACCCACAGCAGGATGTAAAGCAGCACGCCGGCGCCGCCCATGAGCGCCAACAGCGCGAAGACCAGGCGCCAGACCCAGCTCTCGGCACCGGTGGCACGCGCCAAGCCGCCGCAGACGCCACCGATCCAGCGGTCGCTCGTGCTGCGGCGCAGCTTGTTGATGGCCTGGATCGCCGGCGACGCCGTGGGGGTGTTCGTCAACGTGACCGCCGGATCGCCTTGCAGCATGCGGGCCTTGGCCCGCTCGAACTCCTCGGTCGTCAGAACGCCGCGCGTGCGCAGCTCGTCGAGTTTGGAAAGTTCGTCGGCAAGGCTCATGGCAGGCTCCTTGGCGTTAGAGGCTGAGAGTTTTTCGAGCGTGCCCGAGCAGCGCGCCAGAAGGTGGCCGATCTAGGCGCAAAGCACAGCCATAGCTCGGGCTATTTCGTTCGACAGGCTCACGATGATCGGTCGCCTTCGACAAGCTCAGTCGAGCATTTGCAACGACGAGCGGGCACCTTCTGGCGTGATGAGCGGGCATGATCGACAGACTCTCAGCCTCTCAGATGTCGAACAGCAGTCGCGCCGGATCTTCCAGCGCTTCCTTCATCGCGACGAGGCCGAGCACGGCCTCGCGGCCGTCGATGATGCGGTGGTCGTACGACATCGCGAGGTAGTTGATCGGGCGGATGACGATCTGGCCGTTCTCGACCACCGCGCGGTCCTTGGTCGCATGCACGCCGAGGATCGCCGACTGCGGCGGGTTGATGATGGGCGTGGACAGCATCGAGCCGAACACGCCGCCGTTGGAGATCGAGAAGGTGCCGCCGGTGAGCTCCTCGAGCGACAGCTTGCCGTCGCGCGCCTTGGTGCCGTACTCGGCGATCTTCTTCTCGATGTCGGCGAAGCTCATCTGGTCGGCATTGCGCAGGATCGGCACCACGAGGCCGCGCGGCGAGCCGACTGCGATGCCGATGTCGAAGTAGCCGTGGTAGACGATGTCGTTGCCGTCGACCGAAGCGTTGAGCACCGGGTACTTCTTCAGCGCGGCGACCGCGGCCTTCACGAAGAAGCTCATGAAGCCGATCTTCACGCCGTGCTCCTTCTCGAAACGCTCCTGGAAACGCTTGCGCATTTCCATCACCGGCGCCATGTTGACCTCGTTGAAGGTCGTCAGGATCGCGTTGCTGGACTGCGACTGCAGCAGCCGCTCGGCCACACGGGCGCGCAGGCGGCTCATCGGCACCCGCTGCTCGGGGCGGTCGCCGAGGTTCATCGACACCGGCGCTGCCACCGGTGGCAGCGGCTTGGCGGCGGCCGGTGCCGCGGGGGGCGCCTTCGCGGGCGCCGGCGCCGGCTTGGCGCCGCCTTCGAGGGCCCCGAGCACGTCGCCCTTGGTCACGCGGCCATCCTTGCCGGTGCCCGGCACCGAGCCGGCCGCGAGCTTGTTGTCGGCCATCAGCTTCGCAGCGGCCGGCATCGCGACATCACTCTTCGAGCCGCCGGCGGGAGCGGCAGCGGCCGGCGCGGCTGCCGGAGCGGCGGCGGGGGCCTGCGCAGCCGGCGCAGCAGCCGCGGCCTTGCCTTCGGTGTCTATCTTCGCAATCACTTCGTCGCTGACGCAGCTCTCGCCGTCGCCCTTGACGATCTCGGCCATCACACCGGACTGCGGCGCGGGGACTTCCAGCACCACTTTGTCGGTCTCGATCTCGACCAGGATCTCGTCCATCTCCACCGACTCGCCCGGCTTCTTCTTCCACTGCAACAGCGTGGCCTCGGCCACCGACTCCGACAGTTGCGGAACTTTCACTTCAACGATTGCCATTTCTTCTCTCGATGTGTGGGCCATTGACCCGCGCCACCCGCAAGTTGACCGGCCGAAGGACCGGTCGAACGCGCGGAGTTACGACGGCGCGAAGCGTCCGGCGTAACTTATTTGCTGAGAACGAAGCCCTTGAGCTTGCCGAATGCCTGGTCGAGCAGCGCCTTTTGCTGCTCCTGGTGCAGGTGCGCGTAACCCACCGCCGGCGACGCCGACGCGGGCCGCCCGGCATAGCCGAGTTTCTGCCCGTCGTTCATGTTCTCGTGGATGTAGTGCTGCACGAAGAACCAGGCGCCCTGGTTCTGCGGCTCGTCCTGGCACCAGACGATCTCGGTCGCGTTCGGGAACTTCTTCAGCTCGGCGGCGAAGGCCTTGTGCGGGAACGGATACAGCTGCTCCACGCGCAGGATCACCACGTCGAAGGCCTTCTTCTCGTCGCGGCGCTTCAGCAGGTCGTAGGCCACCTTGCCGGAGCAGGCGATCACGCGCTTGACCTTCTGCGGGTCGATGTCCGGATGGTTCGGCCCGATGACGGTGCGGAACTCGCCCTTCGTGAACTCCGACAGCGGCGACGCCGCGTCCTTGTTCCGCAGCAGCGACTTCGGCGTCATGATGACCAGCGGCTTGCGGAACATGCGGACCATCTGGCGGCGCAGCAGGTGGAAGATCTGGCTGGCGGACGTCGGCTGCACCACCTGCATGTTGTTGTCGGCCGCAAGCTGCATGAAGCGCTCGAGCCGAGCCGACGAGTGCTCCGGCCCCTGGCCTTCGTAGCCGTGCGGCAGCATCAGCGTGAGGCCGTTGGCGCGGCCCCACTTCACTTCACCTGACGCGATGAACTGGTCGATGACCACCTGCGCGCCGTTGGCGAAGTCGCCGAACTGCGCTTCCCAGATCACCAGCGTGTTCGGATCGGCCGAAGCGTAGCCGTATTCGAAGCCGAGCACCGCTTCTTCGGACAGCAGCGAATCGATGACGACGAACGGTGCCTGGTTTTCGGCCACGTGCTGCAGCGGCGTATAGGTGCCTTCGTCCCACTTCTCGCGCTTCTGGTCGTGCAGCACGGCATGGCGGTGGGTGAACGTGCCGCGGCCGCAGTCCTCGCCGGACAGGCGCACCGCGTAGCCGCTCGCCACCAGCGACGCGTAGGCGAGGTGCTCGCCCATGCCCCAGTCGACGTTCAGCTCGCCCCGGCCCATCGCGGCGCGGTCGGCAAGCACCTTCTCAACCAGCGGATGCGCCTTGAAGTTCTGCGGCAGCGTGGTGATGCGCTCGGCCAGGCGCTTGACCTCGGCCAGCGGCAGCGCCGTGTCGGCCGCGTCGGTCCACTTCTTGCCGAGGAAGGGCGCCCAGTCGACGGCGTACTTGCTCTTGTAGTTGGTGAGCACCGGGTCGTGCGTGTGCTTGCCGGCGTCCATCGCGGCGCGGAAGGCCTTCACCATTTCGTCCGGGCCCTCGGCCTGCAGGATGCCCTGTGCGACCAGCTTCTCCGCGTAGAGCTTGCGGGTACCGGGGTGCTGACTGATCTTCTTGTACATCAGCGGCTGCGTTAGCGCCGGCGTGTCCTGCTCGTTGTGGCCGAGCTTGCGGAAACACACGATGTCGACGACGACGTCCTTGTTGAATTCCTGCCGGTAGTCGAGCGCGAGCTGGGTGCACAGCACCACCGCTTCGGGGTCGTCGCCGTTCACGTGCAGCACAGGCGCTTCGATCATCTTCACCACGTCGGTGCAGTACAGCGTGGAGCGGGTGTCGCGCGGGTCGCTGGTCGTGAAGCCGATCTGGTTGTTGATGACCAGATGCACCGTGCCGCCGGTGGAGTAGCCGCGGGTCTGCGCAAGCGCCAGCGTTTCCATCACCACGCCTTGGCCGGCGAAGGCGGCGTCGCCGTGCACGAGGATAGGCAGCACCGAATCGCCTTCCTTGTCGCCGCGGCGGTCCTGGCGCGCCTTGACCGACCCCTCGACGACCGGGTTGACGATCTCGAGGTGCGACGGGTTGAACGCGAGGCTCAGGTGGACCGCGCCGTTCGACGTGGTGACGTCGCTGGAGAAACCCTGGTGGTATTTCACGTCGCCGGACGGCAAGTCTTCCTTGGCGGTGTGGTCGAACTCGGAGAACAGATCGGCCGGCGCCTTGCCCAGCGTGTTGACCAGCACGTTCAGGCGGCCACGGTGGGCCATGCCGATGACGATCTCCTGAACGCCGACGCTGCTGCCGCGCTGCACCAATTCGTCCATCGACGCGATGAAGCTCTCGCTGCCTTCGAGCGAGAAGCGCTTCTGGCCGACGTACTTGGTGTGCAGATAGCGCTCCAGACCCTCGGCCGCCGTCAGTCGCTCGAGGATGTGCACCTTCTGCTCGGCGGTGTAGTTGGGCTTGGAGCGGATCGATTCGAGCCGCTGCTGCCACCAGCGCTTCTCGGTCGGCTCGGTGACGTGCATGTACTCGACACCGATCGTGCCGCAATACGTCTCGCGCAGCGCCTGCACGATCTGCCGCAGCGTCATGTTCTCGGCGGTCGTGAAGTAGGTGTTCGTCGCGCTGAACGTGATGTCCATGTCGGACTCGGTCAGGTCGTAGAACGCCGGCTCCAGCTCGGGAATCTTGGGGCGCTCCTGGCGCTTGAGCGGATCGAGGTCGGCCCAGCGCGAGCCGAGGAAGCGATAGGCGGCGATCAGCGATTGGACGTGAACCTGCTTGCGGGCGACCGCGAGGTCGGTGCTGCTGGACTTGGCGCCGAAGGCGTTCGCCTTGGCGCGCTGCGCGAACGATTCGACGATGGGCGCATGGGCCACGTCGCGCTCGTCGGAGCCGTCCACCGCGGGAACGTTCTGGAGGGCGTCGAAGTACGAACGCCAGTTGTCGGGCACGGAGCCCGGGTTGTCGAGGTACTGTTCGTACATTTCCTCGACGTAGGGTGCATTGCCCCCGAACAGGTACGAGTTCGACCTGTGTTCCTGCATCATCTCGCTCACCTCATGCGCCGGTTTCCAGCGCGATAGTGGGTTGATCAACCTTCCGCGGCTCGGCTTGACCGGTTGGCGGATTGCGACCCGCCTTTGCTGTTGCCAGAAAAGGGGACGGGAAGGACCTTCTTAAGTCACGGGGCGCACTGTAACACTGTTGGTCCTGATGGATGTTGCGCAAAGCGCAATGTCGTCTCGCGAGCAAGCTCGTAGCCCGGATGAAATCCGGGGAGCGGCGCTGGCTCGCGAGCGGCTGCCCCGGATTTCATCGGGGCTACGAATCAAGCAAGCGCGAGCGAGCTGCGGGCCTGTTCGTATTCGGCGCGCAGGCGCGCGATCAACGCCCGCGCCGGGACGATTTCTTTCACGGCGCCGATGCCCTGCCCGCAGCCCCAGATGTCCTTCCAGGCCTTCTTCGCGTCGCCGCCGAAGTTCATCGTGCTCGGGTCGCTTTCCGGCAGCTGGTCCGGATCGAGCCCGGCATTGCGGATCGAGCCCTTCAGGTAGTTGCCGTGCACGCCGGTGAACAGGCTGCTGTAGACGATGTCGTCACTGCTGCTCTCGACGATCATGCGCTTGTAGCCGTCGACGGCGCGCGCTTCCTCGGTCGCGATGAAGGCCGAACCGATGTAGGCGAAGTCGGCGCCCATCGCGCGTGCGGCGAGCACCGCGCCGCCGGTCGATATCGCGCCGCTCAGTGCGATCGGCCCGTCGAACCACTGGCGGATCTCCTGCACCAGCGCGAACGGGCTCTTGACCCCGGCGTGGCCGCCGGCACCGGCCGCGACGGCGATCAGGCCGTCGGCGCCCTTCTCGATCGCCTTCTTCGCGAAGCTGTTGTTGATGATGTCGTGCAGCACGACGCCGCCCCAGCCGTGCACCGCGTCATTGACGTCGGTGCGCGCCCCAAGCGAGGTGATGACGATCGGCACCTTGTACTTGGCGCACATCTGCATGTCGTGGTCGAGCCGGTCGTTGCTCTTGTGCACGATCTGGTTGATCGCGAACGGCGCCGCCGGCCGATCCGGATGCGCCTTGTCGTGCGCAGCGAGCGTCTCGGTGATCTCGGCCAGCCACTCGTCGAGCTGCGACGCCGGCCTGGCGTTCAGCGCGGGCATAGCCCCCACCACACCGGCCTTGCACTGCTCGATGACGAGCTTGGGATTGCTGATGATGAACAGCGGCGAGCCGATGATCGGCAGCGGCAGGTTCGCGAGGATGGACGGCATGGGCACGGATGGATCTCCGGTTCAGAACGATTCGAGCGCCAGCGCGTTCACGCTGTCGGCGCCTTCGACGATCGCGTCGCGGGTCGCCGGCGCCTTGCTCAGGAGGTGATCGGCGTAGAAGCGCGCCGTCGCGACCTTGGCGCGCAGGAAGGCGGCGTCGCCCGATCCGTCGGCGAGTTGTTCTTCGGCGACCAGCAGCGCACGCGCCATCTGCCAGCCGGCCATCAGGTTGCCCGCGAGCATCAAGTAAGGCACAGAACCGGCGAAGGCCGCGTTCGGGCTCGCCTTCGTGTTGCCGGCGATGAAGTCGACCACCTGCACGAAGGCGTCGCGCGCGGCGCCTAGCCGCTTGAGCATCGCGCGCGCGGCCACGCTGTCGCGTTTGGCCAGCGCCGCTTCAGTGGCGGCGATCTGCTGCGCGATTGCCTTGGCGGTCTGGCCGCCGTCGCGCGCGGTCTTGCGGCCGACGAAATCGTTCGCCTGGATCGCCGTCGTGCCTTCGTAGATCGTCAAGATCCGCGCATCGCGGTAGTACTGCGCCGCGCCGGTTTCCTCGATGAAGCCCATGCCACCGTGCACCTGCACGCCCAGGCTCGCGACATCGATGCTCATCTCGGTGCTGTAGCCCTTCACCAGCGGCACCATGAACTCGTAGAAGGCCTCGTTCTGCTTGCGGACCTCGGCATCGGGGTGGTGATGGGCGGCGTCGAACGCCGCGGCCGCGACCGTCGCCATCGCGCGGCAGCCTTCGGTGTACGCGCGCATCGTCATCAGCATGCGCTTCACGTCGGGGTGGTGGATGATCGGGCCGCTGCCCGGCAATGAGCCGTCGACCGGCCGCGACTGGATGCGTTCGCGGGCGTATTCCACCGCCTTCTGATAGGCGCGCTCAGCCACGGCGATGCCTTGCATGCCGACCGCGTAGCGGGCGGCGTTCATCATGATGAACATGTATTCGAGGCCGCGGTTTTCCTGGCCGACCAGGTATCCCACTGCACCGCCGTGGTCGCCGAACTGGAGAACGGCCGTCGGGCTCGCCTTGATGCCCAGCTTGTGTTCGATCGACACACAATGCGCATCGTTGCGCGCTCCGAGGGAGCCGTCGGCGTTCACGATGAACTTCGGCACCACGAACAGGCTGATGCCCTTCACGCCCTCCGGCGCCCCGGTCACGCGGGCCAGCACCAGGTGGACGATGTTCTCGGCCATGTCGTGCTCGCCGTAGGTGATGAAGATCTTCGTTCCGAAAATCTTGTAGCTGCCGTCGGGCTGCGGCTCGGCGCGTGTGCGCACCAGCGCGAGGTCCGAGCCGGCCTGCGGCTCGGTCAGGTTCATCGTGCCGGTCCACGCGCCGGAGATCATCTTCGGCAGGTACAGCGCCTGCTGCTCGGGCGTGCCGGCGGTCAGCAGCGCCTCGACCGCGCCGTCGCTCAAGAGCGGGCACAGCGCGAAGCTGAGGTTCGCGCTGTTGAGCATCTCGGTGCATGCGGCGCCGATCGTCTTCGGCAGTCCTTGCCCGCCGAAGTCCGTGGGATGCTGCAACCCCTGCCAGCCGCCCTCGCCGAACTTCTTGAATGCCTCCTTGAAGCCGGGGGTCGTGAAGACCTGGCCGTCCTTCCAGAACGACGGCGACCGGTCGCCTTCGACGTTCAGCGGCGCGACCACTTCCTCGTTGAATCTCGCGCACTCCTCCAGTACGGCCTGGGCTGTGTCGAGGCCGGCGTCCTCGAAGCCGGGCAGCTTCGCCACGTCCTCCAGTCCTGCCAGTTCCTTCATGCAAAACAGCATGTCCTTCACGGGGGCGCGGTATGTCATCGGTGTCTCCAGAAAGAGCAAAGGGCGCGACAACGAACGTTGTGCGCCCTCGAATCAGTGCACGGGAAAGGCGGCGTCAGCCGAGCGCCTTGACCAGCTCGGGCACGGCCGTGAACAGGTCGGCCTCGAGCCCATAGTCGGCCACGCTGAAGATCGGCGCTTCCGGGTCCTTGTTGATCGCGACGATCACCTTGGAGTCCTTCATGCCGGCCAGGTGCTGGATCGCGCCGCTGATGCCAGCGGCGATGTACAGCTGCGGCGCGACGATCTTGCCGGTCTGGCCGACCTGCCAGTCGTTCGGCGCGTAGCCAGCGTCGACGGCGGCGCGGCTCGCGCCGAGCGCGGCACCGAGCTTGTCGGCCAGCGGCGTCAGAACTTCATTGAACTTCTCGCTGCTGCCCATCGCACGGCCGCCGGAGACGATGATCTTCGCGGCGGTCAGCTCCGGCCGGTCGTTCTTCGCGATCTCGGAGCCAACGAAGCTCACGCCGGCGTTGTCGGCCACCGCCTGGACGGTTTCCACCGCGGCGCTGCCGCCGGTGCCCGCGGCCGGATCGAAGCCGGTCGAGCGCACCGTGATGACCTTCACCTTGTCGCTGCTCTGCACCGTCGCGATCGCGTTGCCGGCGTAGATCGGGCGCTCGAAGGTGTCGGCGCTGACCACCTTGCTGATGTCGGAGACCTGTGCCACGTCGAGCAGCGCGGCGACGCGGGGCGCCACGTTCTTGCCCGCGGCCGTGGCCGGGAAGACGAGGTGGCTGTAGTTCGCGGCCAGCGCAATCACCTGCGCCGCGACGTTCTCGGCCAGGCCGTGTTCGAGGCCCGCGGCATCGGCGTGCAGCACCTTGGACACGCCGGCGATCTGCGCGGCCTGCTTGGCCGCCTCGGCGGCGTTGTGGCCGGCGATCAGCACGTGCACGTCGCCACCCATCGCGGCGGCT
>DATKCI010000372.1:0-21531 GCA_035513255.1 Piscinibacter sp. | reverse complement strand
GAGCACGATGCGCCGGGCGCTGTGCGGCTCGAACACACGGTCCTGCTCCTGCTGGCTCAGGCGGGCGAACAGCGGCACGACCTCGACGCCCGGCGGATGGTGGCGCCGCAGGTGTTCGGCTGCCTCGCGGATCTCGCGTTCGCCGGGCAGGAACACCAGCGCGTCGCCGGCCCCTTCTCGCCAGAGTTCGTCGACGGCGTCGCCGATCGCATCGTTCAGGCCGTACTCGCGGCTCTCCTCGAACGGCCGCCAGCGCTGCTCCACCGGATACAGGCGCCCCGACACGTGGATGACCGGCGCGGGGCCGTGGCGCGACGCGAAATGCTGGGCGAAGCGCTCGGCGTCAATCGTCGCCGAGGTGACGATGATCTTCAGGTCCGGCCGGCGCGGCAGGATCTGCCGCAGGTAGCCGAGCAGGAAGTCGATGTTCAGGCTGCGCTCGTGGGCCTCGTCGATGATCAGCGTGTCGTAGGCCTTCAGCAGCGGATCGGTCTGCGTCTCGGCGAGCAGGATGCCGTCGGTCATCAGCTTCACGCTCGCGCCGGCGCCGAGGCGGTCCTGGAAGCGGACCTTGAACCCGACGACGTCGCCGAGCGGCGAGTTCAGCTCCTGCGCGATGCGCTTCGCAACACTCGATGCGGCGATGCGCCGCGGCTGCGTGTGGCCGATCAGCCCGCTGCCGCCGGCGCCGCGGCCGCGGCCCATCGACAGCGCCAGTTTCGGCAGCTGGGTCGTCTTGCCCGAACCGGTCTCGCCCGACACGATGACGACCTGGTGGGCGTCGATCGCACGCGCGATCTCGTCCCGGCGCGCCGAGACCGGCAGCGATTCGGGAAATACGATGGGTGGAACGGGGTTCGCGACGGGTTGCGGCCTGCCGCGGGTCTGAGAGGACATTGGGCCTTCGTGCAAAATCCGCTGATTATTTCAAAGGGCCGCAATGAGCCTTGTCTTTCCTCACACATTCGTGCCTTGGTTCCGCTCGGTCGCGCCGTACATCCATGCCCACCGCGGCAAGACCTTCGTCGTGGCAATCGCCGGCGAGCTGATCGCCGCCGGCAAGCTCAGTTCGTTCGCGCAGGACCTCGCGCTGATCCACGCGATGGGCATCAAGGTCGTGCTGGTGCACGGTTTTCGCCCGCAGGTCGAGGAGCAGCTCGCGGCCAAGGGGCAGGTCTCGAAGTTCAGCCACGGCATGCGCATCACCGACGCCACCGCGCTCGATTGCGCGCAGGAGGCCGCCGGCCAGTTGCGATACGAGATCGAAGCGGCCTTTTCGCAAGGCCTGCCGAACACGCCGATGGCGGGCAGCCAGATCCGCGTCGTCTCGGGCAACTTCATCACCGCGCGGCCGGTGGGCATCGTGGACGGCGTGGACTTCCAGCACACCGGGCTCGTGCGCAAGATCGACGCCATCGGCATCCGGCGCGCGGTGGAATTCGGCGCGCTGGTGATGCTGTCGCCGTTCGGTTTTTCGCCGACCGGCGAAGCGTTCAACCTCAGCATGGAAGACGTCGCCGCCAGCACCGCCGTCGCGCTGCAGGCCGACAAGCTGATCTACGTGACCGAGGTGAAGGGCATCCCGCTGGATCCGAACGACCCGGCGAGCGACATCGACACCGAGCTCGCACTGGCCGATGCCGAAAAATTGTTGGCGGCCCTGCCCAACCCGATCCAGCCCACCGACACCGCCTTTTATCTCCAGCACGCCGTCAAGGCCTGCAAGAGCGGCGTCGACCGCGTGCACATCGTGCCCTTCTCCGTCGACGGCTCGGTGCTGATGGAGTCGTTCACCCACGACGGCGTCGGCACGATGATCGTCGACGAGAAGCTCGAAAGCCTGCGCGAAGCGACGTCCGACGACATCGGCGGCGTGCTGCAACTGATCGAGCCGTTCGAAAAAGACGGCACCCTCGTCAAGCGCGACCGCACCGAGATCGAACGCGACATCGGCCACTACACGGTGATCGAGCACGACGGCGTGATCTTCGGCTGCGCAGCGCTGTACCCCTACCCCGAAGCGCGCACCGCCGAGATGGCGGCATTGACGGTGTCGCCCCACGTGCAGGGCCAGGGCGACGGCGAGCGCATCGTCAAGCGCATCGAGCAGCGCGCGAAAGCGCAAGGACTGGACAGCATCTTCGTGCTGACCACCCGCACGATGCACTGGTTCATCAAGCGCGGATTCAAGCAGGTGGACGCCGATTGGCTCCCCGAAGCCCGCAAACGCAAGTACAACTGGGACCGGCGCTCGCAGGTTCTGGTCAAGAAACTCGCCTGATACGAGAAAAGGAGTTCCCATGGCCCGCACAGTCCAATGTGTTTATCTGAAGAAGGAAGGCGAAGGCCTCGATTTCGCGCCTTACCCCGGTGAACTCGGCAAGCGCATCTACAACGAAGTCAGCAAGGAAGCCTGGCAGTTATGGATGAAGCACCAGACGATGCTGGTCAATGAAAACCGGCTCAACCTCGCCGACCAGCGGGCGCGCCAATACCTGGCCCGTCAGATGGAGCGCTTTTTCTTCGGTGAAGGGGCGGAACAGCCGGCGGGGTATGTCCCGCCGACCGATTCGGCCTGATATGGCGGCGGCCTGCCCGCCGGTCATGGTTTCTTCCTATTTTGATTCGTAGCGATCGATTCCGAGTTTTTACTAGAATCACCGCGTCGCCAATCCGGCGGATCGCATGAACTGAAGGAATCGACCATGGCATCACTGCAGGACCTGCTCGACCGCAAGGCCGCTCTGGAAAAGGAAATCGAAACCACCCGAAAACAAGAACGGGCCGATGCGATTTCGAAGGTGAGGACCTTGATGACCCAGTATGGGCTCACGGTATCCGACCTGTCGAGCAAGGGTGCGCCCAAGACCGGCACAAGCGGCAAAGGTGGCAAGGTCGCGGTCAAGTATCGCAACACTGCCACCGGCGATACCTGGAGTGGCCGCGGCCTGCAACCCAAATGGCTGAAGGCCGCGCTGGCCGCCGGCCGCAAGATCGACGAATTCTCGGTCAAGTGACGTATCGCTGAATCTTTCCGAACTGATCCCACGCTCTGTGCGAAAGCCGCCCTCGGGCGGCTTTCGCGTTTTCGGACCCCCAAGGCGCGGGGGTCGCGGGTTCTCCGGGAGCCCAAATGAAACGCGAAGCGTTACATTGCGTTCCAATTCGAATTCGACTGTGCCCGCGCTGCGCCTGCCGTTCCCCCCGCCGTCGGTCAAGCTCCCTCCCCTCACATTGAGCTGGGCTGGGCGGATCGTCGCGGTCGCGCTCGCCTATTACCTGGCCGGCCAGTTGAGCCTGGCGGTTCCGCCGCTGGGCACGCACGTCAACCTGCTCTGGCTTCCAACGGGCATTGCGCTGGCGGTTCTGCTGCGTTGGGGCCTCGGCATGTGGCCGGCTGTTGCCGCCGGCGCATTGGCGATCACGCTAGGCATCGACTTGCCCGCCTGGCTGGGAGTCGCCTTGGCCGCGGGGCACACGGCGGGACCACTCGCCGCCGCATGGGGACTGCGCCGCCTCGGGCTGCGCACCGCGCTCGACCGGCGGCAGGACCTGTGGCACTACTGCCTGATCGGCGCCGGCGCCGGCACGCTGCTCACCGCGAGCAACGGCGTGCTGTGGCTCGCGCTGTCGGGACGGGTCGGCGCCTTGCACCTGCCCGCCGCCTGGCTGTACTGGTGGCTCGGCGACGCGGTCGGCGCGCTGCTGGTCGGCGTGCCGCTGCTGACGCTGTCGCGCAAAACGCTGCAGCGGGCGTTCGGCGGCTGGCACTGGCTCACGACGATCGTGCTCGCGCTCGCCACGGTGGCCAGCGGCCTGATGGCTTTTGCGCCAGGCACTGCGCAGGGCGGCCTGTCGCCGCTGATCTTCGTTCCCCACCTGCTGCTGTGCTGGATGGCGGTGCGCGGCGGCACGTTCGCGGCGTCGCTGGCGGCCTTGCTGCTCACCGGCGGCGCGGTCGTCGCCACCGCCATGGGCCACGGTCCGTTCTTCCAGGGCCAGGTCGCCCACAGCCTCGCACTGCTGTGGGGCTACGCCTGCACGCTGTCGGCCACGCCGCTGGTACTGACGGCGCTGGTCGGCGAACTGAGCGCCAACGACCGGCGCTGGCAGCTCGCGCTGGACAGCTCGAACATCGGCGTCGGCGAATGGGACGTGGCCGCCGGCCGGTTCACGATGTCGGGCCGCTGGCTCGCGATGCTCGGCCTCGCCACCCAGTCCTTCGGAACCTCGTTCTCCGCCGCCTGGGGCCGTGTGCACGAGGAAGACCAGCCGGCGCTGCAGGACGCGCTGTCGGCGCTGCGCACGCGCGGGCGCGACAGCAGCCGCGCCGAGTTCCGCATGCAATGTGTCGACGGCGGCTGGAAGTGGCTTGAGGGGCATGTGGTCGTTGCCGAGCGCGCGCCTGACGGCGAGCCGCAACGCATCGTCCTGACGGCGCGCGACATTGGCGAGCAGCGCATCGCCGAAGAGCGCTACCAGCTCTCCGCCAAGCTGTTCCAGCACTTGCACGAAGGCCTGCTGATCACCGACGCGAATCAGCGGGTGCTCGACGTGAATCCGACCTACTCCGCGATCACCGGCTATTCGCGCGACGAGATGCTGGGCAGCGTGCCGGCGCTGATGCGCCCCGCCGCCACCGGCTCCGCCGCCGAGAGGCAGCAATCGGCGATGCGCAACAGCCTGCAGGCCACCGGCAGCTGGCGCGGCGAGTTCGTCGACCGGCGGCGCAATGGCGAGCCGTGCACGCTGCAGGTGACGATCTCGGCGGTGAAGTCGCCGGCCGGACAGATCCGTTTCTATGCGCTCGCGCTCGCCGACATCACCCAGGCGCAGCTGCAGCGAGAGCAGCTCGAGCGGCAGGCGCACTCCGACGAGCTGACCGGTCTGCCCAACCGGCCCCGGCTCGCGCAGCTGCTGCGCGAAGCGATGCAGTCCAGCGAGCGCGAAGGTTTCCTGCTGACCGTCTGCTACCTCGATCTGGATCACTTCAAGCCGGTCAACGACCGCTTCGGCCACGAGGCGGGCGACCGGCTGCTCGTCGAGCTGGCCGAGCGCCTGCGCCGCTCGCTGCGCCACTGGGCGAGCGGCGACGACGCGGTTGCGCGGCTCGGCGGCGACGAGTTCGTGCTGCTGCTGCGCACGGCGACGCTGGAAGAAGGCCGCCACGCGGTTGAGCGCGTGATGCGCAACGTCTCGCAGCCCTATGCGCTGGGCGTCGGCGCGGGGCCGGTGAACGTCACGGCCAGCATCGGCGCGACGGTGTACCCCATCGACAGGGCCGATGCCGACACGCTGCTGCGCCATGCCGACCATGCGATGTACGGCGCCAAGCAGGCCGGCCGCAACGGCTACCTGTTCTTCGACGCCGAAAACGACCGCCGCGCCGAGGAGCATTTCGAGGCCATGGGCCGCGTGCAGGATGCGCTCGATGCCGACCAGTTCATCCTCTTCTACCAGCCCAAGGTCGACATGCGCCTGGGCAAGGTGCTCGGCATGGAGGCCTTGCTGCGCTGGAGGCACCCCCAGCACGGCGTCATCGCGCCAGCCCGCTTCCTGCCGCTGATCGAGCACACCGGCCTGAGCGCGCGGCTGGGCGACTGGGTGCTGCAGCAAGGCATCGAGCAGCTCGCGAAATGGCAGCGGCTGGGGCTGGACATGACGGTCAGCATCAACATCTCCGCACGCCACCTGCAGGAACCGCTGTTCGCCAAGCGGCTGGCCGGACTGCTCGCGCGCCACGCCACGCCGGTCGGGCAGCGGCTCGTCATCGAGGTGCTGGAAACCGCGGCGCTGGCCGACGTCGACTACACCTGCGAGCTGATGCAGGAGTGCCGCGGGCTCGGCGTGCGTTTCGCGCTCGACGACTTCGGCACCGGCTACTCGACCTTCACCTACCTGAAGAGGCTGCCGCTGGACCTGCTGAAGATCGACCGCTCGTTCGTGCACAACATGCTCAACGACCGGCAGGACCTGGCGATCGTCGAAGGCGTGATCGGCCTCGCGGAGACCTTCGGCTGCACCGTCGTCGCCGAAGGCGTCGAGTCAGGCGAGCAGGCGCTTCGGCTGATCGAGCTCGGCTGCGACGTCGGCCAGGGCAACGGCATCGCCGAGCCGATGCCGGCTGCGGAAGTCTGCGATTGGGTGCGCAGCTACCGCGGCACGATCCCGGCACCGCAATGGGCCGAGACGGTCTGAAATCCAGTCCAGATCGAAGCCCAGTTCGACCACTGCCTCTTGCGGCTGACGCACCGGCTGGCTTCGCAGAGCACCCTCGCTGGAATCCCGACCCGGCGCGACAAACGCCCGAATTGCGTTGCAAAAGTCCGGACTGCCGCCGTCGCGGCGTAGCGGACGACGCCGCGTCTTAGACTCTCGCCGTGATCCCCGCCACCTTCATCCAGGACATGCTCAGCCGCGTCGACGTCGTGGAAGTCGTCGGCCGCCACGTCGAACTGAAGAAGGCCGGCATCAACCACAAGGGCTTGTGCCCCTTCCACGGCGAAAAGTCGCCGAGCTTCATCGTCAGCCCGAGCCGGCAGACCTATCACTGCTTCGGTTGCGGCGTGCACGGCGACGCGCTGCGCTTCCTGATGGAGCATGCCGGCATGGGCTTCGTCGACGCGGTGCGCGACCTCGCCCAGCAAGTCGGCATGGCGGTTCCGGAGGACGACAGTTCGCCGCAGGAACGCGAACGGGCGGCGGCGCTGAAGCAGCGCCAGGCCACGTTGACCGAGGTGCTCGCGAAGGCCGGCGAGCACTACAAGCAACAGCTCAAGACCAACCCGCGCGCGGTGGCCTATCTGAAAGGCCGCGGCCTGAGCGGACAGGTCGCGGCGCGGTTCGGCCTCGGCTACGCGCCCGACGGCTGGCGCGCTCTGGCCAGTGTGTTTCCGCGCTATGACGACCCGCTGCTCGAAGAGAGCGGTCTCGTCATCTCGCAAGACGCCGATGACGGTGCCGGCGAGGCCGACCGCAAGCGCTACGACCGCTTCCGCGACCGCATCATGTTCCCGATCCGATCGGTGCAGGGCGAGGTGATCGGCTTCGGCGGCCGGGTGCTCGACAAGGGAGAACCGAAGTACCTCAACTCGCCGGAGACGGCGGTGTTCGTCAAGGGCCGCGAACTCTACGGCCTGTTCGAAGCGCGCGCCGCCCTGCGGCAAAAGGGCTACGTGCTCGTCGTCGAAGGCTACATGGACGTCGTCGCGCTGGCCCAGCTCGGCTTCCCGAATGCGGTCGCCACGCTCGGCACCGCCTGCACCGCGGAACACGTTCAGAAACTTTTCCGCTTCACCGACTCGGTGGTGTTCAGCTTCGACGGCGACGCGGCCGGCCGCCGCGCCGCCGGCCGCGCACTGGAGGCCGCGCTGCCGCATGCCACCGACACGCGCAGCATCCGTTTCCTCTTCCTTCCGCCGGAGCACGACCCCGACTCCTTCGTGCGCGAGCGCGGCAGCGACGCGTTCGAGCAATGTGTCGCCGACGCCGTGCCGCTGTCGCGTCAGCTCGTCGAGGCCGCCGCCGACGGCACCACGCTCGACACGGCGGAAGGCCGTGCGCGCATGCTGGCCAACGCCAAGCCGCTGTGGAGCGCCTTGCCCGACGGGGCGCTGAAGCGGCAGATGCTCACCGAGCTGGCGGCCCAGGCGCGCATGGATGGCGCCGATCTCGCATCGCTGTGGCTGGGCGGCACGGCGCCACGCATGCCGCGCGAAGCGGCCGTCCGTCGCCCGCCGCGCGCGGCGAATCGCCTGAACCGCGGCACGGCCAGCCTGCTCGACCGCGCGCTGTGGCTGCTGCTGCAGCGCAGCGACCTGTGGTTGGCGCTGGACGGCGAGTCGCACGACATCCTGGCCGGCCAAGCCGCGCCGTATGACGCCTTTTTCGGGTGCGTGGAGCGCAGCGTGCTCGATCACGGCCCGCTGGGCAGCGCGGCGCTTCTGGCCGAGCTGCGCACCCACGCGGAGCAGATCGGCGCCACCGCGCTGATCTCGCGCATCGCCGAGTTCCACGATCCCGAGCCCGACGCCGACCTCGCCCGCGAACTGGCCATCGTGCTCGATCGCCTGCGCCTGCAGGCCGTCGAGGAGGAGCTCAAGCTGCTGTTCGACTCCGGCACCTTGTCGGAAGACGCGCAGCGCCGCGGCAAGGAACTCATCGCCACCCAGGCGCGTCTGAAGGCGCAGTTGGCCAAGGCGCCGGAGCCGGCTGCCCCCTGAATCAGCGTTTTCTCGGGGTCGGCAATTTTGACGCGTAATGGTTCTTCGCCGATAATGTAGGGTTTGTTACGCGCGGCAAGAGTGACTGCAAGCACCTCCGGGCCCCGGCCACCCTCTGACCCAGGGTCCCCACGTGAAGGCCACCCATTTCCCGCAAGGGCTGCATCGACCCACAGGTTCACGTGAACTTGCCCCGCCCCAAGCCAGCCGCCGGCTCGCCGATCCATCGTGGGATCCGCGGGCCCGGGGCGGCGTCAGCCTTATCCTTGCAGAGTTCAACTGGCGCTCCTCCTTGCCCGTCCGAGAATGGGGTCCGCCGCGCGATGTCCGTGAGCCACAGGCCGTGAAGCCCATCATCACCCGAGGAATTGCATGACCGCGAAGAAGAGCGCTCCCGCCAAGGCCGCAGCCAAGCCGGCCGCCAAAGCCGCGTCCGCGAAGGGCGCGAAAGCCGACGCCGAGGACAAGAAGAAGGCTGCCGCGGCCGCGTCCAAGCCGGCGGCCAAGGCAGCTGCCAACCCGGAAGAGGGCAAAGGCAAGCGGGGCCGCAAGGCGAACGTCGAAGAGAAGGTCGCCAAGAAGCCGGCTGGTGACGACGAGGATTTTTCGGACCTGGAGGTCGAAGCAGACATCGAGGGGGAACCGGAAGTCGAGTCCGCCGACGAGACCGAAACCAAGGCGACCAAGACCAAGCCCCTGCGCATGAAGGTGTCGCGCGCCAAGGAGCGCGCGCTGATGCGCGAGTTCGGCCTCGACGAAACGGCGCTGACCGAGGAAGAGGTCGCCAAGCGCCGCCAGGAGCTGAAGACGCTCATCAAGATGGGCAAGACGCGTGGATTCCTCACGCACCAGGAAATCAACGACCACCTGCCCGAGAAGCTCGTCGACAACGAGATCCTCGAGGCCATCGTCTCGATGCTCAACGACATGGGCATCGCGGTCTACGAGCAGGCGCCCGACGCCGCCACGCTGCTGATCGCCGGCGGCGGCACGACCACCGCCACCGAGGAAGAAGCCGAAGAGGCGGCCGAAGCGGCTCTGTCGACGGTCGACTCCGAGTTCGGCCGCACGACCGACCCGGTGCGCATGTACATGCGCGAGATGGGCACCGTCGAGCTGCTCACACGCGAAGGCGAGATCGAAATCGCCAAGCGCATCGAAGGCGGCCTGCAGGCGATGATGCTCGCGATCAGCGCGTCGCCGACGACGATCGCCGAGATCCTCGTCTACGCCGACCGCATCGCGGCCAGCGAAATGACGATCTCCGAGGCCGTCGACGGCTTCGTCTCCGAAGACGAGGCCGACGACTACGTGGCCGAGGAGGACGTCGACTTCTTCGACGAGGAAGACGACGACGACGGCCAGGGGGGCAGCAAGGCGCTGACCAAGAAGCTCGAGGAGTTGAAGGCCGCGGCGCTCGGCAAGCTCGGCAACCTGCGGATCAACTTCGACAAGATGCGCAAGGCTTTCGAGAAAGAGGGCTACCAGTCGCCGGCCTACAACAAGGCGCAGCAGGCGATCAGCGCCGAGCTGATGACGATCCGCTTCACGGTGAAGACGATCGAGAAGCTGTGCGGCATCCTGCGCTCGCAGGTGGACGACGTTCGACGCTACGAGCGCGAGCTGCGCAAGATCCTCGTCGACAAATGCGGCATGCCGCAGGAGTACTTCATCCGGCACTTCCCGCCCAACGTGCTGAACCTGAAGTGGGCCGAGAAGGAAGCCTCGTCGGGCAAGCCCTACAGCACTGTGCTCGCGCGCAACCTGCCGCCGGTGCAGGAGCTGCAGAAGAAGCTGATCGACCAGCAGGCGCGCGCCGTCGTGCCGCTCGACGACTTGAAGAAGATCAACAAGCGCATGAACGAGGGCGAAAAGGCCTCGCGCGACGCGAAGAAGGAAATGATCGAGGCCAACCTGCGCCTCGTGATCTCGATCGCGAAGAAGTACACCAACCGCGGCCTGCAGTTCCTCGACCTGATCCAGGAAGGCAACATCGGCCTGATGAAGGCGGTCGACAAGTTCGAATACCGCCGCGGCTACAAGTTCTCGACCTACGCGACCTGGTGGATCCGCCAGGCGATCACGCGCTCGATTGCCGACCAGGCCCGCACGATCCGCATCCCGGTGCACATGATCGAGACGATCAACAAGATGAACCGGATCTCACGCCAGCACCTGCAGGAGTTCGGCTTCGAGCCGGATGCGCCGACGCTGGCCGAGAAGATGGAGATCCCGGAAGACAAGATCCGCAAGATCATGAAGATCGCGAAGGAGCCGATCTCGATGGAAACCCCCATCGGCGACGACGACGATTCGCATCTCGGCGACTTCATCGAGGACACCACCAACCCCGCGCCGATCGAGGCGGCGATGCCGGCCGGCCTGCGCGACGTCGTGAAGGACATCCTCGACAGCCTGACGCCGCGCGAGGCCAAGGTCCTGCGCATGCGCTTCGGCATCGAGATGAGCACCGACCACACGCTGGAAGAAGTCGGCAAGCAGTTCGACGTGACACGCGAGCGCATTCGCCAGATCGAAGCCAAGGCGATCCGCAAGCTCAAGCACCCGAGCCGCTCGGACAAGCTGCGGACCTACCTGGACAATCTGTAGGCCACACACGTCATCCCGGCCTGTCCTGAGCTTGTCGAAGGGCCGGGATGACGTGTGCGCGCTTTTTCCGTGACCGATGTCACGACCGCAGCGATAAACTCGCGCCCATGACACAGATCATCCAGCGCACCGTCCTGTTTGCCGACCTGCGCGGCAGCACGGCGCTCTACGAGACGCTCGGCAACACCGAGGCCACCTCGGTCGTGACCCAGAGCGTCGCCCTGCTCGCACGCGTGGTCCAAAGCTGCGGCGGCACCGTCGTGAAAACGCTGGGCGACGGCCTGATGGCGATGTTTCCGGTGCCCTCCGCTGCGGTCAAGGCCGCCGACGAGATGCACGACTCGCTGGAGCGCATCGGCACGCGCTCGGCCGACAGCCACCCTCGCCCCGCGCTGAAGCTGCAGGTCGGCCTCGCGCTCGGTGAGGTGGTGGAAATGGCCGGCGACTATTTCGGCGACGCGGTCAACGTCGCGGCGCGGTTGCTCGACCACGCGGGCGACAACGAAACGCTCGTCACCTCGGTGATGCTGGACGAACTGGACGCACTCGACCGCTCGCGCTTTCGCAGCCTCGACCGCCTGCAGCTTCGGGGCCGGGTCGAACCGGTCTACGTGCACCTGCTTGAAACACACCGCTGGGGCGACACCGCGGCGACCGCCTACGGCGACATCCTGCGCGCCCCCGAGCCCGAAGGCATCCGCCTCGTGTGGCTGGACCTGAACCGGGTCTATTCGCCGCACAGCCTGCCGATCGTGCTCGGCCGCAGCCCGCAGGCCACCTATTGCATCGACGACACCCGCGTGTCGCGTTCGCACGCCCGCATCGACTGGCACGGCGGCGCGTTCCAGCTCACCGACCTCAGCTACAACGGCACCTACGTGCGCTTCTCCGGCGACCAGGAAATCGTCAGCCTGCGCCGCGGCACCTGCACCTTGCACGGCAGCGGCGTGATCGGCCTCGGCTCCCCGCCGGCCGACGCCACCGCGCCGAGCGTGCGCTTCGAGATCATGAAGTTCGCCGACACGCAGCCGCAGGCGTCGGCGCAGATCTGAGCCTCAGCAGCCGAGGGTGTCGGCCAGGCTCCTCAAGCAGGCGACGGTCGCCACGCCGTCGCGCGGCAGCGCGGCGCAGTCCTCGCGCCGGAGCCACAAGGTCTGCAACCCCGCCGACTGGGCGCCGAGCACGTCGAGCTCGAGGTCGTCGCCGACATGCAGCACCTCGCCCGCTTCGCACCCCAGGCGCCGGCAGGCTTCGATGAAGATGCGTGGATCGGGTTTGCCGATGCCGAACTCGCGTGCGCTGAGCGCGCCGCGGAACCAAGGACCCAGCCCCACCCGGGCGATGTCGGCGTTGCCGTTGCTCAACGCGAACAGCGGATAGGCTGCCGACAGGCGCTGCAGTGCGGCGAGCACCTCGGGGTACAGCTCGACCTCGTGCCGCGCCGCGAAGAACACCTCGAACGCAGCGTCGGCCAGCGCCTCGTCGTCACCGGCCCGCCGCAGCGCCACGCGCAAGCTCTCCAGGCGGACCCGGGTCAAGTCGTGCGCCCATTGCGGCTCGGCTCGTCCGACTTCGTCGCGAAGCTTACGCAGCGCCACGATGTCGAACGCGGCGGCGGTCGCCGGCGCGTTGTCGACCAGCCATCCGTGCAGCGCGGCTTCGGCGCGCAGGATGGCGGGCGCGATCGGCCACAAGGTGTCGTCCAGATCGAGCGTCAGTGCCCGGATGGGTGCAAGCTTCATGGGTTGAAGGATTCGACGCGGAGCCGCGCGGGAACAGGTCAGCGGCCGATTGTCCGCTACAGTTCAAACGCTCGCTGCACCCGCCACGATGTCCCTGTCCGTCCCGCCCGTCGACGAAGCCGAACGAGTCCGCGTTCTGCACGAGCTGCGCCTGCTCGACACGGCGAATGACTCGGCCCTGGACGCGATCGCGCGGCTGGCACGTTCGCACTGCGGCTGCGCGGTCGCTGCGGTGACGCTGCTCGACAGCGAGCGCCAGTGTTTCGTGGCCGCGGTCGGGCTGACGCTGCGCGAACTGCCGCGGCGCGACGCGTTTTGCGCACACACGATCCTGGCCTCCGGCGTGATGGTGGTGCCCGATGCGAGCGCGGATCCGCGTTTCGCCGGCAATCCGCTGGTCACCGGTGAGCCGGCGTGGCGCTTTTATGCCGGTGCACCGCTGACTGTCGCCGGCCACCGCGTCGGCACGGTGTGCTGCTTCGATCACGCGCCGCGCAGCTTCCCGGAGGCGGCCGCCCGCAACCTGGAGGATCTGGCCCACCTCGCCGGCTTGCTGATTGAACGGGCCGGCAGCAGCCATGCGGAATCCAGCCTGCACGCGATGCGCGCGAACGAGCTGGCCAACGTGGCAAAGAGCGAATTCCTGTCGCGCATGAGCCACGAAATGCGCACGCCGCTGAACGCCGTGATCGGCTTTTCCCAGTTGCTGCTCAAGCGCGCCGGTGAACCAGTGGCGGCCGAAGTGCGCGACTACGCCGAGCACGTGCTGCGCGCCGGCGAGCATTTGCTGGCACTGACCAACGACGTGCTCGATCTGCAGCATGTCGAGGAAGGACGCATCGAGCTCGAGACGGCGGACGTGCCGCTCGACGGCGTCGTCGCGCACACGGCCGCCCTGCTCGGCTCGGCGGCCCAGGAACGCGGCGTTCGCTTCGACAACCGCGTGCCGGCCGGCATCGCCGTGCGCGCCGATGAGCGGCGCCTGCGCCAGGTGCTCGTCAACGTCGCGTCGAACGCGGTGAAGTACAACCGGCCCGCCGGCATCGTGCGCTGGTCGGTCGACACCGAGCCGGCGTCGGGCCGGGTGCGGTTGAACGTTGAAGACACCGGCTCCGGCCTGAAGCCCGCGCAGCTCGAGCGGCTGTTCCAGCCCTTCGAGCGCCTCGGCAAGGAAACCTCGTCGATCGAGGGCACGGGGCTCGGGCTCATCATCGCGCGCAGCCTGGTCCTCGCGATGGGCGGCAGCCTGCAGGTGGTCAGCCGCGCCGGCGAGGGAACACGGGTCGCCATCGAGCTGCCGGCGGCGCGCCAGAGCGAGCTGCCGTTCGCCGCGGAGCCGCCGAAGGAAACCACGCCCACTGCGGCCGCGCCGCTGCCGCGGCTGCGCTTGCTGTACGTGGAAGACAACCGCATCAACGCGATCCTGTTCGAAGAGGCGATTCGGCTGCGCGAAGGCATCGAGCTGCGCGTGGCCGAGGACGGCACCGAAGCGCTCGACCAGGTGCGCCACTGGACGCCGGACGTGCTGGTGCTCGATTCGCACCTGCCCGGCATGGACGGGTTTGCACTTCTCGACGCGTTGCGGCGCCAGCCCGGCCTCGACGGCGTGCCGGCCTTCATGTGCTCGGCCGACGCGATGCCGGACGACGTGCGGCGTGCCGAGGAGGCCGGCTTCGCGGGCTACTGGTCAAAGCCGATCAGCATCGCGACGATCATGAGCGACCTCGACCGCATCTGCGCCGGCCTCGCAGCTCGCGGATAATCACGCCCCTTGCCCCACGCCGTTGCACTGAATGCGCTTCGCGCCCGAACCCGCTCATGTCCATGGCGCCCCTGCGCAAGGGCCTCGCACCGCCGTGCTGCTGTGCAACCTCGGTACGCCGGACGCGCCCACGGCCACGGCGGTGCGCCGCTACCTTGCCGAGTTCCTCAGCGACCCGCGCGTCGTCGAAATCCCGAAACCGCTGTGGTGGCTCATCCTGCACGGCATCGTGCTGCGAGTGCGCCCCGCCAAGTCGGCCGCCAAATACGCGGGCATCTGGACACCCGAGGGGTCGCCGCTGCAGGTGTGGACCGACAAGCAGGCCAAGCTGCTGCTGGGCTACCTCGGGCAGCGCGGTCATCGCGTGGCAGTGCGCGCGGCGATGCGCTACGGCAGCCCGTCGATCGCTTCGGTGCTGGATGAGCTGAAAGCCGCCGGCGTCGAACGCATCCTCGTGCTGCCGCTGTACCCGCAGTACTGCGCGGCCACCACGGCGAGCGTGGTCGACGCGGTGACCGACTGGAGCCGGCGCCGCCGCGTGCTGCCGGAGCTGCGCTTCGTCAACCATTACCACGACGACCGCGGCTACGTCGAGGCGCTCGCCAAGCGGCTCGACGACCACTGGATGGCGCACGGCCGGCCCGACAAGCTGGTGCTGAGCTTCCACGGCGTACCGCGGCGCACGCTGGCGCTCGGCGATCCGTACCACTGCGAATGCCAGAAGACCGCGCGCTTGCTGGCCGAGCGCCTGTCGCTCGGAGCGGATCAGCTGTTGGTCACGTTCCAGAGCCGCTTCGGCAAGGCGGAATGGCTGAAGCCCTACACCGAACCGACGTTGATCGCCCTCGCCCGCAGCGGCGTGAAGCGCGTCGACGTGATGTGCCCGGGCTTCAGCGCCGACTGCCTGGAGACGCTGGAAGAGATCAACGTGGAAGCACGCACCGCATTTCTGATGGCCGGCGGGGGCGAATTCCACTATGTCCCCTGCCTGAACGACCAGCACGAATGGATCGCGGCGCTGACAGCGCTCGCGCTGCACCATCTGCAAGGCTGGAGCGACGCGCCGCCGGACGGCGCCGCACTTGCGCGCCAGCGTGACCGCGCGGTCGCCATGGGGGCGGCACGCTGAGTGCTCCGTTTTCAAACCGAGGCATACGATTCGACGCATGGACGAAGTCAGGCTGGACAAATGGCTGTGGGCGGCGCGTTTCTACAAGACACGCAGCCTGGCCGTCGACGAGATCAACAAGGGCCGAATCAGCGTCAACGGCCAGGCAGCCAAGCCGGCTCGCTCGCTGCGGATTGCCGACCGGGTGGAGATGCGACGCGACGGTCTGACGCGCACCGTGCAGGTGCTGGCGCTGAGCGACGTGCGCGGCCCGGCACCGGGGGCGCAGGCGCTGTACGCCGAGACGCCGGAGAGCATCGCGGAGCGCGAGCGCCAGGCGCAGCAGCGCCGCTTCGGCGCGGAGCCGTCGCAAAGCATTGAACAGGGCCGTCCGACGAAGCGCGACCGGCGCAAGCTCGCTGACTGGAACCGCTGGAGCGCCACCGCCGAAACCAAATAGCCACCCCCGCCGGTCGCAAGCCGACACCTTCACTGGTTGATTCGGCAGCGGCTGCACCCACCTGGGATGAATACGGCGGCCGCCTTCGCTCTTGAAACGGCCGGGAACGGCCTCACATCGGCCGCTGTGGAAACGAGTACCGACATGGCAACAACGGAAAACACCCAAGAGAATCAAGCAGTTGGCACACAAGATTCGGCCTCGGTGCCGCAGACCGCCACCCCGGAGGCGCTCGCACCCGAGGCCCAACAGCGCCTGAACGAACTCGAAGCCAAACACGCCGAGGTGGCCGACGCCTACCTGCGGGCCAAGGCAGAGTCCGAAAACACCCGGCGCCGCGCCGAGGAAGAGATCTCCAAGGCCCGCAAGTTCGCCGTGGAAGCCTTTGCGGAGAGCCTGCTGCCGGTCAAGGACAGCCTCGAAGCCGCGATCGCGATCCCCGCGGCCACGCCGGAGCAATTGCTGGAAGGCGTGCATGCCACCCTGCGCCAGCTCGCCACGGCGTTGGAGCGCAACAAGGTCGTCGAGATCAACCCCGCGCCGGGCAGCAAGTTCGACCCGCACCAGCACCAGGCGATCAGCGTCGTGCCGGCCGAGCAGGAAGCGAACACCGTCGTGGCGGTGCTGCAGAAGGGCTACCTGATTGCCGAGCGCGTACTGCGCCCGGCCCTCGTCACGGTGGCGGCTGCGAAGTGAGTCGAGGCAGCGAAGCACCTATGAAATTGTGCAGCGCAGTCGACTCGCTCAGAGGCCAACCGGCGGTCCAGAGGCAAAGGCCTCGCAGCCTTTGAGGCGTCCACAGGGGCGATGCCCTTGAAAAGCCTGCACTTATCCACAACTCGAAGACAACCCGATTCAGTTCCCCAGGAGATCAAAAATGGCAAAGATCATCGGCATTGACCTCGGCACCACGAACTCGTGCGTCGCCATCATGGAAGGCAATACGACCAAGGTGATCGAAAACAGCGAGGGTGCCCGCACCACGCCGTCGATCGTGGCCTACCAGGAAGACGGCGAGATCCTCGTCGGCGCTTCCGCGAAGCGCCAGGCGGTCACCAACCCGCGCAACACGCTGTATGCGGTGAAGCGCCTGATCGGGCGCAAGTTCACCGAGAAGGAAGTGCAAAAGGACATCGACCTGATGCCCTACAAGATCTCGGCCGCCGACAACGGCGACGCCTGGGTCGAAGTGCGCGGCCAGAAGCTCGCCCCGCCGCAGATCAGCGCCGAAGTGCTGCGCAAGATGAAGAAGACGGCCGAGGACTACCTCGGCGAGACGGTCACCGAAGCGGTGATCACCGTGCCCGCCTACTTCAACGACTCGCAGCGCCAGGCCACGAAAGACGCCGGCCGCATCGCGGGCCTGGACGTCAAGCGCATCATCAACGAACCGACCGCCGCCGCGCTCGCGTTCGGCCTCGACAAGAACACCAAGGGCGACCGCAAGATCGCCGTCTATGACCTGGGCGGAGGCACGTTCGACATCTCGATCATCGAGATCGCCGACGTCGACGGCGAGAAACAGTTCGAGGTGCTGTCGACCAACGGCGACACCTTCCTCGGCGGCGAAGACTTCGACCAGCGCATCATCGACTACATCATTGCCGAGTTCAAGAAGGACCAGGGCGTCGACCTGTCGAAGGACGTGCTCGCGCTGCAGCGCCTGAAGGAAGCCGCCGAGAAGGCGAAGATCGAGCTGTCCAACAGCGCACAGACCGACATCAACCTGCCGTACGTGACGGCCGATGCGTCGGGCCCGAAGCACTTGAACATCAAGCTCAGCCGCGCCAAGCTCGAAGCCCTGGTCGAGGACCTGATCGAGCGCACGATCGGCCCGTGCCGCACGGCCATCAAGGACGCCGGCGTCAGCGTGAGCCAGATCGACGACGTGATCCTCGTCGGCGGCCAGACCCGCATGCCCAAGGTGCAGGAGAAGGTCAAGGAGTTCTTCGGCAAGGAGCCGCGCAAGGACGTGAACCCCGACGAGGCAGTAGCCGTCGGTGCGGCGATCCAGGGCCAGGTGCTGGGCGGCGAACGCAAGGACGTGCTGCTGCTCGACGTGACGCCGCTGTCGCTCGGCATCGAGACGCTGGGCGGCGTGATGACCAAGATGATCCAGAAGAACACGACCATCCCGACCAAGTTCAGCCAGACCTTCTCGACGGCCGACGACAACCAGCCGGCGGTGACGATCAAGGTCTACCAGGGCGAGCGCGAGATGGCCTCGGGGAACAAGAGCCTGGGCGAGTTCAACCTCGAAGGCATTCCGCCGGCACCGCGCGGCATGCCGCAGATCGAGGTGACCTTCGACATCGACGCCAACGGCATCCTGCACGTGCACGCCAAGGACAAGGGCACCGGCAAGGAGAACAAGATCACCATCAAGGCGAACTCGGGCCTGTCCGAGGAAGAGATCCAGAAGATGGTGAAGGACGCCGAGCTGAACGCGGCCGAGGACAAGCGCAAGCTGGGGCTGATCCAGGCGCGCAATGCGGCCGACGCAATGGTCCACAGCGTGAAAAAGAGCCTTGCCGAACACGGCGAAAAGCTCGACGCTTCGGACAAGGAAAAGATCGAGACCGCGCTTAAGGAGGCTGAGGAGTCGCTGAAGAGCGAGGACAAGGCCGTCATCGAGGCCAGGACCGAGGCGCTGATGACCGCGAGCCAGACGCTGGGCGAGAAGGTGTATGCCGAGACGCAGGCAGCGGCGCAGGCTGCAGCCGGCGCACCGGGTGGCGCACAGCCGGAGGGCGAGGCGCCGAAAGCGTCTTCGGCACCGGCGGACGAGAACGTCGTCGACGCGGAGTTCAAGGAAGTCAAGGACAGGAAGTGACGACTCCCCGGGCGGACCGCCGCCCGGCGTCTTCGCCGCGTGCGAGTGCGACGGACCGGGGTCCGCGACTCGGCGCGGCGTTCTCGTTTGAATGGGTCGACCCGATCGAGTGAAACGGAAGAGTTGATGGCAAAGCGCGACTACTACGACGTGCTCGGCGTGGCGAAGAACGCCACCGAGGACGACATCAAGAAGGCCTACCGCAAGCTGGCCATGAAGCACCACCCCGACCGCAACCAGGGCGACGGGGCCAAGAAGTCCGAAGAGAGCTTCAAGGAGGCCAAGGAGGCCTACGAGATGCTGTCGGACCCGCAGAAACGCGCGGCCTACGACCAATACGGCCATGCCGGCGTCGACCCGAACATGGGCGGCGCGGGCTTCCGGCCCGGCGGCCCGGGCACCGAAGGATTCGGTGGCTTCGCCGAGGCCTTCGGCGACATCTTCGGCGACATCTTCGGCGGTGCCGCCGGCGGCGCACGCCGCGGCGGCGGCCAGCAGGTCTACCGCGGCAGCGACCTGAGCTACGCGATGGAGATCACGCTCGAGGAGGCCGCGCGCGGCAAGGAAACGCAGATCCGCATCCCGAGCTGGGAGGGTTGCGAGACCTGCCACGGCACCGGCGCCAAGCCCGGCACGAGCCCCAAGGTCTGCTCGACCTGCAACGGCGCCGGCACCGTGCACCTGCGCCAGGGCTTCTTCAGCATCCAGCAGACCTGCCCGCACTGCCACGGCACCGGCAAGCTCATTCCCGAGCCCTGCACTGCCTGCCACGGCCAGGGCAAGATCAAGCGCAACAAGACGCTGGAAGTGAAGATCCCCGCCGGCATCAACGAAGGCATGCGCATCCGCTCCGCCGGCAACGGCGAGCCGGGCACCAACGGCGGCCCGTCGGGCGACCTGTACATCGAGATCCGGCTCAAGCAGCACGAAATCTTCGAGCGCGACGGCGACGACCTGCACTGCACCGTGCCGATCGCGCTGACGAGCGCCGCGCTGGGCGGCGGCATCGAGGTGCCCACGCTGGACGGCAAGGCGGAGATCGACCTGCCCGAAGGCACGCAGCACGGCAAGACCTTCCGCCTGCGAGGCAAGGGCATCAAGGGCGTGCGTTCCAGCTACCCCGGCGACCTGTACTGCCACATCAGCGTGGAGACGCCGGTCAAGTTGACCGAGCATCAGCGCAAGCTGATGAAGGAGCTGGACGAGTCGTTCCGCAAGAGCGGCGACCGGCACTCGCCGAATTCGAAGTCGTGGTCGGACCGGGTGAAGGACCTGTTCAAGTAGCGCAGCGCAGTCTTCGTAGCCCGGATGAAATCCGGGAGCGGCGTATCGCGCCAAGGCACAACCCCGGATTTCATCCGGGCTACGGATCTTGCTTGTTCAAGTAGAGCGGATCATTCGAGCGGATTCGAGCCGCAGGCGGCATGGGCCGCCGAGCCGTCAGAACAGCTCGCCCTGCCCGTCTCCGCGCCGGGCGGCGGGCGGACGGAACTGCGTGAGATCCAGCTCGACCCGGGTGCGGTTCAGCCCCAGGCGATTCACCGCCTTCGCGAACCGCTGCTGCAGCAGCTGGGCCCA
This sequence comes from Piscinibacter sp., assembly GCA_035513255.1. GTDB lineage: Bacteria > Pseudomonadota > Gammaproteobacteria > Burkholderiales > Burkholderiaceae_C > Albitalea. The sequence continues at coordinate 1,216 of DATKCI010000372.1, read as the reverse complement.
CACGCCCTCGCCTTTCATCCGCGCACCGAAGCGCGCGTCGTAGTCCTTGCCGCCGCGCATCTCGCGCACACGCGCCATCACCCGCGCCGCCCGCTCGGGAAAGTGCTGGTCGAGCCAGTGCTGGAAGATCGGATTCACCTCCCACGGCAGCCGAAGCACGATCGAAAACGCCGACGTGGCTCCGGCGCCGGCAGCAGCTTCGAGGATTCGCTCCAGCTCCGGTTCGTTGATGAACGGAATGATCGGCGAAACGCTCACGCCCACCGGCACGCCGGCCTTGGCCAGCGTCTCGACGGTGCGCAATCGCCGGTGCGGCGCGGCGGCGCGCGGCTCGAGGATGCGTGCCAGGTCGACGTCGAGCGAGGTGATGGACAGATACACCGCGACGAGGCCGTCGGCCGCCATCGGCGCCACCAGATCGAGATCCCGCTCGATGCCCGACGACTTGGTGACCATCGAGAACGGATGCCGGCACTCCGACAGGACCTCGAGGATGGAGCGCGTGATGCCGAGCTTGCGTTCGATCGGCTGGTAGGCGTCGGTCGCGGAACCGATGTTCAGCATCAGCGGGCGGTACGCGCGGCTCGCCAAGGCCTCGCGCAGCTTCTCGGCCGCGTTGATCTTGGCGATGATTTTCGTCTCGAAGTCCAGACCGGGCGACAGGTTGAGGTAGCTGTGCGTCGGCCGCGCGAAACAGTAGACGCAGCCGTGCTCGCAGCCGCGATAGGGGTTGATCGAGAGGTCGAAATGCACGTCGGGCGAATCGTTGCTCGACAGGATCGACTTCACGCGCTCTTCGATGATCTGCGTCGCGGGCGGCAGATGCTCCTCTTGCACGGCCTGGTCCATCGTGCCCCATCCATCGTCGAAACACTCGCTGGTCTGCTTCGTGTATCGGTGCTCGATGGCCCAGGCGGTTCCGCGGCCTTTCACCGGATCGGGCAGCGGGCTGTCGGGAACCAGCTTGATCGTTCGCGAATGGCGCATGACTGTAAATATATAAGGGGTATCCGCTTAGCTCCAGTCGAGCTCAATGCACTGGATATCCATCCAGTAATGCTACCTCCGCTTTGCTGACTTGGATAGGGGCTTGACGACGTCGTCGTAGGTCACCGGATCGGTGATCACGGCCTGCTGCAATAGCCGGTAGAACAGCATCCCGCGCGAGCCCGAAGTGCGGCGGTTGAAGCGGAACACGAACTCGTCCAAGTAGGCG
>DATKCI010000371.1:0-17493 GCA_035513255.1 Piscinibacter sp. | reverse complement strand
TGCACCAGGACACGCGCCCGCACTGAAGCGACCCAGCGCGCCCTGCGCATTGCCGCGGGGCGCTGCGACCTTTCGCCGAGTCCGACTGTGTTGCGGGGCTGCCCCTGACCAAGCGCAGCCTGGGAGTTGGCAGTATCAAATACGCAATCACCCATTGCGAACGTCAGCAATGTGGTTTCGCCGTCGAACGACAGGAATTGGCCGGGAGTGCGAATAGAGGGTCATGTCCGGAAGCTGACATACGACGCGCTGCCCTCGGTTGCCAGGGCACAGAGGATCTGGCGTTCGCCAGGCGCAAACGGTCGGCGCGGCCTGGGCAGCGCGGTTCCTCACGCGCGGGCGCACCTCGTGGCAACACCAGCACCCGCAGTTTGGCGTTCGGGGCCAGGCTGGCGTCCTCGGGCGATCGAATTCGCGGCGGGTGCCGCGACCCGACCGTCCTATGGACGCTCAGTCGTCGTCCCCGTCGTCATCGTCCGCGTCCTCGTCGTCGCGGTCATGGCCCCGATGGCCATGCCGCGGCCGGGGCAGCCCGATCACCGTGCCCTCGCGCCGCAAGTCCGCGCCGCCGTATTGCTTGCCCGTCTTGGGGTCGATGACGACGATCTGCACCGAGCCGATGTCGGCCGGCGCATTCACCGTGTGACCCAGCACCCGAAGCGCCTCGAGCGACGCGTCCGGAAACGGCGTGGGCGACAGCGGATTGCCGGTGTCGATCGACACGCTGCCGCCGGCCGCGGTGACCGACAGTCGCGGTGCATCGATCGCCTGCTGCAGCGTCATGCCGTGGTCGAGCAGGTTCAGCGTCACGTTGAACACCGAATTGATGATCGTCGAACCCCCGGGTGAGCCGTAGGCCACGAGCGGCCGGCCCTTGCGGTCGAAGATCATCGATGGCGACATGCTGCTGCGCGGGCGCTTGCCGGGGGCCACGTCGTTGGCCGCCGCCTCGCCGGTGAAGGGATTGAGTGATGGCGTGAAGTTGAAGTCTGTCAGCTCGTTGTTGAGCAGGAAGCCGAAGCTCTTGAAGCAGCTGATCTCGGCGCAGCCGTCCGGGTAGTAGCCCGCGAACATGCCGGCGCCGTACCCGGATTCGATCGTATTGGTGTAGGAGACGAGGTTGCCCCATTTGTCGGCGGCGACGAAGTGCGTGGTCGAACCGCCCGGGCCGGCAAACGACGTGACCCCGGCAAGCTGGGTCGCGGGCATCCACGCGCTCATGTCGTATGGGCGCGGATCGCCGGCCACCGGATTGACCGCGAGGCGCGCGGTCGGTGCGATCGGCTCGCTGCGCATCGCGGTGTAGGCGGGGTCGAGCAGCCCCTTCACCGGCACGTACGAGAAATCGGCATCGCCCATCCACAGCGCGCGGTCGGCGAAGGCGGTACGCATCACTTCGGCCATCACGTTCAGCGTCGCAGGACTGCCGAAGCCGAAACCGGCGCTTGCATCGCCAATCGGGAAGCGCTCGATCATCTTGAGCATCTGCCCGACCGTGAGGGCGCCGGACGATGGCGGGCCCATGCCCTTGATGAGGTAGCCGCGATAGCTGCTCACGACCGGATCACGCTTCGTCGCCTCGTAGGCCTGCAGGTCGGCCAGCGTCATCGTGCCGGGCTTGCCACCGGCGGACATACGCTTCTGCCCTTCGATGATGCCCTTGGCGATCTCGCCGCTGTAGAACGCGTCGGGTCCCTCCCGAGCGATCGTGCGCAGGGTCTGCGCCAGCGGCTTGTTGGTGACCAGCGCGCCCACGGCGATCGGCAGGCCGCCGGGGCAGAAGTACTCGGCCGTCTCCGGATAGACCTTGGCGCGGCTCGTCGCACTCGCGCAGGCGGGTGAAGCCACGAAGCGCGGCGTCGCCGCGAAGCCGTCGTCGGCGAGCCGGATCGCCGGCTTGAGCACGCGCGCCAGCGGCAGGCGACCCCAGCGCTGCACGGCATCCGCCGTGCCGCGCACCATGCCGGGCACACCGACCGAGATTCCCGAGGTCGACGCCTGCGTGAACGACAACCCGCTGAACATGCCGGGCGTGGCACCCGCTGGCGCGCGCTCGCGGGTGTCGATCGTGAAGGTCCTGCCGCTCTTGGCGAGGTGGACCATCATGAAGCCGCCGCCGCCGATGCCCGCCGACTGCGGTTCGACGACGTTCAGCGCATAGGCGATCGCGACGGCCGCATCGACGGCGTTGCCGCCGGACTCGAGGATCTGCGCACCGGCCTCGGCTGCGTACGGATTGGCCGTTGCGACCACGCCCGTTCGGAACGCCTGGCCCTCGCCTTTGGCCGGCAGGCCGGGGACGGGCTGCTCCTTCCACCTCGAGTCACGACCGTCGGCATGGACCGGGCCGGCCCAGGCCAGCAGGATGGCCAGGGTGCACGAGGCGATCGCGAGACGGCGCGGGTCGGCAGAAGCTTGCATAGCCGGAACCTCCTGGGAAGTTGGTGGTGCACAACGGCGCCGCTGGGCGCCAAAGGACCAGTATTGGAGCCGGGTCGGCCCGCGTCAAGGAGGATGTGACATGTAGGAAACGTCCGTCCGCCGGCCAGGGAAACGCCCGACGCAACGGCGCGGCCAAGCCGAGTAAGGTGGGTTTCTCGCTACCCGATGGTGGAGTCGACCATGAACACCAAGCCCGATCCGACCGGCACGCCCGCAGGCAAGGACCAACGCGAGGCCCTCGATGATTCGTTCGAGAAGTCCACCGCGAAGCAGCCGGAGACCTTCCGCGACGAGGCCAACGAAGACAAGGCGGTAGAAATCCCACCCGACAAGACGAAGACGCCGATCCGCGGCATCGACGCACCGGAGCGGCCCGGGCGCTGAAGTCTCCCGGCGTTGCGCGGTCGCGACTACGGCTTCAGTTCGTCGCCCGCACCATCGCCGGTTGAACAGCGCCACTGCACGAGCCCCAGCGGCTCGCGGTGGACGATCGCACCGGACAGCAGCGCCACCACCGGCACTATCAGCGCCTCAACCACATCAACCGTATCTTCAGCAAGCTTGGCGTACACGACCGTGCGCATGCCATAGCGCTCGCTCGCGATGCCGGTTTGGGCCGTGGCAGAAAACCTCTATCGCGCGCCCGGCTGAGCCTCGACTATGTGCGCCCGAGGGCGGCGTCGTCGATGCGCTGAGCTAGAACAGCCAGCGGTTGCCATCGGCCACCCTGTGCAGTGAATCGCGATGCCGCGTCGAGTATGCGATCGTCGTCGTTCGGTACTTCGAGAACAGGATCCAGCGCCGACTCTACAAGTGCCCACTGCTGTTTAAGGAACCGTGTTGTACCCAGGCGGCCGGCCTCATCAAAGCTCACGACGAAGTACACCCGGCGGACCACGCGGATCGGTTTGCGGTCCGCCAGCTGAACGATGATGTCGGCCATCCGCACGCGTTTGCCGGCCAACGCGGGCATGGAGTGATGCTGCGGATCGCGCAGCAGCCGATCGAAGATGGTGTTCCTCAGCCTGATCAGCGTGCCATCGTCGTTAACGATGAACTTGCGGTAGGCGAAGCCCATTGATGCCTCCGCCGCCGTCAGCTTGCCGTGCCGGGCCGGTCGCTGAGGTCCCAGAGCGTGCCTTGCCAGTTCGAGATGCGACCGTCGGCCTGTGGGGTTCATCGCGACGACATCGTGCAGCGCCACCATTTGGAACGCCCGAAGCTTCCGAGGAGCCATGATGCGAGTCGTCGTTGTCGCAGACACTCACCTCTCCGAACGGGCGCCGGAGTGCCTGGCGAACTGGCACGTTGCACGGCGGGAGGTGCAGCGGCTGTCGCCCGGGCACGGCAAGCCTCGTCGCTCTCGAGGCCCTGGTCGCGGTAGTTGACACAAGCACTGTCATTGATGCTCCGGCTAAGATGGTGCGCCGCAACATTGGAGAGGCGTGGCTGCGCTGCCCGCCCAAAGAGGGGTGCAGGCCCAACGACACGCTGCTGCACTCCCTGTTACTCACTGCCTACCGCCCAGTCGTCCGGCGGCGTTTTCGCACCAGCCGTGGAGCAACCTGATGGCACGTCCCACCAATACTCCCTCACCCATGGAGCCGCCGTCGCTGCTCGCGCGGATCGGTCTCGCTTTCGTCGCTTTTTTCGACGTGCTGCGCGACCCGGAGGTCGCTGCGCGCTTGCGCACCGGGCGCGACCGCGCGATGCCGGTGGCTGCCACGGCGCCGGCCGCACCGTCGACCTTGAAGCAAGCCAGTCCTGACGCTGCGTTGCAGCTTCTGTCTCTTCTGCAACGCGACGCCCGCCTGCTCGATTTCGTCAGCGAGAGCCTTGCCGAGTACAACGACGCGCAGGTCGGCGCCGCGGCGCGCCTCGTGCACGAAGGCTGCGCCAAGGTCCTGCGCGAGCACTTCAGGATCGTGCCGGCGCGCGACGAGGCCGAGGGCACTCGCATCGTCCTGCCTCCAGGATTCGATGTCGCGGCCACGCGCCTGACGGGTAACGTCGTGGGTCAGCCGCCATTCAGCGGCAGCTTGCGCCATCGCGGTTGGCGCGTCGAGGAAGTGCGTCTGCCACAGCTTGCCGCAGGGCATGACACGCGCGTCCTGGCGCAAGCGGAGGTGGAGCTGTGAACGCCGCACGCAAGCAGGTCGCCGCAGCGACGCCACGCTATGCGATCGGCATCGACCTCGGCACCACGCACAGTGCGCTGTCCTTCGTCGACATTGACGCCAGCGACGGCGAGACCACCGAGCACGGCGTCCTGCCGGTGCCGCAGCTGACAGCGCCCGGTATGGTCGAAGCGCAGCCGTTGCTGCCCTCGTTCCTGTACGTACCACATGCCGACGAGCTGCCCATGGACGAGCTGGCGCTGCCCTGGCCGACCGATGGCCGCACGGTCATCGGCGAACTGGCACGCAGCCGCGGCGCCACGACACCGATCCGCCTCGTGTCCAGTGCCAAGAGCTGGCTTTGCCACCCCGGCGTCGACCGGCGCGCCAACATCCTGCCGCACGATGCGCCGCCCGAGGTGTCGCGCGTTTCGCCGTTGGACGCATCCGTCCGTTACCTCGAACATTTGCGCGCCGCCTGGAACCAGGCGCATCCGGACATCCCCTTCGCCGAGCAGGATGTGACGGTGACGATACCGGCCTCGTTCGACCCGGCCGCGCGCGAGCTGACGTTGGAAGCGGCCAAGGCGGCCGGCTACCCGGCGCCGACCCTGCTCGAAGAGCCGCAGGCGGCGCTCTACAGCTGGATCCAGACGGCCGGCGGCGCCTGGCGCAAGCAGGCGCGTCCAGGCGACATCATCCTCGTGGTGGACGTCGGCGGCGGCACCAGCGACTTTTCGCTCATCGCCGTGCTCGAGCGCCAGGGCAGCCTCGAGCTGCACCGCGTCGCGGTCGGCGAGCACATCCTGCTGGGCGGCGACAACATGGACCTCGCGCTCGCGCACGTCGTTGCGCGCAAGCTCGCCGCGGCCGGCACGACGCTCGATGCATGGCAGCTGCGCGCGCTGAGCCACGCCTGCCGCGCAGCGAAGGAGAAGCTCCTCGCCGATGCGGACGCTCCCGCGCAGCCGATCGTCGTGCCCAGCCGCGGCAGCAAGCTGATCGGCGGCTCGATCCGCACGTCGCTCACGCGCGAAGAGGTCACGGCAACCATCCTCGACGGTTTCTTTCCCGCCGTCGAAGCCTCGGCGCGGCCGGCGAGCCGCGTGCGCGCAGCACTGGCGCAGTTGGGCCTGCCGTATGCGCAGGATGCGGCGGTGACGCGCCACCTGGCGGCCTTTCTCGGTCGCCAGGTCGGCGCCGTGACCGAGCTGGAGGGCTTCCCGGATCGCCGTGCGCCCGGTGCCTCCTTTGTCCATCCGACCGCCCTGCTGTTCAACGGCGGCGTCTTCAAATCGCCGCTGCTGACCGAGCGCGTCGCCGCCACCGTCAACGCCTGGCTGCGCTCCGAGGGCAGCGAGCCGGCACGTCTGCTGGGCGGGGTCGACCTGGATCTCGCGGTGGCGCGTGGCGCGGCGTACTACGGCTACGTTCGGCGCGGCCGCGGCGTGCGCATCCGCGGCGGCACCGCATTCGCTTACTACGTCGGTGTCGAGTCATCCATGCCGGCAGTGCCCGGCATCGAGCCGCCGCTGCAGGCGGTCTGCATCGCGCCATTCGGCATGGAAGAAGGCACCGAAACCGAGCTTCCCGCGCTCGAGCTCGGCGTCGTCGTCGGCGAGCCCGTGCGCTTCCGCTTCTTCGCGTCATCCGTGCGGCGCCAGGATGTCGTGGGTACGCTGCTCGAGGCCTGGGCGCCCGACGAACTGCGCGAAATCGATGCGATCTCGGCCACGCTGGCGCCAGAGGGCCGCAGTCCGGGCGAGATGGTGCCGGTGCGCCTGCATGCGTTCGTGACCGCGGCCGGGACGCTGGAGCTCCAAGCCGTGCCGCGCAGCGGAGACGAGCGCTGGAAGGTCGAGTTCGACGTGCGAGGCGAGCTGCGCGAAGGCGGTCTGGACGCGGGCTGACGCCGACCCGAGATTGAGAATTGGCGTCGCCGGATGGCACCCTACACCGTCGGCATCGACCTCGGCACCACGCACACCGTCGTCGCCTACGCGCAGGCCTCGGACGACAGCGTCCGTCTTTTCGAGATCGAGCAACTCGTTGCGCCCGGCGAGGTAGCCCCGCGTGGTCTCATGCCCTCGCTGTGCTACTACCCGGCTCCCTATGAGATTGCGGACGCCGACCTGGCGCTGCCCTGGGGGCCGAGCCCCGATGGAGCGGTGATCGGCAGCCTGGCGCGCGAGCTCGGCTCCCGAGTGCCGGGCCGCCTGGTCGCGAGTGCGAAGAGCTGGCTGTCGCACGCGGCCGTCGATCGGCTGGCGCCCATCCTGCCCTGGGGTGCTCCGGCTGATGTGCCCAAGGTCTCGCCGGTGAGGGCCAGTGCGAGCGTGTTGGCGCACGTGCGCGCGGCCTGGAATCACCGCTGGCCTCAGGCCCTGCTCGAGCAGCAGGAGATCGTCCTGACCGTGCCGGCCTCCTTCGACGATGCTGCGCGCGCGCTGACGCTGGAGGCCGCACGCGAGGCTGGCCTGCCGACGCTGCGGCTGCTCGAGGAGCCGCAGGCCGCGCTCTACGACTGGCTGTTCCGGCACCGGCACGCGCTTGCCGACGAGCTCAGTGATACCCGGCTCGTGCTGGTGTGCGATGTCGGCGGGGGAACCACCGACCTGAGTCTCGTACGCGTCGAGATGCGCGATGGCGAGCCTCGATTGGAGCGAGTCGCGGTTGGCCGTCACTTGATGCTGGGCGGCGACAACATGGACCTCGCGCTCGCGCACCTTGCCGAGAGCAAGCTGCCTGCGGCCGAAGGCGCGCAGCGCCTGACGGCAGTGGAGTTGTCTCAGCTGGTCGAGCGCTGCCGCGCCGCGAAGGAACGGCTGCTCGCCCGCGACGCGCCCGACAGCGCCGCGGTGACGCTCCTGGGCACCGGCTCACGACTGATCGGCGCGAGCCGCTCAGTCGACGTCGCTCGCGAAGAAGCCGAATGCATCGTCATCGATGGCTTCTTCCCGCAAGGAGCAGCTGACGAACTGCCGCGCCGTGAACGCGCGGCCAGCGGCGTCGTGGCGTTCGGCCTGCCGTACGCGAGCGACCCGGCGGTGACGCGGCACCTCGCCGCGTTTCTGCAGCAGCACCGAGGATCGAGCTGGCCCGACGCGCTGCTGCTCAACGGCGGCGTGTTCCGTGCTCACGCCATCGCAGTGCGGCTTCACGAGACGCTGGCGGCATGGCGCGGCGCCCCGTTGAAGAACCTGCACAATGCGGACCCCGACATCGCCGTGGCACGCGGAGCGGTCGCCTTCGCGCTGGCACGCCGTGGCCTCGCCCCGAAGATCTCCTCGGGCTCGGCCCGCAACTACTTCCTGTTGGTCGAAAGCACAGGCGGCCACGCCGCGCGCGGTGTCTGCGTCCTGCCGCGCGGCAGCGACGAAGGATCGGAAGTACGGCTCGAAGGCCGCAGCTTCGCGCTGAAGAGCGGCGAGCCGGTGCGCTTCGATCTCGTTGCGACGACCTCCGGCACGGTGGCCGCAGGCAAGCAGGTGGATCTGGTCGATCACGAAATTCAACCTTTGCCGCCGCTGATCACCGTGCTGCGGCCGTCTCACGGCGCGACGCGTCAGGAGATGGCTGTGCACCTGGCATCGACGCTGACGGAGGTGGGAACACTGGCCCTGCATTGCATCGCCGACGATGACCCGAACCTGCGCTGGCGCCTCGAGTTCCAGCTGCGTGGCGACAGCGCGGCCGCCGCGATGCAGGCCTTGCCGCCGCGCTTTGGCGAGGCGGTGGCCCTGATCGACAGCGCGTTCGGCGCGCGCGACCGGCACGCCGATCCGAAGGCGGTCAAGCAGCTGCGCACGCAACTCGAGGCGATGTTCGGCCAGCGCGAGCGCTGGAACCTCGGGCTGCTGCGAGCCCTGTTCGATGTGCTGCTCCAGCGCGCCCGTGGCCGACGCCGCTCCGCCGACCACGAGCGGGTGTGGCTGAGTCTGGCCGGCTGGTGCCTGCGGCCCGGCTTCGGCGAGGCGCTGGACGACTGGCGCATCGAACGCCTGTGGCCGCTCTATGAGCAGGGCGTGCAGCACGGCCCTGACGCGCAGGTTTGCGCCGAGTGGTGGACCCTGTGGCGCCGCGTGGCCGGTGGCCTCGACGATGCGGCGCAGGGGCGGCTGCTGGAGGACTTCGCGATCAATCTGCGCGGTCATGAGATGGACCCGGCCGAACTGCGCCGCGCAAACCGCCCGGTGAAAGGCGGCTGGGACGACATGGTTCGGCTGGGCGCGACGCTCGAACGCGTAGCGAGCGAACACAAGGCGGAGATCGGCGACTGGCTGATCGAGCAGTTGCAGCGCCGCGCCGCGAAGGCGCCGAGCCCGTGGACCCTTTGGGCGATCGGCCGCCTCGGTGCCCGCGTGCCATTTCACGGGAGCGCGCATCGTGTTGTGCCCATCGATGCGGCGGTCGCCTGGCTGAACGCACTGCTCGCGCTCGAATGGAAGCGCGTCGACGGCGCAGCCGCCGCGGCGGCGAATCTCGCGCGCATGAGCGGTGACCGTGCCCGCGACCTGCCTGCGGACCTTCGCCATCAGGTGATCGAACGACTCCAGGCCCTGCATGCTCCCCCGACCTGGATCGCGCGCGTCCGCGAGGTCGTGCCACTGGACGAAGCCGGCGAGCAAGGTGTGTTCGGCGAAGCTCTTCCACTCGGATTGAAGCTGATCGACTGAGAGTGGCTCTTCGGTCAGAACCCGCCGACCGAGTCGAATCCTCCATAGCGCCGCTGTGGCGCTCAATGAGCGCGGTCAATTCGGCGGAGCGTGGCGAACCGTGTTGGTCCGCGGTCGACTCTCGGCCTGGTGGTTCGGTGCTGCGTGCCGCGCCATGGCGCTTGGGGCGCGGCCAGTGCGCGGTCGGGTGTCCGGTGGCCTGAGCAGGCACCGGACGCCGCTGATCGATGCTGCGGCACGGCGGCTGGTTCCAAGCGGCCAGAACTGCCTATGAAAGCGAGCCAAAGCTGCGAGAACCTTTGCGAGATTCAAAGCACGTTGCCTACGACTCGCGACACCGCGTACTTCGGCGGTATCGCGCCTGACGCGAGAGTTTGCCCAGCTCCGCATCAGGCCAGGTCGAAGCGATCGAGGTTCATCACCTTGGTCCAGGCGGCGACAAAGTCCCGGACGAGCCTTTCTTTGCCGTCCACGCTCGCATAGACCTCGGCGTAGGCTCGCAGCACTGAGTTGGAGCCGAAGATCAGGTCGTTGCGGGTGGCGGTGTACTTCGGCTGGCCGCTCTTGCGATCCTTGCCTTGGAACAACTCGGCGTCGCTGTCGATCGCCTTCCACTCGGTGCCCATGTCCAGCAGATTGACGAAGAAGTCGTTGCTCAGCACGCTGACCTGGTCGGTGAACACGCCGTGCCGGCTGCCATCGGCGTTGGTACCGAGCATGCGCAGACCGCCGACCAGAGCGGTCATTTCCGGCGCGGTCAGCGTCAGCATCTGGGCCTTGTCGACCAGCAGCGCTTCGGTCGTCGCGTCGATCCGGCCCTTCTTGTAGTTGCGAAAGCCGTCCGCCAGAGGCTCGAGCACCGAGAAGGACTCGACATCGGTCTGCTCCTGCGTCGCATCGACGCGGCCCGGCGCGAACGGCACCGCGACCGCGACGCCGGCCGCCTTGGCGGCCTGCTCGACGCCGACGCTGCCGGCCAGCACGATCACGTCGGCCAGGGAAGCCTTGCCGGAGATCTTCTGGATCTCGGCCAGCGTGGGCAGGGTCTTGACCGCGATCTGGTTGACCTCCCAGTCCTTCTGCGGGGCCAGGGCCAGGCGCGCGCCGTTGGCGCCGCCGCGCTTGTCGCCGCCGCGGAAGGTCGAGGCCGAGGCCCAGGCCACCGACACCATCTCGCCGACCGACAGTCCGGACGCGGCGATCTGTGCCTTCAGGTCCGAGATGTCCGCCGCCGACGGATGGTGCGTCACGGCCGGCAGCGGGTCCTGCCAGATCAGGTCTTCCTTCGGCACCTCGGGGCCCAGGTAGCGCGCCTTCGGGCCCATGTCGCGGTGGGTCAGCTTGTACCAGGCGCGGGCAAACGCTTCGGCGAAGGCCTGCGGGTCGTCGGCGAAGCGCCTGGAGATCTTGCCGAACTCCGGGTCGAAGCGCAGCGTCAGGTCGGTGGTCAGCATCGTGGGCTTGTGGAACTTGCCCGGCACATGCGCGTCCGGAATGATCTCGGGCGCATCCTTGCCCACCCACTGCTTGGCGCCGGCCGGCGACTCGGTCAGCTCCCATTCGAACTTGAACAGGTTCTCGAGGAAGTTGTTGCTCCACACCGTCGGGGTCTTGGTCCACGTCACCTCGAGGCCGCTGGAGATGCAGTCCTTGCCATGGCCGCTGCCATGGCTGCTGGTCCAGCCCAGGCCCTGCGCCTCGATCGAACAACCCTCGGGCTCCGGACCCTTGTGCGATTGCGACGCGGCGCCATGGGCCTTGCCGAAGGTATGGCCGCCGGCGATCAGCGCGACGGTCTCCTCGTCGTCCATCGCCATGCGGCCGAAGGTCGCGCGGATGTCCTTGGCCGCCGCCATGTAGTCGCCGCTGGCGTTCGGGCCTTCCGGGTTCACGTAGATCAGGCCCATATGGGTGGCGCCCAGGCTGCTGAGCAGCTCGCGCTCGCCCTGGAAGCGCTTGTCGTCGCCGAGCCACTCGGTCTCGGCGCCCCAGCCGACGTCCAGGTCCGGTTCCCAGACGTCCTCGCGGCCGCCACCAAAGCCGAAGGTGCGGAAACCCATCGATTCCAGCGCCACATTGCCGGCAAGGATCATTAGATCGGCCCAGGAGATCTGCTGGCCGTACTTCTGCTTGATCGGCCACAGCAGGCGGCGTGACTTGTCGATGTTGACGTTGTCGGGCCAGGAGTTCAGCGGCGCAAAGCGCTGCTGACCGCGCCCGCCACCGCCGCGGCCATCGGTCGTGCGGTAGGTGCCGGCCGAGTGCCAGGCCATACGGATCATCTGCGGGCCGTAGTGGCCGAAGTCGGCCGGCCACCAGTCCTGGCTTTCGGTCATCAGCTTGACCAGGTCGGCCTTCAGCGCCTTGTAGTCGAGCTTCTTGAACTGCTCGGCGTAGTTGAACTTCCCGCCCAGCGGGTTGGACTTGTTCGAGTGCTGGCTCAGCACGTCCACGCGCAACTGATTCGGCCACCAGTCCTTGTTCATCGTGCCGCCGCCGGCGGCGTGGTGGAAGGGGCACTTGGCTTCGCTTGTCATGGGCACTCTCCTCGTTCGACGCCGGCGGGAATCCCGACCATTCTCAAGATTAGCTCTTGCTTCAACATGGATCAAATCGAGCAATTCAACCAGATCAATAGCGAAATAGTTTGAAGGCGAGTTGCGCAGGAACGCTGCAAACGCTGTGGACCAGACATCGGTGCCGGCGGCGCTAACGACACTGTCCGTGCGACTGCGCCTTCAAGTTGCTGTATCGGTGCAGCAGGATCAGCCGCAGCAAGGCTTCGCGCCGACCGCGATCGAAGGGGCGGCCGTGGTAGCCGTCGAAAGGCGCGTCGATGCGCGCCGCATCACCCGCGGCCAGGAAACACAGCGGGCCCAGCCAGTCGTACTCGCGCGGGCCGACGAGGCCGTCGCCAAAGTCGAACATCGACGACAGCCCGCTGTCTTGGTGCATCAGGTTGAAGGGCGTGTACTCGCCGGTCAGGATCACGTCCGGACCCTCGGGCACGGGGCCGTGCAGGAAGGATTCCAGCTGCGCCAGCAGGTGCGCAGGCAGGCCGGTGCGCTGCTGGCGCCCGTGGCAGCGTTCGCGCTGGACTTGCAGGAAGTCGGCCCAGCGCGGCGCCAGCGCCGGCATGGGGCCCAGCGGCAGCGCATGCACCTCGGCGGCCAGGCGGCCGATCGTGCGCAGCACCTCGCAGCGCTCGTGCTGCTGCAGCGTGGGCCAGACACGATCGAGCGGCGTGCCCGGCAGCTGCGACATCACGAGGTAGGGCCAGCCGGCGTGCTCGGCGCTGTCCACCAGGCTCGGCGTGGGCAAGGAAAGCCGGCCCTCCAGATGTCCGAGCATCGCGCGCTCGAACCCGAAGTGGTCGCGCAAGAAGGGCGGGTAGAGCTTGAGCACCAGTTCGCGGCCCAGCAACGCCACGAGCACCGTGCCCTCGCCGGCCGGTGCCGCCGGCGCGCTGGAGTAGCGGGTGCCGAGCGCGGTGACCACGCCGATCCAGCGCGCAGAGTCTTCCTGCAGCGCGTCGAAGTCGGCGACGCCGGGGTCGGCGGGCAACTCGGGTGATGCTGCCATGGATCAGCGGGTGGGGCGGTGATGCGGTATCGCCAATCGTGATGGCCGCGCGCTCCTCGCGCAAGGCCGCCGCTGCAGCATCGGTTATGGGGGGCATGCACCTGGACCTGCGCATCGTCCGCTCGCCTGCCGGCCCGACCGAGTCAGCCGAATTGCCCGCAGGGCTTCTTCGGAACGCCTCACCGCGCGACTCCCGACCAAGGCGCGACCGGTGCGACCGGGGCTTCCGGGCGGTCACAGGAGGATTCCCGGTTGAACTCAATTCGGCTACAGCGGTAATCTCCGTGCCCATGAAGCGGTCGCCCTCACCTCGCCGTGTGGGGGGGCAACGGGCACCCGCATCCAGCCACAGGCCAGCAGAGCAGTCATCCGGGAAAGGAGTCTGCAGTGCACTCGATCACTTTCGACGGTTCGTTCCGTCCGGCCATCGTGCGGCAATCCGCCCCGCGCCTCGCCGCATGCGGCAGGACATCCCCGATCACCCGCATCCGGTTCTTCCCGCGTGGAGGACACCACCACAACCAGAATCACACGAGAGGAAACCTCCATGGCAGAAGTGTTTGAAACGCCTGTCGGTCTGACCAGCGCCGACAACAGCTGGAACTTTTCCATCGGCGACACCGGGGTGCTCGAACTGCGCAGCAATTCCGCCGAGGGAGGTGGAGAACTGCGGGCCAGCGTCGATCCGGCCACCGGACAGGTGACGCTCGGCCACACCGACAATCCGGCTGTGGTCCGGGTGGTGTCCGGCCTCCAGGTGGTCGACGCTGCCGACCTGCCGCGCATCCAACTCGCCGGCGATGCGCAGGCGATCTCGCTGCTGAACGACAGCGGACAAACGGTGGCCCTGCTGGGTGACCCGGCCAGCCTGCGGCTCGGTGGTAATTTGGCCGAGGGCAGTGTCCTGCTGTTTCCCGACGGTGCCAGCGATCTGGCGGACGTTGCTCAGGCCAGCCTGGTGCTGAGCGCGAACACCGGCAGCCTCCTGCTGGGCGGAGCCGGGGTCGCCGGTGAACTCACGGTCGGCGATGACAGTGGGGCGGTCGCGATCCACATGGACGGCAACAACGCCGCGCTGTACGTCGGCATGATCGGCAACGAGGGTGACATCCAGGTGCTGGACGGCAACGGTGCTGTAGTGATGCACATGGACGGCCAGAACGCGGCGCTCTACATCGGCGCCGAGGGCAACGAAGGCGATGTCCAGGTGAAGGATGGCGACGGCCGCGTAGTGATGCACATGGACGGCCGGAACGCAGCGCTCTACATCGGCGCCGAGGGCAATGAAGGCGACATCCAGGTCAAGGATGGCAGCGGTCGGGTCGTGATGCACATGGATGGCCAGAATGCCGCGCTCTATGTCGGCGCCTCCGACAACGAAGGCGACCTCGTCGTGCGTGACGGGGGCGGCCGCGACGTGTTCCAGGTCAACGGCGTGGACGCCTGGCTGCGGGTCGGGGTCAAGGGCAACGAGGGCGACATCGAGGTGCAGGACGCCTCCGGCCGGCGCGTGATGCACATGGACGGCGCGAATGCCGTGCTGCGCATCGGCGCCGCGGGCAACGAGGGCGACCTGAGGGTGATCGACGGGAGCAATCGCGAGGTGTTCAGTTTCAACGCGGAAAGCGCGTGGCTGCGCGTGGGCGCGAGCGGCAACGAGGGCGACATCGAGGTGCAGGACTCGGCCGGGCGCCAGGTGATGCACATGAATGGCGAGAATGCGGTGCTTCGGGTCGGCGCGGCGGGCAACGAGGGCGACATCATCGTGCGCGACGACAACGGAAACGAGAGCATCCACCTGAACGGCGGCACCGGCGACATCATTCTGCGCAATGCCGACGCCGCCGAAGATTTCACGCTGGCCTGGGGTGTCGATGCACCACCCGGCACCGTGATGACCCTCACCGACGACGCGACGATCATGCCCTGCACCTCGGCCTACGATTCCCGAGTGGTCGGCGTGATCGCAGGCGCCGGCAAATACCGGCCCGGCATCATCATGGACCGGCGGGAGAAATCCGACGAGCGGCGCAAACCGATCTCGATCATGGGCAAGGTATCGTGCCGGGTCGATGCCAGGCTGGGGACGATCCGGGTCGGCGATATGCTCACCACCTCGCCCACGCCGGGGCTGGCAATGAAGGCCACTGATCCGATGAAGGCATTCGGCAGCGTGATCGGCAAGGCCCTGTCGTCCCTCGACGACGGCATCGGCATGGTCGACATGCTGATCACGATGCGCTAGGAGCACCGGGCATGGCCAGCGTACGCTCACTGCTCGACTGCATGAACATCGACACCGGGGGCAGCAACTCGGTGCTGCGCGACTTCTTCGGCTTCATCCGTGCGCGGGTGCCGACCGACCCCGACACCACGGTGATCGCCGAAGTGTCGATGCTGCAACAGGCACAGGCCCTGCAGAGCAAGCACTTCCACCTGAACATCATCGGGGTCGGCTTCGACCTGCTGGCCGATCTCGACGATGCGCTCGAGATGATCGACTACTGCACCTACCGCACCCGCCGCATCTACCGCACCCGCAGCCTCGGGCTCGGCCGGGTGCTGCACTGGGAAATCTCATCGGCCGATGCCGACGGTTACGACAACATCGGCAGCCAGGGCGAGGCGCGCGACCTGTGGGAAGACTGGGGCGTCGACAACGACGGCATCGACACCTTCGTCACCCGCACGCGCAACACCGGCGACAACGGCCCGGGTCTCGGCCTGTCGCCCGTCGACGGTGACTGCGACAACGGCACCAGCGACGACGGCAACTGGGGCGGCGACATCGCGACCCGCGGCTACGACGGGCTGTCGCGCACCTTCGCCCACGAAATCGGCCACTATCTCGGGCTGCCGCACAACCATGGGGACGACGACTGTCCCTCCAGCACGGCCGGCCAGAACCGCCTGATGGCCCAGACCGGGTGCGCGATCAGCGTGCGCACCTCGGTCAACCTCACCTCGGGCGAAGGCAACACGATACGCGACCACTGCCGCGTGAAGGACGGGTGCTGACTTGGCCACGACAACTTCCACGCCTGTGAGCGCACCGGACGTGCCCGGGGCCTTGCATGGCTATTCCGTACAGGCGCTGAAACGCGCCGTCAAGCAGCCGAAGGACATGCACCCGCTGATCGCGCTGGAGGAACTGCGGCGCCGGCAGGCGCCCGGCTTCCTCGGCACGGTGCGCCAGCAGTTGGCCAGCGCAGAAGACGCGACCCTGCGCGCCAGTTGCGCCGCGCTGCTCGGGGCGGAAAAGAGCCTGGCCAACCGTGCCGCACTGGTGGCCGCGCTGCAGGATGCCTCGCCCGATGTCGTGCGCCGGGCCGCCGAGGCGCTGGGCCGGATCGGCGAGGCCGATGACCTGGCGGCGCTGCGCGCCATGCGTACCCGCAAACCGGTGGTCAGGCGCAGCATCGACGCTGCGAAAACCCTGCTCAGCTATGCGCTGGGTGAAACGCGCGGTCTGCTGCCGGCCCCCGCAGCGGAAGACTTGCTGACCCTCGGTCGCGCGCAGTCCGCCGCGATCCGGGTCACGACGGTCGGCACCGACGGTTTCGGCCCGTCGTTCAGCACCGGGCTCCCCGGCATTCAGGCGACTGCCAACGCCTGCCTGATCGACTGCCAGCGCTGGCGATTCCTGCTCGTGTTCAACCGTCGGGTGTTCACCCGGCAGGCGGCTGTGCTGGCGGGCCGGCCCTGCGTGCTGGGGGCGCTGCTGCGCAGCGAGACCGCCACCGGCCGTTTCGTGCACTACGCCAGCGTGCTGTCGCGACCGCAGCCGGGTGAACCGCTGCAGCTGAGCGTGATGCGGCCCGACGGCGAGGTTCTCTATCACGGCGAGCTGTCGCCCGGTGACTGGCAATTCCGTGTCCGCGCTTTGAATTCCCGGCACGTGCTGCCGGTGGCCTTCACCGGTACGCTCGACATCGACCGGCAGACGCTGACGGCCAGCCGGGCAGAAGTGGCGCTGAGAAAAGCCGGGAAACAGCCGCCGCCGAAGCGGCCGACACCGTTACTGACCCGCATCGACTGAGGGGCAGGGTGGCCACATGAACGGCATGGCGCGCATAGGAGCGCCAAAGTGGTCGATGCGCCGATGCTCGGCGAGACGGTGGTTCTCGCGGCGCTGGTGCTCGCTCTGCAGCGCGTACCTTCTCTGCCGCAGTTGCTCAACGCAACCCGGTAGCCATCGCCCAACGGCATCTCGGCGATCGTGGCGGCCGCGGACTCGATATCCGGCTCGTTGCGCATGACGGCCTTCAGAAGAAACACGCGATGGTTGAGGCAGTTGCCGCCGGGTGGCAGGAGTTGGCAAGGGGGGCAGAACCGGCGTAGGTAAACCCAGTTTTCATCGCGTGGATCGATGTCGCCATTGGAGACGACGCGGACCGCATCTTCGAACCGTTCGCGATCGACCTGGGTTCCTCTGCGTCTCGGGCTTCAGCACGCCCTTGAACGCGCGAAAACGATCGCCGCCTGAATCGACGACGTAGCAGCAGGTCGCGCCGTAGCTTTCCATCAGCTTCGCCTAGCGACATTGCTCAGCCGACGAGGGCAGGCCATGGGTTGTACCGATGAGGCCGTCATACCGGCGACCGCCGATGGGCGCCACCTTTGCGCTGCCTGGCCCCCTCTCCGAGGGCCACGAAGGGGCCCCTTCGTGGCCCTCG
>DATKCI010000370.1:0-2908 GCA_035513255.1 Piscinibacter sp. | reverse complement strand
TGCACCAGGACACGCGCCCGCACTGAAGCGACCCAGCGCGCCCTGCGCATTGCCGCGGGGCGCTGCGACCTTTCGCCGAGTCCGACTGTGTTGCGGGGCTGCCCCTGACCAAGCGCAGCCTGGGAGTTGGCAGTATCAAATGTGACCGACCGGTTCACCTTGGAACTTGACCTTCGCCAAAGCCGTCGAGCGAATCAGAGTTGACGATTGCGGTCGTTCGTCCCTGCCGACCGACGACCGCGACTAGTTCGCGGCCGAACGGGTGCATCCGAATGCCTGGTGCAGCGCCGGAAAGCTTGTCGCCAGGCTGGCTTCAATCCCCTTCAGCAAGGTGGCTGCGCGCGCAGCCTGGCCCTGGGCCAGTTCGAGTTCCACCTGCAGCAGTTCGCTGCGCAGCCGCTCGGCCTCGTGGCTGGGAAGGCGCTGTTGCACCGCCAGGGCCTGTGCCAGCAGCGGCGCCGCTTCGGCAGGCTGGGTCATTCGTCGGCATCTCCCAGAGGAACAAGAAGATGAAAGTCTTTCTGACAGGCGGTACCGGGTTCATCGGCCAAGCCCTGGTCTCCCGCATACGTGGGCGGGGCTGGCCCCTGAAGGTGCTGGTGCGCGACCCGCAAAGCCAGGCGGCGCAGTGGATTGCGCGCCAGGGCGCCACGCTCGTGCAGGGTGACGTGACCGAGCCGACCGGTCTGGCCGCCGCGCTGGAGGGGTCGGATGTCGTGATCCATAACGCCGGGGTGTACGAATTCGGCGCCGACCGCGCCACCATGGCCCGCATGACGCGCGTGAACGTGGACGGCACCGAAAACATGATGGCGGCCGCGCACGCGGCAGGCGTGAGCAAGGTGGTCTATGTCTCTACCGCGTGGGCGCTCGGGCCTTCAGGCCGCCCGCCCGCGGCCAGCGTGTCGAAGGACGAGCGCTGGCTCGACGAGGCGCCCTACCTCAGTGCCTACCATCGCAGCAAGGCCGATGCCCACCGCGTGGCACTGCGCTGGCGTGCGAAGGGTCTGCCCATCGTCACCGCCATGCCCAACGGCGTGATGGGTGCCAACGATCACTCGATCTTCGGCTACTTCCTGCGCCTGACGCTGCTGGGCAAGATGGCGCCCATGGCATGGGGAGGCGAATCGGTGTACACCTTGGTCGACGTCAAGGCCCTGGCCGAAGGCCTGTGCCTGGCCGCCGAGAAGGCACCGGCCGGCGAAGACTATCTGTTCTGCGGCCCACGCAACAGCATGCGCGAACTGTTCAACGTGTGGGGGCGCAAGACCGGCCAGCGTGTTCCGCGCTGGTACCTGCCGCGCTGGTTCATGCGGCCACAAATGGCCTTGATGGAGCCACTGCAGCGCATGGCGGGGCTGCCGGCCTTCATGTCACGCGACACCGTCGACGCCACGCGGGCCCACCTGGACTATTCATCGGCCAAGGCACAGCGCGAGTTGGGCTGGACGCACCCGGACATCGACGCGATGTGGGACCCGATCATCCACCGCGAGCGCGAGCTGATGGCGGGGCGTCAGGGCTTCCTCAACAAGTTGCGCCATCAGCCTGTGGTGGACCTGCCGGACCGAGCGCGCACCACCCCGCCGAAGTTCCCGTAGAACTCGGCAACACCGGAGGCAGACCATGACTCGAACAGACGCGTTGGTAGGCGGTTGCGCCTGCGGTTCGGTGCGCTACATATGCGCAAATGAGGAAGACGGAGCAAGCCCACAAATCACCCGAACTACCCGAACTACCTTCTACGACGTAACGGCGGTTTCGCGCCGCGCCTGCAGCCGCTGCGCGACGACGACCAGCGCCAGCAGCCCGAGCCCGATGGCGTCGGTCAGGTAGCCGGGCTTGATGAGGGTCACTGCCGCCGCGATCAGGAGCATCCGTTCCCAGTACCGGCAGTCGGCAAGCAGGCGGCCCTGCAGCCCGGCGGAGAAACACACCACGCCGATCAGGCCCGTGACCGTGGACGTGACGATCGTCGTCCAGTCGCCCACCATCAGCAGCGAAGGCGAGTAGACGAACATGAACGGCACGATGTAGGTCGGCCCGGCGATGCGCACCGCGTCCCAGCCGGCGTCCCACAGGCTGCACTTCGCGAGGCTCGCGGCGGCGAACACCGCCAGCGCCACCGGCGGCGTGATCGCCGAGAGGATCGCGAAGTAGAACGCGAACATGTGCGCGGCCGGCGCGATCGCGCCGAGCTTCATGATGGCCGGGACCAGCAGCGCCACCATCACGATGTACGACGGCGTGGTCGGCATCCCCATGCCGAGCACGATGCCGGCGAGCGCGGTCAGCACGAGGGCGAGCACCAGGGAATCCTGCGCCACGGAGACCACGAGTTGCGTGAAGGTGATGCCCAGCCCGGTGATCGTCACGCAGCCGATGACGATGCCGGCGCAGGCGCAGGCCATTGCCACGGCCAGCGTGTTGCGCGCGCCGTCCTCGAGTGCCGCGACGACGCTCGTCCAGCGGATGCCCTCGCGTGTGGTCTTGCGCGCCAGCGCGGCCGGCAGGCAGGCGAGCGTGCCTGCCAGCGCGCACAGCGGCGCCGAGTAGCCGAGCACCAGGCCGAACAGCACGACCGCCACCGGCAGGAACAGGTGGCCGCGCTGCAGCATCACGGTGCCGAAGCGCGGCAGCTCCGACTTCGGCACGCCCGCGAGCTTGTAGCGCTTGGCCTCGAAGTGGACCGCGCAGAACACCGCGAGGAAATAGAACACGGCCGGGATCAGCGCCCACATCGCCACCTGCGCATACGGCACCGCAAGAAACTCGGCCATCACGAAGGCCGCCGCCCCCATCACCGGCGGCATGATCTGCCCGCCGGTGGAGGCCACCGACTCGACCGCCGCTGCGAACGGCGGGCGGAACCCGGTGCGCTTCATGAGGGGGATCGTGATCGGGCCGT
>DATKCI010000369.1:0-2323 GCA_035513255.1 Piscinibacter sp. | reverse complement strand
ACTCTCAGCACGTCGCAGATCCGCAACGACTTCATCGAATTCTTCCGTGGCAAGAGCCATGTGGCCGTGCCGTCGGCGCCACTGGTTCCGGCCAACGACCCGACCCTGCTGTTCACCAACTCGGGGATGGTGCAGTTCAAGGACGTGTTCCTCGGCAGCGAGAAGCCGGGCTTCAGGCGTGCCGTTGACGTGCAGCGCTGCCTGCGTGCAGGCGGCAAGCACAACGACCTGGACCAGGTCGGCTACACCGCTCGCCACCACACCTTCTTCGAGATGCTTGGCAACTGGTCGTTCGGTGACTACTTCAAGCGCGAGGCGATCGCCTGGGCCTGGGAGTTGCTGACCGGCATCTGGGGTATCGACCAGGACCGCCTGCTGGTCACCGTCTATCACACGGACGACGAGGCCTTCGACATCTGGCATCGCGATATCGGCCTGCCTGTCGAGCGCATCATCCGCATCGGCGACAACAAGGGCGCACCGTTCGCATCGGACAATTTCTGGCAGATGGCCGATACCGGGCCCTGCGGTCCGTGCACCGAGATTTTCTACGACCACGGCCCGCAGCACGCCGGTGGCCCTCCGGGTTCACCCGACGAGGACGGAGACCGATTCATCGAGATATGGAATCTCGTTTTCATGCAGTTCGACCGACAGCCCGACGGCAGCCTTGCGCCGCTGCCGGCCCCTTGCGTCGACACCGGCATGGGTCTGGAGCGGCTGGCCGCGGTGCTGCAGGGCGTGCACGGCAATTATGAGATCGACCTGTTCCGCCGCCTGATCGCGGCGGCGGCCGAACTCACCGCGACCACCGACCTGGACAACAAGTCCCTGCGCGTCATCGCCGACCATATCCGCGCCTGCAGCTTCCTGGTCGTCGACGGCGTACTGCCCGGCAATGAGGGCCGCGGTTATGTGCTGCGCCGGATCATCCGCCGCGCGTTGCGCCACGGCTGGATGCTGGGGCAGAAGCGACCGTTCTTCCATCGAATGCTCGGCCCGCTGGTCGAGGTGATGGGCGATGCCTATCCGGAACTTGCGGGCAGGCGCGAGTTTGTTGAGCGGGTACTGCTTGCCGAGGAGGAGCGGTTCGCCGAGACGCTTGATGCCGGAATGCGCATGTTCGATGACGTCGCCGCCCGTTCGGCCGCTTCCGGCTCCGCGACGATCCCCGGTGCCGACGCGTTCCGCCTGTACGACACGTACGGGTTCCCCGTCGATCTCACCGCCGACATTGCCCGTGAGCGAGGTCTGGCGGTGGACATGGCCGGGTTCGACGAGGCCATGCAGCGCCAGCGCGAGACCGCGCGCGCTGCAGGCAAGTTCGCCGGCGCGACCTCGATACCCGCCGAACTGGTCGCACAACTCAGCCCGACCCGTTTCCTGGGTTACGACCGACTCGACGAGGGCGATCTGGAAGTTGTGGCGCTGCTGCGCGACGGCCGGCCGGCGGACCGGATCGAGGCTGGCGATGACGCCGTGGTCATCCTGGATCGCACCCCGTTCTATGCCGAAAGCGGCGGCCAGGTTGGCGATGCCGGTCAGATTCTCGGGGATGGCACGCGCTTCCTTGTTCGCGACACCCTGAAGTTCGCCGGCCAGTACCACGGCCACGTCGGCACCCTCGAGGCGGGCGTGCTCCAGCGAAGTGATCGCGTAACGGGCTCGGTCGATCAGCAGCGGCGCGCCGCCACGGTGCTGAACCACTCGGCCACGCATCTGCTGCATGCGGCATTGCGCACCGTGCTGGGCCAGCACGTGACCCAGAAGGGGTCGCTGGTCGCGCCGGACCGGCTGCGTTTCGACTTCGCCCATTCCCAGCCGATGAGTTCCGACGAGCTGGCCCGGATCGAGCGCTTGGTGAACGACGAGATCAGGCGCAACCACGCAGCCGAAATCCACCACATGGGCATGCAGGAGGCGCTGGACTTCGGCGCGCTGGCGCTGTTCGGCGAGAAGTACGGCGACGAGGTGCGGGTGTTGCGGATGGGAGATGGCTCGATCGAGCTGTGCGGCGGCACCCACGTGGCGCGCACCGGCGACATCGGTCTGTTCAAGATCGTTTCCGAAGGCGGCGTTTCCGCCGGCGTGCGTCGCATCGAGGCGGTGACGGGGCAGGGCGCGCTGGATCATGTAGCGCGCGAAGAGCAGCGCCTCGACGAAGCTGCGCGCCTGCTCGGGGGCAATGCGGCCGAGGTTGCCGACAAGCTGCGCGCACTGCTGGATCGCCAGAAGCGGCTTGAGCGTGAACTGGAGGCGTTCAAGGCAAAAGCCGCATCCGGCGCGACGTCCGATCTCGCCGGTTCGGCCGTGCAGGTGAACG
>DATKCI010000368.1:0-12958 GCA_035513255.1 Piscinibacter sp. | reverse complement strand
GACTACAAAGGCGATGCCGGAGCCATTCCAGCAGATCGTCCACGTAGGTGAACACGACCGGCACCACCAGCAAGCTCAGCACAGTGGAGGCCAGCAGGCCGCCGATCACGACGACGGCCATCGGTTGACGGAAGCTGGGCTCGGCGCCCAGGCCGAGCGCGTTGGGCAGCATGCCCGCACCCATCGCGATGGTCGTCATCACGATGGGCCGCGCGCGCTTGTGGCAGGCATCGATCAGCGCCTCGATGCGCGTCATGCCGCGATCGCGGCGGGCCATGATGGCGTAATCCACCAGCAGGATCGAGTTCTTGGTCACGATGCCCATCAGCATCAGCACACCGATCACCGCTGGCATCGAGAAGGCCTGGTGCGACATCCAAAGGGCCACGAGTGCGCCGCACAGCGCCAGCGGTAGCGCCGAGAGAATCGTCACCGGTTGAAGGAAGTCGTGGAACAGCAGCACCAGCACGGCATAGATGCAGAACACGCCGATCGCCATCGCGATGCCGAAACTCTGGAACAGCTCGCCGGTGCGCTCGATCTCCCCGGATTCGAGCTGCTGGACGCCGGCTGGCAGCTTGCGAAGCGACGGCAGTTGCATCGCTTCGCGCTGCACTTCGCCGATGCTGCGGCCAGCGAGTTCGATCGACAAGGTGACGTGGCGCGAGCGGTCCATGCGGTCGATCTGCGACGGGCCGCTGCCCATCGCGATGTCCGCGACAGAGGAGATGCTGACCGCGCCCTGGCTGCCCTGAACGCGCAGCTGGCCGATGGCGTCGATGTCGGACCGCACACTCGGGTCCATCCGCACGCGGATCGGGATTTGCCGCTCGGGCAGGTTGAGCTTGGGCAACGCAGTCGAGTAGTCCCCGTAGGTCGCCATGCGAACGGCCTCGCCGAGCGCCTCGGACGTCACGCCGAGCGCTGCGGCGCGCTCGTAGTTCGGCCGGATCTGGATCTCGGGGCGCTGCTGGGCTGCCGATGAGGTGACGTTGCCGATGCCCTTCAGGGTGCGCAATTCGCCTTCGAGCTGGGTGGCCGTACGCGTGAGCAGTTCGCCGTCTTCGCCGGCGAGGGTGACGGCCAGCGTTTCGCCGCTGCCACCGCCGCCCACGGAGACACGCGTGGCGGGAAGCACGCGCAAGGCTTCGCGGATTTGCGCCTCGACGCCCGACTGCTTCAGGTCACGCTCGCCCCGCGGGACCAGGTCCACGATCAGTGTCGCGCTGCTGACGTCGGCCGTTTCGCTCGACCCCATGCCGCCGCCGGTGCTGGCTGTGCCGGCCGAGGAAAACACGCTGCTTACGCCCGCAACCTTGCCGATCAAATCGGCCGCCTTCCGGCTGATCTCGGCCGTTTCCTGCAGCGTCCCGCCAGGCGGCATCTTGAGCGTCACGCGCGTCTGCGCCTTGTCCTGTGCCGGCATGAAGCCGGTCGGCAGCAAGGGGAACAGCAGGAGGGCCGCCACGAAGAAGGCGGTGGTGAGTGCGACCGTCGTCTTGCGGCGCGCCAGGGCGCCTCGCGCCCAATGCAGGTAGCGCGTCATCAACGGGCCGTCGGCCTGGGCGTCGTGCGCCGGCACCTGCTTGGGCTTCAGCAGGTAGGCCGCCATCATTGGCGTGAGCAGGCGCGCCACCAGCAGCGATGCGAGCACGGCCACCGACGCGACGATGCCGAACTGGCGGAAGATCAGGCTCGGAATGCCGCCCATGAAGGCCGTCGGCAGGAATACGGCGACCAGCGTGAAGGTGGTTGCGACCACCGCCAGGCCGATCTCGTCGGCCGCCTCCGTGGCCGCCTGGAACGGTGTCTTGCCCATGAGCAGGTGACGTTCGATGTTCTCGATCTCGACGATCGCGTCGTCGACGAGCATGCCCACCACCAGCGACAGCGACAACAGCGTCACGGTG
The DNA here is from genome assembly GCA_035513255.1 of Piscinibacter sp. Lineage (GTDB taxonomy): Bacteria > Pseudomonadota > Gammaproteobacteria > Burkholderiales > Burkholderiaceae_C > Albitalea. The sequence goes on along the minus strand of DATKCI010000368.1, from coordinate 11,048 downwards.
TTGAGCGAGTAGCCGAGCACGTACATCGCCCCGAAGGTCGGAATGATCGACAGCGGCAGCGCCGTGGCCGAGATGAGGGTGGCGCGCCCGTCGCGCAGGAAGAACCACACCACGACGATGGCCAGCAGAGCACCCTCGATCAGCAGGTGCATCGAACCTTCGTAGTTGTCCTCGATCGGCGTGACACCGTTGCTCGCCTCGGTGATGCGCACCTCGGGGTGCTGCGCCGAGAAGCGCGCGACTGCGGCCCGCAGGTCTTCTGCAACCTTCACGTCGGAGAAGCCCTTTGAGCGGGTCACCTGGAAGCCGATCACCGGCTTGCCGTCGCGATAGGCCAGCGTCGACCGCTCGGCGTGGCTGTCGTTGATGCGGGCGATCTGGTTGAGGCGTACGTAGCGGCCATCGGCCAGCGGCACGGTGATCGCGGCGATCTGCTCGGGCGTGCCGACGGTGGCGATGGTGCGGGTCGACTGCCGTTGGCCGCCCACCTGCCCCTGGCCGCCCGACGATTCGACCTGCACTGACTTGAGCCGGGCCGACACATCGGCCGGCGTCACCCCCAGGCCAGCCATCAGTGTGGGATCGAGGTCCACGTGCACCTCGCGGTCGATGCCGCCCACGCGCGACACCGTGTCCACGCCCTTGACCGCCCGCAGCGCCTTGCCGACGTCGGTGTCGACGAACCAGGACAGGTCCTTCTCGTCACGCTGGTCGGACTCGATGGTGAACGTGAGGATGGCCGAGCCGCTCGTGGTGAGCTTGGACACCGTCGGCGAGTTCATGCTCGCCGGCAGGTTCGCCCTGGCGCCGTCGACGGCATTGCGGACTTCGCTCAATGCCGCCTCGGTGTCCTTGTCGAGCTGGAAGCTCACGCTGATGGCTACCGAGCCTTCGGTGATGGTCGTGGTGATATGGTCGAGCAGGGTCAGCGAGGCCAGCTTGTCTTCCAGCTTGCGTGCCACCTCGATCTCGAGTTGCGCCGGCGCGGCGCCTTCCAGGCTTGCCGACACGTTGATGGTCGGCAGGTCCATGTCCGGGAAGTCCTGGATCTGCAGGCGTTGGAAGCCGATCAGCCCGAGGACGGTGAGCAGCATGAACACCAGGACCGCGGGGACCGGGTTGCGGATGGACCAGGACGAGACGTTCACTTGGCCGCTCCCGCGCTGCTGGCAGCGCTGGCCGCAGCGGCTGCGGCAACGGTGACCTGCGCGCCTTCGGAAAGGAACGCGCCGCCCTTGGCGACCACGCGCGTCGCCGCATCCACGCCCGAGAGGATCTCCACACGATCACCCTGGCGCCGCCCCGTCGTGACCACCCGGCTGGTGGCTCGCCCGTCAGCGCCGACGAGGTACACATACGACCTGCCATCACGCTGCACGACCGCCGCTTCGGGCAAGGTCGATGCAGTCGCCTGCTGCAGCTCGATACTGCCGCCGGCGAAGGTGCCTGGCTTGGCCGGGCTGTCCGCCGCGAGGCTCACGTAGGCGAGGCCGCGGCCGGTGGTGGTGCTGAGCGTGGGCGAAACCAGCCAGACCTTCCCGGCCACCGCCTGGCCGTCGGGCAACGTCACCCGTGCCGGCTGCCCCACGCGCACCTGCGAGAGCTGCCGTGCGTCGAGTTCAGCGCGCCACTCGATGCGGCCTTGCCGGATCAGCCGGTAGAGCTCGGTGCCCGTGCTCGAAACGTTGCCGACGACACCGGTCTTCGACGCCACCACGCCCGCGTCCGGCGCGACGATGCGCGTCTGCGCAAGCTTCAGCCTGGCGCTTTGCAGGTCGGCCTGGGCCGACGCCAATGAGGCCTTGGCGCTCGCTTCGGTGGCCTGGTACTCGTCGAGCTTCTGCGGTGCGATGGTGCCGGCCACGTCCACCGACTGCGCGCGCTTCAGGGTGCTCGACGCCTGCAGGAGGCTTGCTTCGGCCTGCGCCACCAGAGCCTGCTGCTTGGCCCCTTCGGCGCGCACGGTGTCGTCGGCCAGGCGCGCCAGCAGCTGGCCTTTCGCGATACGCTGGCCGACGTTCACCAGCAGTTCGGCAACACGCAGCCCGCCCGTCTCGGGGCTGACCGCGATTTCCTCCCAGGCGGCGATGGTTCCGCTCGTGCGCAGCTCCTGCGGCCAACTGCGGTGCTCCGCCGCCACGAGCTCGACAGTCAGCGCCGACGCCTGCGAGCCGTTCGGAGTGCTTGCGGCCGGCGACTTGTTTCCAGGCCGGATGATGGCGATCGCCAGCGCGGCCAGCAGGGCCACGGAGGCGATCGAAATGACCAGTGTCTTGCGTTGCATCTTCATCTCGTCGGTTTCCTCAAGGGGCGCGGCTGGCCGGCGGCGCAATGGGTGATTGGCTGTTCCAACCCCCACCCAATGCCTTGTACAGACCAATCCAATAGGTCACGCGGTCGCGCTGCTGGCCGATCAGTTCGATCTGGGCTGAAAGCGCCAGACGCCGTGACTCCTCGAACGTCAGCAGGCTGATGGTGCCGGCACGTCGCTCCGCTTCGGCGCCGTTCAGGTAGCGGCGGTACTCCGCGGCCGCGCGTTCGGCCTGCGTGGCGCGCTTGTCCGCCTTGTCCAGTTGCACCAGCGCCTTCTCGACTTCGGAGACGGCACTGCGCACTGCATTGCGCCACTGCGCATAGGCGATCTCGTAGCTGGCGCGAGCCGAATCGACCGCCGCCTTGCGCGAGCCGCCATCGAACAGAGGAATCGACAACGACGGGCCGAAGGACCAGCTGCTGAGCGAGTTGCCTCCGGTGGCCGAAATACCGATGGAGCCGCCGAGCTTGATGCTGGGGTACAAATCCGCCTGCGCGAGGCCGATGGCCGCACTGGCCGCCGCCAGGTCACGCTCATATGAAGCCACGTCCGGGCGTTGACGGAGCACGTCGGCGGGAACGTTTTCGATCGCCAGGGCGGCGGCCTCCGGGATCGACTTGCTGCCGCCCTCCAGCAGCTGCCGCAGCTCGGGCTCCTGAAGGCCGGTGAGGTTCGTGAGCGATTTCACGAGCAGCTCGCATTGCGAACGCTGCTCCAGCAGCGACGAGGTCGTGCTCGCCTGCGTGGCCCGCGCGAGTGCGGCGTCCGTGCTCGGGCTCAGGCCGGCACGCGCCAGCGATTCGGTGGCCGCGGTGGTCTGCCGGATCGAGACGAGCTCCTGCTCGTAGGCGTCGACCAGCAGGCCGCAGGTGCGGTAGTCCACGTAGTTCGTCGCCACCTCGGCGGCCAGCGACACGCGCGCGTCGTGCCAGTCGTTACGGCGTACCTGCAGCTGCGCGTCGGCAGATTCCACGTTGCGGCGCACCTTGCCGAAGAGGTCCAGCTCCCACGAGGCATCAGCGCTGGCGGAGCGGGTCGTGCCCACGGTGGCGGTTTGCACGCCCTGCTGGCGCGCACGCGAGACCGAAGCGCCGGCACTCACCGTGGGCGTTGCACCAGCGCGGGCACTGGCGAGCGTGGCGCGGGCGAGTTCGATGTTTCCCCATGCGGCGGCCAAGGTCGGGCTGTCGCTTTCGGCGACTTGCTGCAAACGTGTCAAGACGGAGTCATTGAACTGCTGCCACCAGTCGCCCAGCTTGCGGGTGCTGCCGTCGTGCGGCATCGGTGCGGACCATTGGGCAGGCGTGATCGCCCGAGGCTCGCGGTAGTTCGGGCCTACGGCGGCGCAGCCGGTCAGCGCCACCACGACCAGCGCGTGACCGAATGCTCGTCGGAGGGGAAATGAGGTTCGGACCATGATGTTCACGCTTGAACACCGATCCTAGGAACTGCACCCGCCGTATGGTCGGCCTGAGGGTTAAGTTGGGTTAAATCCGGAGCGCCCGGGCCCACTCCAACGGCGGCGACGTCGATACTTCTTCCGTGATGAACCGAGTACTACTTGCCGATGACGACCTCGAGCTGACGGCGATGCTGTCGCAGTACCTTGTGCGCGAGGGATTCGAGGTCGAGGCCGTGCACGACGGCCAGGCCGCGGTGCGCGAGGCAAGCACCGGCCGCTACTCGATCATCGTGCTCGACGTCATGATGCCGCGCTTGTCTGGCATGGAGGCTCTGCGCCGCATCCGGGCGAGTTTGCAGGTGCCGGTGCTGATGCTCACGGCGCGCGGCGACAACGTCGACCGCATCGTCGGCCTCGACATGGGCGCAGACGACTACGTGCCCAAGCCGTGCACACCGGGAGAACTCGTCGCCCGCATCCGCGCGATTCTGCGCCGCACCGAGCGCCGCGACACGGCCGATGCCACGCACGAACCGGCGCAACTGCAGGCCGGGCCACTGGTGCTGACGCCGGGCAATCGCCGCGCGACCTGGCATGGCCAGCCACTGGAGCTGACTGGCACGGAGTTCAACCTGCTTGAGGCGCTGGCCCGGCGCGCGGGCGAGCTCGTCGGCAAGGAAGACATCTCGCTGCAAGCCTTCGGGCAACCGCTGGCCCGGTTCGATCGCCGCATCGACGTGCACATCAGCAGCATCCGGCAGAAGCTGGGCGCGCGGCCGGACGGCCAGTCGTGGATCCAGAGCGTGCGTGGCAAGGGTTATCAGTTGCTCGAGGGGTGAACGTGTTGCACTTCAAGAGTGGCCTCTTCTGGAAACTCACCCTCGCGCTGTGGGTGAGCATGCTGCTTTCGATGATCGCGGCGGGTCTCTACCTGCGCTACACCCTCGGCCCCCCCCTTCAGCCGCCCCCCGGCGTGATCACCATCGGCCCGCTCCCGCTGGTGCCGGTGGTCAGCGGGACGCTGGCGATGCTGATTGCAGGCGCTGCGGTGGCCTGGTACCTGGCCGGCCCGCTTCAGCATCTGCGTGGCGGGCTGCGCGAAGTCGCGCGAGGCCGGTTCGAGACACGCGTGACCCCTCTGCTGCGCGGGCGCCGCGACGAGCTGACCGAGGTCGCGGAAGATTTCGACCGCATGGCCGCGCAACTGGAGCAGCTGACGAAGTCGCGCCAGGTGCTGCTGCACGACATCTCGCACGAGCTGCGCTCCCCGCTTGCTCGCATGCAGGCCGCGATCGGTCTGCTGCGCCAGGATGCCTCCCAGACCCCCGCCATGCTCGATCGCATCGAGCGCGAAAGCAATCTGCTCGATGCACTGATCGAAGAACTGCTGACGCTGCACCGGATCGAGGCCGCGCCTGAAGGCTGGTCGATGGACACCGTAGACGTGATGGATCTGCTGCATGCCGTCACGGAAGATGCCGACTTCGAGGCGCGTGCACTCTCGCGTGAGGTATGCATCGACGCGCCCGGCGAGTTTGTCGCACGCGTTCAGGCAGAGCTGCTGTATCGGGCCTTCGAGAACGTGATCCGCAATGCCGTGAAATTTACAGCGACCGGCACGGTCGTTGAAGTCCGCGCGAGGCGGGACAACGGTGGCGACCATCTGGTCATCACGGTGGATGACCGCGGACCGGGCGTCCCAGAGGAATCCCGCGAGCGGATGTTCGACCCATTCGTGCGGCTTGAAGGCTCGGAGACTGTCCGAGGCGTCGGGCTGGGCCTGGCGATGGCTCGCCGTGCACTGGAGGTCAATGGCGGCACGATCGAGGCATCCAACCGAGACCAAGGTGGCTTGCGAATGACGCTGCGTGTGCCTCGCTCCGCGCGTCCGTAAGTGAGCGACCTCGGCGCAGGCGGCACGTCGGCAGGGCCCGTTGACGCCAGGTCCCTGGCATCACGGCACAGCACGCGCTGTCATGCCTCGCGCACCTGTGACAGCGCGCGGCTGCCTAAATTGCCCCCTCCACTTCCAGCCCATGCACACCATGAACGCGACACTGCGACCCGCGCCTCGAGATCTCGGTCTGCTCATGCCCTATGACCGAACCGAGCACCGGCAATCGGCACGCCTCGTACCGCATGAAACCATCGCGTCGCTGAACGACGCGGCATTCCAGTGGCGCGACGCGGCGGGGCTGTCGCGGTCGCGGGCCATGAGCCTGAGGCTGCGTCGTACCGAAGTCTTCAACGTGCGTGGTCTCGGTGTGGACGGCACGCGCGCATTCATGTCCTTGCTGTGCGGTCGCCTGCCGCCGTGTGCCGGTCAGTACCTGCTGCTGGGCCAGGACCTGTCGCTGCTCGGTGCGGCCGAACGCCGTCGATTGCTGTTGCGCGAGGTCGGCATCTCGCTTCGCCCCGACGGCTTGTTTTCGCACCTGGCGGTGATCGACAACATCGCCCTGCCGCTGCTGGTGAACGGTGTAGCGCACGGCGCGGCCTTGGAGCGTGCGGGCATCGAGATCACGTCGCTCGGGCTGGAGCGCCACGCCGCGCTGCTGCCGCACATGCTCGGCACGGCCGAGATCCGGCTGGCGCGCCTCGGCCAGGCGCTGGTCCATCGGCCTTCCCTGGTGGTGGTCGAAGGTCCGGACCTCGAACTCGATGTGCAGACCGTGGCCCGAATCCGCAAGCGGCTGCTGCGCTATTGCGAAGAAGATCACGGTTGCGCCGTGATCAGCACCGAGCACCGCGACCTGTTGAGTCTGGTGAGCGCCACGCTGTGGCTCAAAGAGTCGCTTCAGCCCTCGATGAACAATGACGGAGCACGCACGTGAATCGTCTGATCGAACCGGGTCTTCCCCTGCGCGCGGGCGCAAAGGCCGGCGTCTGCGGCGTTGCGCTTGCCGCCTGTTTCGCCGCCGGCGCGCCCTTGCAGGCCGCGACTGCACGCGGTGCCGAGGCGCACGTGCCCCGCGCGATCGCGCCACCAGATCCTGCCCCGTCACCGCAGCCGGTGCCGTGGTGGCTCGGGTTTGGCGACTCGACGCTCAACCTGTTGGAGCAGATCGCACGCGACAGAAGACAGGCGCAGCGCGCCGCCGGCCTGGAGACTGCGACCTCGGGCACGGTCCCAGCCGTCTCCGACGCCGATCCCCTGATCGTGCAGGCGTATGTTCAGGCACGGGTGCTCAGCATCCGCCTCGCGACTCTGCGTGCACTGGACCGGGCCTGCGAGCAGGAGCTGGCGCTTTTGCGCGCCTTGCCCGAGGGCCAGGCGGTCCCGTCGTCGGTGGAGGTGTTGTCAGAGCGGCACAAACGGCTCGACGCCGCTCTGCCGCAGCTGACCCAGGCCGCCGCACAGGCGCTGCGCGTGATCGCCGATCAGACCGGCGTCGCGCCCAGCGCCTTGGAGGTGCTGCTTGCACCGTCGCTGGCGGACGCGCGCTTGCCGAGGTTCTACCTTGGCGCGCCATCGCGCCTGCCGGCACACGTCGTGCGCGCACGCGCCGACGTCGCATCGCTCGAACTGGCCTGGGTGGTGGGACAGCGTCAACGCGGCCACGCCGGCCTCGATACCGCGCAGCCCTTGCGAGCGCTCGACGGCTGGATCGATCCCGCCAGCGCCGCAACGGCTCCGCCGGCCACGACACAGGCAACGCCGACGCCCGACATCCAGGCCTTGGTGGCCGCCGTGCACGACTCCAAAGCGTCCGTCGCCCAGGATCTCAAGCGCCTTCAGGAACACGAGCGGGCCTTCGGCTATCTGACGAAGCTGATCGCACTGCGTCGCACCGAGTGGCAGACGGTGCGTCAGCGCCAGCAGCTCGGCAGCGCCAGCGAAGCCGAGGTGCTGGAACGCTATCAGCTGATGCTCATCGAGACCGACCGGCTCGCGGTGATGGCCGAGGAAGTGGCGGACGACTGGACCACCCTGAACACCCACACCGCGGGCCTCGCCACGGTGGCTGCAGACGAGGCAGCCCGGCAGACCATTCACGCAGCGCCATGATGGTGGCGCGCAGTGACCGCACGGCACTCGTCGTCCGTGGACGGTGGAGCCTTGTCGCGGCCAGTGTGCTGCTGGGGCTCGCCGGCGCACCGTTGCAGGCCGTGCAGCCGGCGACGGCGAGCGCGGGTCGCCACGCTGCTGCGCGCGAGCCAGCGCTCGTCACGCTGAACTTTCCCGACGCGGAGGTCGAGGCGATCACGCGGGCGATGAGCGCGATGCTCGAGCGCCCGATCGTCGCCGACCCACGCGTCAAGGGCCGCATGACGCTTTACACCGAGGGCGGCGTGACGCTCGCGCAGGCCTATGCGATCTACTCGGCCGGTCTGCGCGGCCTGGGCTTCGCGATGGTCGAGACCAACGGCCTGCTCAAGATCGTGCCGGAGGCGGACGCGAAGCTGCAGGCCGCGTCGGCGATCGCGGACGAGCCGAGTGCGGGCCGCGCCGATCAGGTGGTCACGCGCATCTTCCGGCTGGAGTACGAGAATGCGAACAACCTGGTGACCGTGCTGCGACCGCTGATCACACCCAACAACACGATCAACGTCAACAGCGGCAACAACACCCTCGTCATCACCGACTACGCCGCCAACGTGACACGCCTGGGCGCGCTCATCGCGGCGCTCGACACGCCCAGCGCGACCGACGTGGAAGTGATGCATCTGCAGCACGCACTGGCAACCGACCTGGTGGCCACCGTGCAGCGAATGACCGAGCCGTTGGTGGCGAATGCAGGGTCGGCTGTCGCGACGAGCTCGGGGTCGATCGTCGCCGACACGCGCGCCAACGCATTGCTGGTGCGCGCGGCGAACCCGACGCGGCTGGCCGCCATCCGAGCGCTCGTGGCGCGGCTGGACCGGCCCGGTGCGGCCGGCATCGCGGGCAGCAACGTGCATGTGATCCATCTGAAGAACGCCGAAGCGACCCGCCTCGCGTCGGTGCTGCGCGCCGCATTCCCGGGCGATGCCGCGCGAAGCTCCGGCGGCACTGCGCCGAGCGGCAGCAGCGCATTGACAGGCTCGAGCAATGCCCTACCCGCCGCAGCGGCGGTCAACAACGCCGCCGGCTCGGCGCAAGCCGCTGCACCGGTCAGTGCGGCGGCGCAACCGTCGCTGGGCGGCTACATCCAGGCCGATCCGGCCACCAACTCGCTCATCGTCACCGCGCCTGAGCCGCTGTACCGCGAAATCAGCGCCGTGGTCGCCGAGCTCGACTCGCGGCGCGCGCAGCTCTATGTCGAGTCGCTCGTGGTCGAAGTCGATGCCAGCAAGGCGCTCGACGTCGGGCTGCAGTGGAAGACGCTCTTCAACTTGAGCAGTACCTCGGACCTCACACTCGGCACGGTAGCGCAGGCGATCGAGTCGACGTCGGGCACCAACATCCTGTCCACCGCCAACCTCGTGACGCTGGACAACGAAGAGGCCAAGATCGTCGTCGGCCAGAACGTGCCCTTCGTGACCGGCCAGTACACGACCACAGGCAGCAGTTCAACGAACCCGTTCCAGACCATCGAGCGCAAGGACGTCGGCATCACGCTGCGCATCCGGCCGCAGATCGGCGAGAACGGCACGGTGCGCATGACGATCTTCCAGGAGTCGTCATCGGTCTCGTCGAGCACATCGCCGGGCACGTCGAACGCAGGGCCGACCACCAACAAGCGATCGATCGAATCCAACGTGGTGGTCGGCGACGGCAAGATCATCGTGCTGGGCGGGCTGATCGAGGAAGGGGTGTCGCACGACTGGCAGCAGATCCCCGTGGTGAGCGGGCTGCCGCTGCTGGGCTCGCTGTTTCGCACGCTGAGCCGTTCGCGCAAGAAGACGAACCTGGTCGTCTTCCTGCGGCCGACCGTGATGCGCGACGACGCTGCCGCTGACACGGTCACCGTCGACCGCTACGACCGCATCCGCGCGCGCCAGCGGGCGGTGGCGCACCACCCGGGCGATCCGATGGCCGGTGTCGGCGATCCTCTCCTGCCCGCCCTCGGGCAAGCTGCCGAATCACCGGGCCGGCACGACACCCCCGTCAACGATGACGCTCGGTGACGTTTGCGCACCGAGCTCACGCGGCATCACACGCCCCATAGAACTCGGAACCTGATGGCGCCGGGCGTGCGCTGCAATGCCCAGCGTCGGATCTGCCCAGCGGGCCGGTCCTCCTCCAGCCTTTGCAAGGGACTCGTATGCAACTTCGTTCATGGGCGCGACTCGTCTGCGCCATCTCCATCGTCACCGCGGCCCTGACCGGCTGCAACTCGGGCGACGACAAGACCAGCATCAATCGCTTCCTGAATGCCACCGTCGGCGTGGGCGCGCTCGACCTCTACGTGGACGACAACAATCAGGCGTCCAACGTCGCTGCCGGTGAGGTCAGCGGCTACTCGGACATCGCCGAGGGCAGCCACGATTTCCTGTTCAAGCGCGCCGGCACCGATTCGACCGTGCTGTCGACGACGATGAGCCAGACCAACGACGAGCGCTACACCGTCATCGCGTGGGGTCGCGAAGGGTCGGTCAAGCTGGCCAACTTGGTCGAGGACGCGGACGCTCCTTCCTCCGGGCAAGCCAAGATCAGGCTGTTCAACTCGGCACCCGACGCCGGCCCGCTCGACCTGTACATCACCGATGCCGGCACCTCACTGGCGGATGTGTCGCCCCTGACGAGCAGCACGGCGTCGGGGTCGGTGAGCTCGTACCAGCAGCGCAGCAAGGGCACGTACCGGCTGCGCATCACCGGCGCGGCCAACAAGGACGACCTGCGCCTGGACGTCGCCTCGGTCACGCTGGGCGACAAGGAACGCATCACCGTCGTCCTGCAGCCCAGCTCCGGCGGCGTGATGGTCGACGCGTTGCTGCTGGTCCAGGAAGGCACCGTCACGGCGGCCAGGAACACCAACGCACGCATGCGCGTGGTCGCCAGCGTCTCCTCCAACGGCGCGGTGTCGGCCAGCGTCGGCTCGACGGCCCTGAGCAGTTCGCTCACCTCGCCGGCAATCGGCTCCTACGTGATGGTGCCCGCCGGCAGCCAGGCGATGCTGGCGCAGGTCGACGGCGCGACAGTGGGCGGATCGACGATCGACGTGACAGCCGGTGCCGACTACACGCTGCTCGTCTACGGCGCCGCCAACGCGCCGCAGCTCAGCATGATCTCCGAAGACAACCGCCTGCCCTCGAGCACGAGCAAGGCGAAGTTTCGATTGGTCCACGGGGCCGAGGGCTACAGCACCCTGTCGCTGACGTTGGATTCGGTGGCGCTGGCCGACTCCGTCCTCTATGGCACCGCGTCCACCTACTACACGGCTTCGACCAACAGCGGCAACGCCCTCA
>DATKCI010000367.1:0-2403 GCA_035513255.1 Piscinibacter sp. | reverse complement strand
TCGGCGCGCCTCTGGGCTGGCGGGTAACACAGGCCGGCGTCCGCGCAGCCCTGGTAGTTGACCGCGAGCCGGAAGCCGCCGCTCGCCTGCTCGACCGGCAGCACGATGCGCAGCAGGTCGCGATGGGTCTCGACGTCCTTCTGGAAGGTCTCGTCGTACTTCACCTTGCCGTCGGGGATGACCGCGGCCCCGAGCGCGGCGCCGGCGGCGGCGAATTTGAACTGCTCGTCGTACAGGTAGTAGCCGGGCGCAATCTCGAAGCTCACTTCGACGCTTCGGTCGTCCAGCGCACGCACACTGCCCTTGAACGCCACCTCAGGATCGAGGAATTCGTCCGCCGCTCGTGCGGGCGCGATGGCGGTCCATCCGGCGGCAAGCGCAAGCACCATGGCGAAAAACGCCCGTCCCCAAGTTCCGATTCGACCCATATGCCGGTGCAAAAGCTTTGTTGCTCGATGTTTCACTGACTGTAGCCGCCGCCGGAGGTTCCGGTCACCGGAAAAAGCGCCGGCGCGTGAGGACCAGTGCCAGGTAGTAACCGACGCCTGCATAGGCCGCGAGGACGAGCAGCGGCGTCAGCCAGTCGGCCGGGAACTCCCCGATCATCAGCGGACGCACGAGCTTGACCGCCGCCGTCAGCGGCAGCACCTGGGCCACGGCCTGCAGGCACGACGGCATCTGGCTGATCGGGAAATAGACCCCGGACAGGAAGGTCATCGGCGTCAGCACCAGCGTGAAGTAGTAGGTGAAGAAGTCGTAGCCCTTCGCGAGCGCATTGAAGACGAGCGCGATCGACATACAGAGAGATCAGCATGTTCGGTGCCTCCTTCAGGCCTCGTCACGGATCTGGCGGCCGGTCAGCTTGAGGAACAGGTCCTCCAGGTTGGCTGGGCGGTGCAGGTAGCGCACCTGGTGGTTGTTCGACAGTCGGCGCAGCATCGGTTGCGGGTCGCGCAGATAGAAGAACACCGTCTCGCCGCTGGTCTCCACGCGGTCCGCCAGCGCCGCGTGGGTCCTGCGCCACCTGGCGGGCGCCCTCGCTGTAGACCTCGATCACGTCGCTCTCGAGGTGCTCGGCGATCAGGCCGCGCGGTGTGCCTTCGGCGATTCTGCGCCCATGGTCGAGCACCAGCAGCCTGTCGCACAAGCGCTCGGCCTCGTCCATGAAGTGGGTCGTCAGCAGGATCGATTTCCCTTGCTGCAGCAGGCGTCGTGGTCTTGCCCGCGCCGTTGGGACCGATCACCCCCAGGCATTCGCCCGGCTGGATGGCGAGCGACAAGTCATCGACAACGGTGCTGTCGCCGAACTTCTTGACCAGATGGGCGATGCGAAAGATCGGCTCGGACATGGGCTCGCAGTGTGCCTAAGGGGCGGGCGCCGTGCCTCGCTTGCACAAACAGGAAGGGCCAGCTTGCGCTGGCCCCTCGGGTTCGGCGTTGCCGTGGCTTATTCGGCCTGGTCGGCGGTTTCTTCCGACGCAACCGGCTCCGGACGGTCCACCAACTCGACGAAGGCCATCGGCGCGTTGTCGCCGATGCGGAAACCCATCTTCAGGATGCGGGTGTAGCCCCCCGGGCGCGCGTTGTAGCGCGGGCCGAGCTCACCGAACAACTTGATGACGACGTCGCGGTCGCGCGTGCGGTCGAACGCGAGGCGCTTGTTGGCCAGCGTCGGTTCCTTGGCCAGCGTGATCAGCGGCTCGACGACGCGGCGCAGTTCCTTGGCCTTGGGGACCGTGGTCTTGATCGCCTCGTGCGTGATCAGCGAATTGCACATGTTGCGCAGCATCGCCCGGCGATGTTCCGACGTGCGGTTGAGTTTGCGAAGTCCGTGACGGTGACGCATGGTGCTGTCCTTTCTCTGTATAAAACCGGCAGCCGTGTCAGGTACTGCCGGGTGCACCGGGCTGTTGTTCAGCCCCTTCCAATGACGGCCTTCAGGCCGTCCTTCCTGTTCGCGTTAGCGTTTGTCGAGGCCTTGCGGAGGCCAGTTTTCGAGGCGCGCGCCGAGCGTGAGCCCGCGCGATGCCAGCACTTCCTTGATTTCGTTGAGCGACTTGCGGCCCAGGTTCGGGGTCTTCAACAGCTCGGTCTCGGTGCGCTGGATCAGGTCGCCGATGTAGTAGATGTTCTCGGCCGTCAGGCAGTTGGCTGAACGGACCGTGAGTTCGAGCTCGTCAACCGGACGCAGCAGGATCGGGTCGAATTGCTGCGAGCTGCGCTGCACCGGCTGGTCGAAGGCCGCCAATTCGCTGCCTTCCAGCTGGGCGAACACGGCGAGTTGCTCAACCAGGATCTTGGCCGAGGCGCGCACTGCGTCTTCGGCCGTGATGGCGCCATTGGTTTCGATCTCCACCACCAGCTTGTCCAGGTCGGTGCGCTGCTCGACGCGGGCCGATTCAA
>DATKCI010000366.1:0-23530 GCA_035513255.1 Piscinibacter sp. | reverse complement strand
CGGCATTCGGCCCCCACTTGCAGTGCGCGCAGCGGCTTGCAAGCCGCTGCCGTTCGGCGGGCTCGCCGCATGCGGCTCGAAAGCCCCGCCTCACCCCCAGCCCTCCCCCAGAGGGGGAGGGAGTCATCCAACATCAAGCCTGCGGCTGCGACCCCTGCGCGTTTTCGAACGGCAGTTTGAACTGCGTCAGGTCCTTGCGGGTCTCGACCAGCACCAGCGGCCCGTCGTCCATCGCGACGACCGGTTTCGGCTCGCGCGGCACATGCACCGGCTTCGGCTCCATGGCCATCGCCTCTTCCACCGCCCGGATCTTCTGCGCATCGGAGCCGACCCACTGCAGGCCCGCCGCCTCGGCAACCGCTTCGAGGTCGCCAGTGGGCAGCACGAAAGGCTCGACCGCTGCCGTGGCGACGGCCGGCCCCGGCATGGCGGTGACAGCGATTTCCTCGATTGCGGGTGTTTCAGCCACGGCGGCCACCGGTGCGGCCTCGGGGGCCTCGAACTGCGCTGCCGGCGCGGTCCACTCGATGCCGGCCACGTCGACGGCCGCAGGCGCTTCCAGCGCTGCGGCTTCGGACACGGCTTCGACACCGGTCGGGACGCCGTCCTCGCGACGCTGGCGATCGCGGCCCCGGCCACCCCGACGGCGACGGCCCTCGCGGTCGCCGGTCTCAGCCACCGGTGCGATCTCTTCGCCATTCGGATCCGCGAAGGCGGGTGACTCCGCCAGCTCGCCATCGGCGATCTCGGCGTCGGCGGGCGCTGCGGTCACGCCTTCCACGGCTCCGTCGGCAGCAGCTGCATTGGCTTGACGGGCCTCGTCCCGATCGCGCCCTCCGCGGCCACGGCGACGACGGCGTCCACCTTCGCGCGCCTCGCCACCGGCTTCTGCGGCTTCGCCGGCCGGAACGGTGTCGACGAACGCTTGCGGGATGGCTTCATCGTTCGCGGCTTCGACCGGCGCGGCCGGGCGGCGCGGTTCGCGGTCCGGACGCGGTCCGCGGCGGCCTTCACCGCGCTCACCTCGTTCCCCGCGTTCGCCACCCCGGCCTTCACGCGGGGCGCGCTCGTCGCCACCTGCCTTTGCGGCTTCGACGACTTCCTCGCCCTTGTCTGCGCGCTCGCCGCGGCGGCCGCGGCCGCCACGTTCGGCGCCGGCGCGTTCGCCCTTGTCGGCACGTTCTCCGCCACGTTCTCCGCCCCGCTCACCCCGGCGACCATCGCGCTTGCCGTCGCGTTCGCCGCGGCCGTTGCGGCCGCCGCGTTCACCGCGGCCCTCGCGGCGTTCGCCGCCGGAGGCGGCGGCTGGCGCCAGCACCGGCGCGGGCGCTTGGGGCGCCGCTTCTTCGACGCCGAAGAGGCGCTTGACCCAGCCGAAGAAGCCGCTGCCTGCCGCAACGGCCGGTGCGGCCGCCACCGGCGCCGGGGCGGGGACCACCACCGGCTCGGGCTTCGGGATCGCGATCGGGGCCGGCGTTTCGGGCAGGATGCCCTTGATGACCGGCTCCTGCTTGGCCTTGCCCTTTTCGCGCCGCGTGATGCCGACCTCCTCTTCGGGCTCGTCGATCATCGTGTAGCTCGCCTGCAGGTTCTCCAGGCGCGGGTCGTCGTGGCGCAGCCGCTCGAGCCGGTAGTTCGGCGTCTCGAGCGCCTTGTTCGGCACCAGCAGCACGGTCACGCGCTGCTTCATCTCGATCTTCGTGATCTCGGTGCGCTTCTCGTTCAGCAGGAACGAGGTCACCTCCACCGGCACCTGCACGTGCACGGCGGCGGTGTTGTCCTTCATCGACTCTTCCTGGACCATGCGCAGGATCTGCAGCGCGCTGGACTCGGTGTCGCGGATGTGGCCGGTGCCGTTGCAGCGCGGGCAGGTGATGTGGCTGCCTTCGCTCAGGGCCGGGCGCAGGCGCTGGCGGCTCAGTTCGAGCAGGCCGAACTTGCTGATGCTCGAGAACTGCACGCGCGCGCGGTCCTGGCGCAGCGCGTCGCGCAGCCGGGTTTCCACTTCGCGCCGGTTCTTCGACTCTTCCATGTCGATGAAGTCGACGACGATCAGGCCGCCCAGGTCGCGCAGGCGCATCTGGCGCGCGATCTCGTCGGCCGCTTCGAGGTTGGTGCGGGTCGCGGTCTCCTCGATGTCGCTGCCGCGCGTGGCGCGCGCCGAGTTCACGTCGACCGACACCAGCGCTTCGGTGTGGTCGATGACGATCGCGCCGCCCGACGGCAGGTTGACGGTCCGCGAGAACGCGGTCTCGATCTGGTGCTCGATCTGGAAACGCGAGAACAGCGGCGCGTCGTCGCGGTAGCGCTTGACCTTGGACGCCGTCTCCGGCATCACGTGGGCCATGAACTGCTGCGCCTGTTCGTAGATGTCGTCGGTGTCGATCAGGATCTCGCCGACGTCGGCCGTGAAGTAGTCGCGGATCGCGCGGATCACGAGCGAGGACTCCTGGTAGATCAGGAACGCGCCCTTGCCGGCCTGGGCCGCGCCGTCGATGGCGCTCCACAGCTTCAGCATGTAGTTCAGGTCCCACTGCAGCTCGGGCGCGCTGCGGCCGATGCCGGCGGTGCGGGCGATCAGGCTCATCCCCTTCGGGTACTCGAGCTGGTCGAGGTTTTCCTTCAGCTCCTCGCGGTCCTCGCCCTCGATGCGGCGCGACACGCCGCCGCCGCGCGGGTTGTTGGGCATCAGCACCAGATAGCGGCCGGCCAGCGAGACGAAGGTGGTCAGCGCCGCGCCCTTGTTGCCGCGTTCCTCCTTCTCGACCTGCACGAGCAGCTGGTCGCCTTCCTTGATCGCGTCCTGGATGCGCGCCGCGCGCACGTCGACGCCCTCGCGGAAGTAGTTGCGGGAGATCTCCTTGAACGGCAGGAAGCCGTGGCGGTCTTCGCCGTAGTCGACGAAACAGGCTTCGAGCGACGGCTCGACGCGGGTCACGATCGCCTTGTAGATGTTGCCCTTGCGCTGCTCGCGTCCTTCGATCTCGGTTTCGAAGTCCAGCAGTTTCTGGCCATCGACGATGGCCAGGCGACGCTCTTCAGGCTGCGTCGCATTGATCAGCATGCGTTTCATGTGTGCTCCTCGCCGCTCAGCGCGCCGTTGTGTCGGCCGCAGGCAGGCAAATCAACCCGTCGCCGCCGATGTCTCGGGGCGACTCATCGATGCACGAGAAACGTGGTTGGAACCGAAGAAGGAATCGCCCTGGACTGGGAGCCGACCGGAGGTCAGCACGTCAGCGTTGGCGCATGCGTGGCAGCGGGGAAAGCGGAGGATGCCACCTGCCGCGCGAGGCACTGCCGGGTGGGCGATGCTGCGACGGCGGGGGGCACGGACGCCAAAGGCTCCAAGCCGCGCGCGCCACGGTGCGCCGCGCCACGGGCCGAAGGGGCCGCATGTGGCGAGCGCAGGAGGCGCGAGGGGAGGGAAGCTGTGGACGACATCCGCGTGGTCACTGGACGCGAGCGGAAGGCGGGGCGCTGCGGCATGGGTGCCGGGGCGCACTCGTCTCCTGCCTGAAACCTTTGTTCATTCCAGCGCGGGGGCGCCGGCGGTTCTTCTTACGTTGCTCTGCCGCATTGGCTGCCGGCCGCCTCGTCACGTGGGGACGGGGCCCGCCGCAGGCTCGCTGCGTTGCATCACCTTGTGGCCGCCGTTCTCACGCCGACCGCCCATGCCGCTTCCGGAAGTGCCCGAGTAAACTCAGGAAAATCAAACACTTACCTCGCAAACGTGGTGCAACGCATTATAGGGGGCAAACCGGGCGGCCGGCCAAAGGCCGTCCAACCCCCAGGGACGGTCCCCGGGCCGGCAGCTTTGCCGGCGGTGGCGCGGGTGCGGGTCGATGAAGGCTCCGAGGGGCAGCGCCTGGACAACTTCCTGCTGAAGCTGTTCAAGGGCGTGCCCAAGACCCACGTCTACCGGGTCATCCGCTCCGGGGAGGTCCGGGTCAACAAGGGCCGGGCCGCCGCCGACACCCGCCTGGCTCTCGGCGACGAGGTGAGGTTGCCGCCGGTGCGCATGGCCGATCGCAGCGCCGAGCCGCCGGCGCCGGCACGCGAATTCCCGGTGGTGTTCGAAGACGAGCACCTGATCGCCGTCGACAAGCCGGCGGGCGTGGCCGTGCACGGCGGCAGCGGCGTCAGCTTCGGCGTGATCGAGCAGCTGCGCCAGGCGCGGCCGGCGGCGAAGTTCCTGGAGCTGGTGCACCGGCTGGACAAGGAAACCTCGGGGCTGCTGCTGCTGGCGAAAAAGCGCTCGGCGCTGACCGCGCTGCAGGACCAGTTCCGCAGCCGCGAGACCGGCAAGACCTATGCGGCGCTGGTGCCCGGGGCGTGGCCGGCGAACAAGAAGGTCATCGACGTGCCGCTGCACAAGTTCCTGACCGCGGAAGGCGAGCGGCGCGTGCGCACGGTCGAAGTCGATCATGACCAGGCCCGCCGCTCGATCACCCTCGTGAAGGTGGCGAAGAAGTTCACCGACTTCACGCTGCTCGACGTGACGATCAAGACCGGCCGCACCCACCAGATCCGCGTGCACCTGGCGCACGAAGGGCACCCGATCGCCGGCGACGCCAAATACGGCGACTTCGCGCTGAACAAGTCGCTGGCACGCGGAGACGCGGTGCCCGGCCACAAATTCCCGCGCATGTTCCTGCACGCCCGCCGGCTGCGCTTCGAGCACCCTGCCACAGGCGAGGTCATCGAGCTCGAAGCGCCGTTGCCCACAGAATGTGAAGCACTCCTGAAGGTACTGCGGTGAGCCCACGACCCCGCCAGTTCGACCTGATCGTCTTCGATTGGGATGGCACCCTCTTCGATTCCACGGCGCTGATCACCCGCTGCATTCAGGCCGCCTGCGGCGACGTGGGCGTGGCCGTGCCGAGTGACCGCGATGCGAGCTACGTGATCGGCATGGGGCTGGTCGAGGCGCTGCAGCATGCGGCGCCCGGCCTGCCGCGCGAGCGCTATCCGGAGCTCGGCAACCGCTACCGGTATCACTACTTCGCGAAGCAGCACGAGATCGTGCTGTTCGAAGGCACGCTCGCGATGCTGCAGGCGCTGAAGCAGCGCGACCACCGGCTCGGCGTGGCCACCGGCAAGTCGCGCCGCGGGCTGGACGAGGCGCTGAACTCGGTGCAGCTCAAGGGCGTGTTCGACGGCACCCGCACGGCCGACGAAACCGCGTCCAAGCCCGATCCGCTGATGCTGGTCGAGCTGATGGACGAGCTGGGCGTAACGCCCGAACGCACGCTGATGATCGGCGACACCACCCATGACCTGCAGCTCGCGGCCAATGCCGGCACAGCCCGCATCGGCGTGAGCTACGGCGCCCACGAGCCGGCCGCGTTCGACGCGTTCGCGCCGCTGCACGTGGCGCATTCTGTCGGCGACTTGCACGATTGGCTGGCACGGCATGCTTGAACAGCCCACGTTCCCGCCGCAGCCGCTGTGCGGCTCGGCCGACCTCGTCGAGCGCGGCAGCGCCTGGGTGTTCGACGTGCTGCACTTCCGCGAGCCGGCCCGCGCCTTCGCGCTGCGCTTCGACGGGGCCGTGGTCGCCTACCTGAACCGCTGCGTGCACGTGCCCACCGAGATGGACTGGCAGCCCGGCGAGTTCCTCGACAGTGCGCGCGAGTTCATCCTGTGCTCCATCCACGGCGCCGCCTACGATCCGCACGACGGGCGCTGCATCGGCGGCCCCTGCGGCCGCGGCAAGCTGACTGTGCTGCGGGTCGAGGAGCGCGACGGCCAGGTGTATTGGTATCCTTCCCGCGACACGCGGCCGGCGTTCACCGACTGACGAATCCTCCTTCCGCGCCGCTTCAGAAAGCCCCCCATGACTTCGCAAGACGATCTGCCAGGCGCCGGGCCGGCGCCCCGTTCCGAGTCGCCCGCGTATGCGGTGCCCACGGGCCGCCTCGACAGCGTGCTCGAACGCTTCGCCCGCGACTACATGAAGGACCGCCGCAGCGAGCGCCGCTGGCGGGTCTTCTTCCGCATCATCTGGATGCTGCTGCTGTTCGTGTTCGTCTGGTCGCTGATCGCTGTGCGCGACGCCAAGGTGCCGACCGGCCCGCACACCGCCCTGATCGAGGTGCGCGGCGAGATCGCGGTCGACAGCGAAGCAAGCGCCGAGCTGCTGCTGATCGCGCTGAAGACCGCGTTCGAGGACAAGGGCGCCCAGGCGATCGTGCTGCGCATCAACTCCCCCGGCGGCAGCCCCGTGCAGGCCGGCATCGTCTACGACGAGATCCAGCGTCTGAAGGGCCTGCACAAGAAAAAGGTCTACGCGGTGGTCGAGGAAATGTGCGCCTCGGGGGCCTACTACATCGCGGTGGCGGCCGACGAGATCTACACCGACAAGGCAAGCATCGTCGGCTCCATCGGCGTGCTGATGGACGGCTTCGGCTTCACCGACGCGATGGCTCGCCTCGGCATCGAACGTCGCCTGCTGACGGCCGGCGAAAACAAGGCGATGGCGGACCCGTTCTCGCCGCTCAGCGAACAGCACAAGGCCTACATCCAGGCGATGCTCGACCAGATCCACCAGCAGTTCATCCGCACCGTGAAAGAGGGTCGCGGCGACCGCCTGAAGCAGTCGCCGGACACTTTCAGCGGGCTGTTCTGGAGCGGCGAACAGGCGGTGGCGCTGGGCCTCGCCGACAAGTTCGGCAACCTCGACTTCGTCGCCCGCGAGGTCGTGAAGGCCGAGGAGGTCATCGACTACACGCCGCAGGAGAACATCGCCGAGCGCCTGGTCAAGCGCTTCGGGGCCTCGATCGGCGCCGGCGCGGTGCGCGCGCTGCAGGGCATCGGCGGGCTTCGCTGACGAAAGCGCCTGCCCATGCTGATCAACTGCGTCGCCTACCAGGAAGGAAAGAAACTCGCCGACATCGCGGTCGAGGACATCAGCGACTACGTCGGCCGGCCCGACTGCTTCGTCTGGGTGGCGCTGCGCGATGCGACCGATGCCGAGCTCGCGACGAGGCAGGAGGAGTTCGGCCTGCACGACCTCGCGGTCGAGGACGCGCGCCACGGCCACCAGCGCCCCAAGGTCGAGGAGTACGACGACACCTTGTTCGCGGTGATGCACACGGTGGAGTTCAGCGCCACCGACGAGCTGCGCGTCGGCGAGGTCAACGTGTTCGTCGGCCGCAACTTCGTGCTGTCGGTGCGCAACCGCAGCACGCAGAACCTGCTGGGCGTGCGACAGCGCGCGGAACAGGAGCCGCATTTGCTGCGCCATGGGGCGGGGTTCGTCTTCTACGCGCTGATGGACGCCGTGGTCGACCGCTACTTCCCGATCATCGATGCGCTGGAGGTCGAGCTCGAGACGATCGAGGAGCAGATCTTCGTGCGCGGGTCGGCACGCGCCAACATCGAGCGCCTGTACGACCTGAAGCGCCGCATCATGATGGTCAAGCATGCGGTGACGCCGCTGATGGAGTCCGGCAGCAAGCTGTGGAGCGGCCGCGTGCCCGGCGTGTGCGAAGGCAACCGCGAGTACTTCCGCGACGTCTACGACCACCTCGTGCGCATCAACGGCACGCTCGATACGCTGCGCGACACGATCGGCACGGCGATCCAGGTCAACCTGTCGATGGTGACGATCGAGGAGACCGAGACCACGAAGCAGCTCGCCGCGTGGGCCGGCATCTTCGCGGTGGCGACCGCTTTCGCCGGCATCTGGGGCATGAATTTCGAGCACATGCCGGAGCTGACGTGGCGCTACGGCTATCCGATCGCGCTGGGCGCCATCGTGCTGACCTGCGGCTTCCTGTACCGGCGCTTCAAGAGGCTCGGCTGGTTGTAACGGTGAGCATGCCCTTGCGCTCGATGAACTCGACCACCTCGGCGAGCCCGGTCTTCGTTTTCAGGTTCGTCATCACGAATGGTTTCGCGCCGCGCATGCGTTTCGTGTCGGCCTCCATCACGCCGAGATCGGCGCCGACATAGGGCGCGAGGTCGGTCTTGTTGATGACGAAGAGGTCGCTCTTCGTGATGCCGGGACCGCCTTTGCGCGGGATCTTTTCGCCCGCGGCCACGTCGATCACGTAGATCGTCAGGTCGGACAGCTCGGGGCTGAAGGTCGCGGCGAGGTTGTCGCCGCCCGACTCGATGAACACGATGTCGGCGTTCGGAAACTTCTCCAGCATGCGGTCCACCGCTTCGAGGTTGATCGACGCGTCCTCGCGGATCGCCGTGTGCGGGCAGCCGCCGGTTTCCACGCCGACAATGCGCTCGGCCTCGAGCGCGCCGGCGACCGTCAGCAGGCGCTGGTCTTCCTTCGTGTAGATGTCGTTGGTGACGACGACGAGGTCGTAGCGCTCGCGCATCGACTTGCACAGCATCTCGACCAGCGTGGTCTTGCCCGAACCGACCGGGCCGCCGACGCCGACACGCAGCGGCGGAAGTTTTTTCGTGCGGCCGGGGATGGAATGCAGGTTCGTCATGACGGATGTTCAGGAACGGAAGAGGCGAGAGTACTGCGTCTCGTGCTGCGCCGACAGGATGGCCAGCATCGGCGTGAAGGCTTGACGCTCGTGGTCGGCGAGGTTCGCCGCGTGGTCGACGGCCGCGGGAATCGCGTCGGCCAGCCGGGCGAGCACACGCTGGCCGGCGTTCTGGCCGAGCGGCACCGCCTTCAGGGCGGCCTGCACCATGTTCTCGGCCCAGCCGAAGGCGAAGCTCAGCAAGGTCTCGCGCAGCGGCGCGCCGGTCTGCGCGGCGGCAAGCGCGAAGGCAACAGGCCAGGTCGGCGCCGGCGCCAGCGCGGCGAGCGACGCGAGCCGCGGATCGCCGGTGCCGCGATTCTTCAGCCACTCGAGCAGCGAGCGTCCCATCTGCTGCGTCTGCTGGCGCATTTCGCTGGACTCCCGCGTCATCCCGATCCAGTCGTTCAAGGTGGCGACGCGGTCGAGGTCGCCGTTCTTCCAGGCGACGAACGCGCCCGCGGCCACAGCGATGTCGCTGCGCGCGAGGCTCAGATGCAGCTGGTCGAGCAGCCAGTCGCCCGCCTGCGCTTCGTTCGTGACGAGGCCGGCGTCGACCGCGGACTCCAGCCCCTCGGAATAACTGAAGCCGCCGACCGGCAGGGCCGGCGAAGCGAGCCACATCAGTTGCAGCAACGCCGCGCCATCGGCGGATGCGGCGGGCGACATCAGTGGTCGTGCTTGCAGCCGGGGCCGTGGACGTGGGCCCGGCCGTGATCCTTGGCGTGGCCATGATCGTGCGCGGCAGGTGAGCCATGCTCGTGCCCGTGATGTCCGTGCGCCGCAGCGGCGGCATAGGCGCCGGCCTCCGGCTCGAACGGCGCTCGCTCTTCAGTGACGACGAGGTGCATCTGGCGCAGCATGTCGGCCAGCACGTGGTCGGGTTCGAGTTGCAGGCGGTTGGGTTGCAGCTCGAGCTGCACGTGCCGATTGCCCAGGTGGTAGGCGGCGCGCAGCAGGTCGAACGGCGAGCCGTGGTCGGGGCAGGGGCGCACGACCATCACCGGCTGCGGCGACGCGACCACCTTCAGCAGCGAACCGTCGGCGGCGACCAGCACGTCGCCGCCGCGCACCACCGAGCCACGCGGCAGGAACACGCCGATCGCCTCGCCTTGCGCATCCTGCGCGTCGAAACGGCTGCGCTGGCGCTTGTCCCAGTCGAGCGCGACGGTTGTCGCGCGCTTGAGCAGCACGGGGGCGAGGCCATGGCCCTGCGGAATGAGCTTGTTGACGGTCAGCATGGACGACCCGGACAGAGGAAACCCGAAGTCTGGCATGGATGGTGTCTTCCTTTGATCTGGATCGTTGTCAAATGAGAATCATTGCTGTTAATATTCGCCCGATTTTGCTCCACCACTTCCCCGAGGTAGCTTCCATGATCCGACTCCAACACAAGCTGGCCCTGGGCGTTGCCCTGCTGGGCGCCGTCGCGGCCGTGCAGGCCCAATCCGTGCTGAACATCTATTCGGCGCGCCATTACCAGACCGACGAGGCCTTGTACGCCGACTTCACGAAGCAGACGGGCATCAAGATCAACCGGATCGACGGCAAGGAAGAAGAACTGGTCGAGCGCATCAAGAATGAAGGGGCCAGCAGCCCTGCCGATGTGCTGATCACGGTCGATGCGTCGCGCCTGGAGATTGCCGACAAGGCGGGTCTGTTCCAGCCGGTGAACTCCAGCGTGCTCGAATCGCGCGTTCCGGCCACGCTGCGCACGCCGAACTGGGTGGCGTTCTCCACCCGTGCACGCGTGATCGCCTACAACAAGGATGCCGTCAAAGGCGAGTGGGTGCAGACCTATGAAGACCTCGCGAACCCGCGCCTGAAGGACCAGGTCTGCGTGCGCTCCGGGTCGCATCCGTACAACGTGTCGCTGGGCGCCGCGATGATCGCCCACAACGGCGAAGCGAAGACCGAGGAGTGGGCGCGTGGCCTGGTGGCCAACTTCGCGCGCGCCCCGAAGGGCGGCGACACCGACCAGCTGAAGGCCGTGGCCGCCGGCGAATGCGGCGTCGCGATCTCCAACAGCTACTACGTCGCGCGTCTGATGCGCTCGACCAAGCCGGAAGATCAAGCCGTCGTGTCGAAGCTGACCGTGGTGTGGCCGAACCAGAAAACCTCGGGCACGCACATCAACGTGTCGGGCGCCGGCATCATCAAGTCGGCGCCGAACCGCGAGTCGGCCGTCAAGTTCCTCGAGTACCTGGCGAGCGACTCCGCGCAGGCGCACTTCGCCGACGGCAACAACGAGTGGCCGGTCGTGAAAACCGCGAAAGTGAAGAATCCGGCGCTCGAGGCGCTGGGCGACTTCAAGGCCGACACGCTGCCGATCGGCAAGCTCGCCGCGACGACGGTGCAAGCGCAGAAGGTCTACGACCGGGCTGGCTGGCGCTGATTCTGATTTCGTCGCCCGGATGAATCCGGGGTTCGGCGCATCCACCGAGCGCCGCCCCCGGACTACATCCGGGCTACGAAGCGCGCGGCGCGAAAGGGCCGTATCCTCGCGCCGATGCAAGACATTCTCTCGGTCTCGAATCTTTCCAAGACCTACGCGTCCGGTTTCCGCGCCCTGAAGGACATCGACCTCGCCATCCGCCGCGGCGAGATCTTCGCGCTGCTCGGACCGAATGGTGCAGGCAAGACGACGCTGATCAGCATCGTCTGCGGCATCGTCAATGCGAGCACCGGCACGGTGCGGGTCGACGGCCACGACATCGTGCGCGACTACCGCGCCGCTCGATCGATGATCGGCCTCGTGCCCCAGGAGCTGACCACCGATGCGTTCGAGACCGTGTGGGCGACCGTCTCCTTCAGCCGCGGCCTGTTCGGCAAGGCGGCGAATCCGCAGCACATCGAGAAGGTGCTGAAGGCCTTGTCCTTGTGGGACAAGAAGGACAACAAGATCATCACGTTGTCGGGCGGGATGAAGCGGCGCCTGCTGATCGCCAAGGCGCTGTCGCACGAACCGCAGATCCTCTTCCTCGACGAGCCGACCGCCGGCGTCGACGTGGCGCTCAGGCGCGACATGTGGCAACTGGTGCGCGGGCTGCGCGACACCGGCGTGACCATCATCCTCACCACCCACTACATCGACGAGGCCGAAGAGATGGCGGACCGCATCGGCGTCATCAGCAAGGGCGAGCTGATCCTCGTCGAAAACAAGGCCGAGCTGATGCGCAAGCTCGGCCGGAAGCAGCTCACGCTGCAGCTTCAGGATGCGCTGGCGCATGTGCCGCCCGAGCTGTCGTCCTATGCGCTGCAGCTGTCGAGCGACGGGAGCGAGCTCACCTACACCTACGACGCGCAGGGCGGACGCGTCGGGATCGTCGACCTGCTGAAGGCGCTCGGCGATGCGGGGGTCCGGTTCAAGGACCTGCACACGACGCAAAGCTCGCTCGAAGACATCTTCGTCGACCTGGTGAGGGACGGCCAATGAACCTGCATGCAGTCCGCTCGATCTACCGCTTCGAGATGGCGCGCACCTGGCGCACGCTGATGCAAAGCATCATCTCCCCGGTGATCTCGACCTCGCTGTACTTCGTCGTGTTCGGCGCCGCGATCGGCTCGCGCATCCCGGAGATCGACGGCGTGAGCTACGGCTCGTTCATCGTCCCGGGCCTGGTCATGCTGTCGCTGCTCACGCAGAGCATCTCCAATGCGTCGTTCGGCATCTACTTTCCGAAGTTCACGGGGACGATCTACGAGCTGTTGTCGGCGCCGATCTCGTACCTCGAAATCGTCGTCAGCTACGTCGGCGCGGCAGCCACGAAGTCGATCATCCTCGGCGTGATCATTCTCGCGACGGCACGCCTGTTCGTTCCGCTGCAGATCGAGCATCCCGTGTGGATGGTCCTGTTCCTGGTGCTGACGGCGGTGACGTTCAGCCTGATCGGCTTCATCATCGGCATCTGGGCCGACGGCTTCGAGAAGCTGCAGGTCATCCCGCTGCTGGTCGTCACGCCGCTCACCTTTCTCGGCGGCAGCTTCTATTCGATCGACATGCTGCCGCCGGTGTGGCAAAAAATCGCGCTGCTCAATCCCGTGCTGTACCTCGTCAGCGGCTTTCGCTGGAGCTTCTATGGTCTGGCCGACGTGAGTGTCGGCCTGAGCCTCGGGATGACGCTGGCCTTCCTGGCCGCGTCGCTGGCGGTCGTGGCGTGGATCTTCAAGACCGGGTACCGCCTGAAGGTCTAGGGTCGGTTAGCGATCATTTAGCAAGCGCTTAGCCAAGAGTTAAACCTGCGTCGGCGCGGTGATTCCTAGACTTCCTTCCATCAGCGCAACGGCGCCGCCCATTCCCTGAACCGTGTGAAGAAAACCGGCCATCGGCCGGACGGGCGGAGCTTTGCCTGAACGCGTGTCGATGTCCGGACGCGCGCTTCGAACCGAACTCAACTCGCCCTATTTCTTCATTGGAGATTTGCATGACGACCCACTACGCCCGCACCAGCGTGGCCGCCCTGTTCGCTGCCGCCGTTCTCACCGCCTGCGGCGGCGGCGGTTCCGACACACCCGTCGAGCCCGGCACGCCGGCGCCTGCGCCGGCACCCGCCCCCGCCCCCGCCCCCGCCCCCGCCCCGGCACCCGCGCCTGCCGCCGATTTCACGATCAGCCTGTCGATCGACAAGGCGCTCGTGATTCAGGGCCGCACCGCGACCGTCACGGCCACCGTCACGCGCCAGGCCGGCTTCGACGGCGCCGTCAGCGTGACGCTGACGGACCTGCCGGCAGGTGTCAGCGCCTCGCCGGTGATCATCACCAGCGGTGCGACGTCGGCCCCGATCACGTTGTCGGCGCAGGCCAGCGCACCGCATTCGCTGCCGACGGCGGCCCGGGCCATCGGCAGCGTCGGCACGCAGACCGCGAGCCGGCCGCTGACCGTCACGGTCGGCGGCCTGCCCGGCGTGGTCGATACCAGCTTCAACGGCGGCGCGCAGCTGACGTCCGTCGGCGAAGGCGAGGACTATGCCTTTGCGATGGCAGTGCAGGCGGACGGGAAAGTGGTCACGGTGGGGCGCACGTCCACCGCCACCGGCGGCACCGACATTGCGATCACGCGCCACCTGCGCGACGGCATGCTGGACACCGGCTTCGGCAGCGGGGGCACGGTCGTGACCGCGATCGCGCCAGGGCGCGGTGCCGACGAAGCGCGCGCGGTGCTCGTGCAGCCTGACGGCAAGATCGTCGTCGGCGGCTACAGCGACGCGAGCGGCACCAACAAGGACTTCCTCGTCGTGCGCTACAACCCCGACGGCACGCTGGACACCGGCTTCGGCAACGGCGGCAAGACGGTCACCGACATCGGCAACGGCACCGACCAGGTCTACACGCTCGCGCAGCAGCCCGACGGCAAGATCGTCGCCGGCGGTTCCGCCGCCTTCCCCCAAACGACGGGACAGGACTTCGCGCTGATCCGCTACGGCACGAACGGCTCGCTCGACGCCGGCTTCGGCGTCGGCGGCAAGGTCACGACCGCGATCAACAGCTTCGGTTCGAACGAGCTGATCTACGCGATCGTGCTGCAGCCGGTGGGCGACGAGACGCGCATCGTCGCGGTGGGCGGCGAGGGCACCTTCATGGCAGCGCGCTATACGGCGAGCGGCCAGCTCGACCCCGACTTCGGCGACGGGGGCAAGGTGCGCGCATTGTTCCAGTCGACCATCGGGTCGGCTGAATCCGTGACGCTCACCGAAGACAACAAGATCGTCATCGCCGGCCACATCGGTCACGAGTTCAGCCTCGTGCAGATCAACACCGACGGGTCGCTCGACACCGAATTCGGCACCGCCGGCAAGGTGATCACGCCGGTCTCGGCCACCAACTGGGACGAAGCCACCGCCATCGTCCGGCAGTCCGACGGCAAGCTGCTGGTCGGCGGCTGGGTGTACGACGGCGTCAGCACCAACGGCAACTTCGTGGTCCTGCGCTACAACGCCGACGGCACGGCCGACACCGAATTCGGCGTCGGCGGGCGCGCGATCACCCCCGTGGCGCCGAACGGGCGCAACGACTCGGGCCGCGCGCTGGCGCTGCAAAGCGACGAGCGGGTGCCGACGGTGCGCGTGCTGCAGGCCGGCGAAGCGACCGACGGCAGCTACAAGTTCGCGCTGCTGCGCTATTGGCTGTGAGCGGCTGAAGGGCGCAGAAGGTCTGCGACCCGGCCGGCTGGCGCTGAAGCGCCGGGCTACGAGGCCGGCGCTTCTTCGACGGCTGCGCGGTAGGCGTGCCAGGTCGCGTGCCCGAGCACCGGCCCGACCGCCAGCAGCCCGATGAAACCCGGCAGCAGCGCGAGCACCACGAGCGCGGTGATGACCGCGCCCCACCCCAGCATCACGAGGGGTTGCGTCAGGACCAGGCGCATGCTCGTGATCGCCGCGGTGATCGCGTCGACCGGGCGGTCGAGGATCATCGGAATCGACACGACGCTGACCGCATAGATGAGTCCGGCGAACAGCGCGCCCGCGCCGAGGTAGGCGACGATGAAGCCGAGGTTCTGCGGGTCCATCAATTTCGGCAGCGAGCCCTTGAAGTCGGGCATGCCATCAAAGCTGACCGCGAAGATCACCATCGCCACGCGCCCCCACAGCATCTCGAGCACGAGCAGGGCGAAACCGAAGATCGCGAGCGTGCCGATGCGCGTGCGCCAAGCCATCAGCGAATCGCCGAAGTGCGGTTGGCCACCGCGCTCGAGTTGCTGGCTCACGCGGTACAGGCCCATGCACAGGAACGGCCCCATCAGCAGGAATCCGGCCGACAGCGCCAGCACGTACATCGGCGCGTGCCGGAACACGCTCAGCAGCGCCCAGCCCATGGCGACGAAGCAGCCGCCGTAGAACAGGCCGATCGCCGGTGCCCGCGCGAAGTCGCGCGTGCCGAGGGCGAGCCAGTGCCACACGTCGCCGGGCCGGAGCCGGCGAAGGCGGATGTCGAAGGCCGACGTGGGCCTGGACGTGTCGGGGACGGTGTCGGGGTTCATTGCTTGCCGGCGATCTTCGCCGACCTGTCGCGGCCGAGATTGATGCAGCTCAAACCAGGGGCGCCAGCAGCCCCTGCAGGTCCTCCGCGCTGAACTTCGGCGCCGCGGCCGCATCGTGGCCCAGCACCCCCTCCGCGAGCGCCGCCTTGCGGGCCTGCAGCGCGAGCATTCGCTCCTCGATGCTGCCCTCGACGACGAGCTTGTAGACGAAGACCGGCTGGTCTTGGCCGATGCGGTGGGCGCGGTCGGTGGCCTGGCGTTCGACGGCGGGGTTCCACCAGGGGTCCAAGTGGATCACCGTGTCGGCGGCGGTGAGGTTGAGGCCCACGCCGCCGGCCTTCAGGCTCACGAGCAGGATCGGTTCGGCCTTGGCCTGGAACCGCTGCACGATCGCGCCACGGGCGGCGACCGGGGTGTCGCCGGTCAGCGCCAGGCACGGCAGCGAAAGCGTCGCGAGCTCGGCCTGCACCAGTGCCAGCATCTCGGTGAACTGCGAAAAGACGAGCACGCGCCGGCCTTCGTCGACCAGCTCGGGCAGCATGTCGAGCAGCCACGCCATCTTGGCCCGCTCCATCGTCGGCGGCATGCGCGGGCCTTTCACGAGCCACGGATCGCAGCAGACCTGGCGCAGCTTCAGCAGCGCGTCGAGGATCGCGATCTGCGCGCCGGCGAAGGACTTGCGCTGCAGCACGCGGCGCACCTGCTCGTCGGCAGCCACGCGCACGCTTTCGTAGAGCGCGCGCTGCTGGCCCTGCAACTGCACGCGCCGGATCACCTCGGTCTTGGGCGGCAGCTCGGTCGCCACGTCCTGCTTGCGGCGGCGCAGGATGAACGACCGCACGCGCTGCGCCAGCAGCTGCGCGCGCAGCGTCTCGCCGCCGGTTTCGATCGGCTTGCGCCACAGGCGCGCGAAGCTGCGCGCGTCGCCGAGGAAGCCGGGCATCAGGAAGTCGAAGTGCGCCCACAGCTCGCCGAGGTGGTTCTCGAGCGGCGTGCCGGTCACGCACAGGCGATGGCGCGAACGCAGGCGGCGCAGCGCCGTCGCGGCTCGGCCGGCGGCGTTCTTGGCCATCTGCGCCTCGTCGAGGATCACGAGGTGCCACGGCTGCGCCTGCAGCGCGTCGATGTCGCGCCACAGCAGCGGGTAGGTCGTGAACACGACGTCGTGGCTGGCGATGCGCGCAAAGTGACGCGACCGCGCGGCGCCCTGAAGCGTCAGCACCCGCAGCGACGGCGCGATGCGTTGCGCCTCGGCCTGCCAGTTGGCGATCAGCGAGGTCGGCAGCACGATCAGCGCGGGTTGCTCGAGCCGGCCAGCCTGCTGCTCGATCAGCAGGTGGGCCAGCACCTGCACGGTCTTGCCCAGACCCATGTCGTCGGCCAGGATGCCGGCGAGGTGGTGTTCGCGCAGGTACTGAAGCCAGGCCACGCCGTGCTGCTGGTAGGGCCGCAGCTGCACGCCGAGGCCGGCCGGTGCTGCGACCGGCGGTGGGCTGCCGGCGGCGCGCAGGCGCTGCGCCAGTTCGGCCAGGCCGGCGTCGCCTTTCAACTGCCAGCCGCCCTGTTCGCCCGCCCGTGCCGCCTGGGTGTCCAGCAGCGACAGGCGCAGCGCCTCGACCCGATGCGCCTCCCAGGTCGACAACTGCAGCGGGCCGTCCTTGCGGCGCGGGTCGGTCAGCAGGTCCAGCATTGCGCCGACGATCGCTTTCAGCGGCGCCGCCGGTGCTTCGATGCGGCGGCCGCCGGGCGCACGCAGCAGGATCAGTGCGGCGTCGTCGATGGCCCCGATCTCGCGCGCATCGAGCCAGCGCGCGTCGCGGCGCAGCAGGTCGGCGAGCAGCGGCGCGAGGTCCAGCGTCTCGCCGTCCACCTCCACCCCCAGGCTCAGCATCCACGAACCTTCGCGCGGCGGCTGGCGCAGTGCCGACAGCGCCTGTCCCCGCGCGCCCGGCGGCTCCAGGAGTTCGTGGCCCAGCGCGTCGCCGGTGGCCGGGTCGATGACGAGGCGCCAGGCCTCGACCGGCACGCTCTGGTGCGCAAACCCCGGCCTCACGACGACGGACCAGCCCTGCGCCTGCAGCCGCGGCACCTGCTCGGCCCAGAAGTCGCCGAACTGAGCTTCTTCGGGCAGCGACCACCACAGGCCCGCGTGGTCGTCGGCCGCCTCGCGGCTGCGCCACTGCAGCGCCTCGGGCGGCAGCGGTCGCAGGCCGGTCGCCCACAGCGCATCGCGGGCGTCGGCTTCGGCCGTCAGGTCGCGCTGCATCAGCACGCGCTCGTCCCAGGCGCCGCGCAGCAGTTCGGTACGCGGGGCGCGGGCGTTCAGCAGGCGGGCCTGCGCTGGTGTGTCCCAGCGCAGGCCGCCGGCGACATAGGTCCATTCGACACGCGCCACCGTCAGCTTCGCGCCGCGCGGGCCAAACCCCGCCGCCGCGCGCAGGCCGAGCAGGCCATCGCCGCGGGTCAGCGTCAGCAGGGTCAGGCGGGGGCGGAAACGACCGGGGAGGGGAGCGTCGTCGGTCGGGAAGGGCATGCGCGGATTTTCGGGCCGCGCGGACAGGCCGGACCGGCGACGCGCCGACCCGGCCGCGGGTGGATCAGCGCAGGCGCATCCAGCTGCCCATCCGGTGGCGATCCGTCGGCTCGGGCAGGGCTTCGAACCAGAGCTCCAGGCGTCGCATCCAGCGCATGACTTCGAATCCGGTCAGTGAAGGCGACGGGCGGCGCTGGGGCCGAAGCAGGGGGCGGGCGGGGCGGACCAGGGTGTTCATGCTCATCTCTCATCGGGTTAACGAGAATCTATGTCCAAGCATGTATGCACGCAACGCACGTTCTCGCACGCTCTCTTTGCAAATTTGCAGCAACTGGCTAGAGTGCCGCCGTGGACGACCTCGACTGGAGCGACCTTCGTTATGCGCTGGCGATCGGCAACGCCGGCTCGCTGGCCGGTGCGGCGCGGCAGCTCGGCGTGAACCACACGACCGTGCTGCGCCGGCTCGATGCGCTCGAGCAGCACCTGAACGCCCGCCTGTTCGAGCGCCTGCGCAGCGGTTACCAGCCGACCGAGGCGGGGACGGCCGTGCTGGAGCAGGCTCGCCGCATGGGCGACCGCGCCGACGAAATCGAGCGCCTCGTGCTCGGCCGCGACCGCGAATTGACCGGGCTGCTGCGCGTGACGACCGCGTTCGTCGTGATGGAGCACCTGCTGCCGAAGCCGCTGGCGGCGTTTGCGCGCGCCTACCCGCAGATCGAGGTGGAAGTGGTCGAGAACGCGTTCCTCGTCGACCTGTCGCGCCGGCACGCCGACCAGGCGCAGAACTGGGCCGGCCTCGAAGCCGACGTGGCGCTGCGCTTGTCAGCCAGCGTCGCCGAGCACCTGGTCGGGCGCCAGCTCGGGATGACCCATTGCCGCGTCTACGCGCTGCGCGGCGCACCGGACCTGCCGCAAGGCGTGGTGCCGCTTCCCGAGCTGGTTCGCGATGTGCCGTGGATCGCGTTCGAGCGCGATGCGCAGGCACGTGTCTACGACCGCTGGATGCGCAGCCAGCTCGCGAACGCCAACGTGCGCATCCGCGTCGACATCTTCAACGCGATGGCCGCGATGATGCACACCGGCGTCGGCGTGGGCGTGCTGCCGACCTTCATGGAGCCCAAGCACCCGCAGCTCGTCGCCGTGTCGGACATCATTCCGGAGCTGTCGGTGCCGGTGTGGATGCTGACCCACCCCGACCTGCGCCGCACGGCGCGGGTACGCGCGTTCATGCAGGACGTGGGGGATGGGGTCGCGCAGCTGTTGCGAGCAAACTAACTGTCGAATTTCCCTTGTCGAACCATGCGCACGATGAACATTTCCTTGCCCGATGCGCTCAAGTCCTTCGTCGACGAGCACGTCAGCGCCCGCGGTTTCGGGAGCAGCAGCGAGTACGTGCGAGAGTTGATCCGCAAGGACCAAGCGCGCCTGCAACTGCGCGGCGTGGTTCTCGCGGGGGCGGCCTCGGCCGTGTAGGCACCTGCCGATACGGAGTATTTTGCGTCGTTGCGTCAGCGTGTGCAGGGCCGCGTGCGCCGCTGAAGCCCACGAGCCCTGACATGGCGAAGCTCAAGCGCCGCCCGGCGCCGGCAGCCGCCGCCTACCGCAACACGACCCAAGCCGGCGCGTGGTCGCTCGGCTTGTCGCGGCCTCGAACCTCCCGGTCCACGCCCGCGCTGTCGAGCCGCGCCGCGGAGGCTTCGTTGAGCAGCAGGTGGTCGATTCGCAGGCCGGCGTTGCGCGGCCAGCGGTTGCGGAAGAAGTCCCAGAACGTGTACATCGGCTTGTCGGCGTGCAGGTGGTGGATCGCGTCGGTCCAGCCCTGGTCGAGCAGCCGGCGGTAGGCGGCGCGGGTTTCCGGCTGCAGCAGCGCGTCCTTCTGCCACGACGCCGCGTTGTAGATGTCGTGCACGCCGTCGGTGGGCACCACGTTGTAGTCGCCGGCCAGCACGACGGGCCCGGGGAGGCCGTGCAGCCCCACCACATGTTGGATCAGCCGCTCGAACCAGGCGAGCTTGTAGTCGAACTTGGGGCCCGGCTGCGGGTTGCCGTTGGGCAGGTAGATCGACGCGACGACGAAATCGCCGACCTGGGCTTCGAGGTAGCGGCTGTGCGTGTCGTCGGGGTCGCCGGGCAGCCCGCGGCGGATCTCCTTCGGCTGCGCGCCGCGGGCCAGCACGGCCACCCCGTTGAAGCCCTTCTGGCCGTGCCAGATGGCGCCGTAGCCGGCGTCCTTCAGCGCCTGCTCGGGGAAGGTCTCGTCCGATGTCTTCAATTCCTGCAGGCAGGCGATGTCGGGCTGGGACTCCGCGAGCCATTCGAGCAGGCGCGGGAGACGCGCGGTGATGCCGTTGACGTTGAATGTGGCGATCTTCATGGGCAGCATCGTACCGACGCTTGCGATGGGAACACGCCGACGGGGTCAGGCAATCGAAGGCTCGCGGCGCCCCACCACCCAGGTCATCCCGGCGAACGCCGGGATCCACTGTGGGAGTCGTCCACCGCCGTGGCCATGCGAAGAGTGGATCCCGGCGTTCGCCGGGATGACAGCCTGTCGGCTGTCAGTTGCGATCTCGCGCGATCTGCCGGCACAGCACGATCATCGGGATCAGCCCGACCGCGACGATCGCGATGGCCGAGGTCGACGCTTCCGCCAGACGCTCGTCCGACGCGAGCGTGTAGGCCTGTGTCGCCAGCGTGTCGAAGTTGAACGGCCGCATCACCAGCGTGGCCGGCAGTTCCTTCATCACGTCGATGAACACCAGCAGGCCGGCCGTCAGCAAGCCTCTGCGCAGCAGCGGAAGATGAACCCGCTTCAGCGCGCGGGCCGGCGTGAGCCCGAGACTGCGTGCCGCGTCGTCCATGTGCGGCGTCACGCGGTGCAGCGCCGAATCGACCGTCTGCAGCGCGGCGGTCAGGAAGCGCACGAGGTATGCGTAGACCAGCGCGGCGATGCCGCCCGTCAGCAGCAGGCCGGTGTTCCAGCCGAAGTTCGCCTTCAGCCACAGCGCTAGCGCGTTGTCGAGTTGGGCCAGCGGGATCAGCAAGCCGACTGCGATCACCGAGCCCGGCAGCGCGTAGCCCATGCCAGCCGCCCAGTGCGCGGCGCGTGTCAGCGGCGCCGGATCGAGGCGCCGCGCATAGGCCACCAGCAGCGCGAGCAGCACCGCGAGCACGGCGGTCAGCGCCGCGATCGAGAAGCTGTTGCGGGCCAGCGCAATGAAGCGGGGGCCGAAGTGGGCATCTCCTTCGGTCAGGGCCATGTGCGTCAGCACGGCGGCCGGAACGATGAATCCGACCACCAGCGGCAGCAGGCAGCCGGCGACGGCCAGCGCCGCACGCCAGCCGGCGAGCGGCGTGCCGCGCGGCGGTTGGCGGCGCAGCCCCGTGCCGTGAAAGCGGGCCCGCCCGCGCGAGATCCGCTCGAGGCTCAGTACCAGCACGACGAAGCCGAGCAGGCACATCGACAACTGCGCCGCGGCCGTGCGGTCGGCGAGCGAGAACCACGCCCGGTAGATGCCGGTCGTGAAGGTCTGCACCGCGAAGTACGACACCGTGCCGTAGTCGGCCAGCGTCTCCATCAGTGCGAGCGCCACGCCGCCGACGATGGCCGGCCGCGCCATCGGCAGCGTCACGCGGATGAAGGCCCGCCACGGCGTCAGGCCCAGCGAACGCCCCGCTTCGAACACGCCGGCGCCGCGCTCGATGAAGGCCGCGCGCGTCAGCATGTAGACGTACGGGTAGAGCACGCCGGCGAACATCACGACGGCGCCGCCCACCGTGCGCACGTCGGGGAACCAGTAGTCGGCGCGGGTCCAGCCGAAGGTCGCGCGAAGCCAGCTCTGCACCGGCCCGGTGAACTGCAGCAGGTCGGTGTAGGCGTAGGCCATCACGTAGGCCGGCATCGCCAGCGGCAGCACCAGCGCCCACTCGAAGCTGCGGCGCAGCGGAAACTCGAAGTGCGTGACCAGCCACGCGGAACCCACCCCGAGCAGGGCGCTGCCGATGCCCACGCCCAGGCACAGCCACAGCGTCGTCGCGATGTACTCGGGCAGCACCGTCGAGGCGAGGTGGCGCCAGGTGCCGCCGGTGCCGCCGCTGAAGATGTTGGTGCCGACCGAGACGATGGGCACGACGACCAGCACGGCGGCCAGCACCGCCAGCAGCGTCAGCCAGCGCGGTCGCAGGTGCCATGGCCGCAGCGCGGCGCCCGGGCGGGGAGTCAGGATCGCGGACAATGGGAACTCAATGGCGAATGAGATTTGTTCTCGAAGAGTGTAAGGTGACGGCGATGAGCGGCCCAACCCCTCCTGTTGCGATACGCCTGGCGCCGGTGCTCGGGCTGAACGGCATCGGGCACCGCTACGGTTCGCGCGTGACCGTCGACGGGCTGGACCTGCAGCTCTCCGCCGGCACGATCTGCTGCCTGCTCGGGCCCTCGGGCTGCGGCAAGACGACGGTGCTGCGCTGCGTCGCCGGTTTCGAGCGCGTGAGCGCCGGCGACATCCGCATCGACGACGCGGTCGTCAGCTGCGCGACGCAGCACATCGCGCCCGAGCATCGCCGCATCGGCATGGTGTTCCAGGACTACGCGCTGTTCCCGCACCTGGACGTGCAGGCCAACGTCGGCTTCGGTCTGCACGGCAGCGCCAAGGGCCGCGAGCGGGTGCAGCAGCTGCTCGACACCGTGGGACTCGCATCGTCCGCGCACCGCTATCCGCACGAGCTCTCCGGCGGCCAGCAGCAGCGGGTGGCGCTGGCCCGCGCGCTGGCGCCGCGGCCGCGCCTGCTGCTGCTGGACGAACCGTTCTCCAATCTTGATGTCGACCTGCGCGAGCAGCTCGCCGCGGAAGTGCGCGCGGTACTGAAGGCCAGCGGCACGACGGCGGTCTTCGTCACGCACGACCAGCACGAGGCCTTCGCGATCGCCGACGAGATCGCGGTGATGGCCGATGGCCGCATCCAGCAGCGCGACACCGCCTACAACCTCTACCACCGGCCCGCCAACCGCTTCGTCGCCGACTTCATCGGGCAGGGCGTGTTCGTCGACGGCACGGTGATCGACCCGCACCGGCTGCACATCGAGATCGGCGAGGTGGCGCCCGCGGAGGCGATCCGCTATGCGCACGATGCGACGCCGGTGGCGCCGGGCAGCCGCATCGACGTGCTGCTGCGGCCCGACGACGTGGTGCACGACGACGCGAGCCCGGTGCGCGCGAAGGTCAGGCACAAGGCGTTCCGCGGGGCGGAGATCCTCTACACGCTGGAGCTCGACAGCGGCGCACGCGTGCTGTCGATGGTGCCGTCGCACCACAACCACGTGATCAACGAAGCGATCGGGATCCGGCTGGAGCTGGATCACTTGATTGCGTTTCCGAAGGGGTAGCGAGAGTCAGTCCCCTCTCCCTCTGGGAGAGGGTTAGGGTGAGGGCGCGGCGCTCGCCAAACAATGGCTGTTCGCCACTACCGCTGGCCCTCACCCCAGCCCTCTCCACGGGCCACGAAGGGGCCCCTTCGTGGCCCGTGGAGAGG
>DATKCI010000365.1:0-5727 GCA_035513255.1 Piscinibacter sp. | reverse complement strand
AAGGCCTACGCCGCCCGCACGCCGCTCGGGGGCAAGACCGTCGCCGCCATCACCTGCGGGGCCAACATGAACTTCGATCGGCTGCGCTTCGTGGCCGAGCGCGCCGAGGTCGGCGAGGAACGCGAAGCGCTCTTCGCCGTGACGATGCCGGAGGAGCGCGGCAGCTTCAAGCGCTTTTGCGAGCTGATCGGCCCGCGCTCGGTCACCGAGTTCAACTACCGAATCTCCGACGCGGCCCAGGCGCACGTGTTCGTCGGCATCGCCACGTCGAACCGCGGCGAGTCGGACAAGATCGCCCGCAACTTCGAGCGCCACGGTTTCGCGACCCTCGATCTCACGCACGACGAGCTCGCCAAGCAGCACGTGCGCCACATGGTCGGCGGGCGCAGCGAGCTTGCGCGCGACGAGCGCCTGTACCGCTTCGTCTTTCCGGAGCGCCCGGGCGCGCTGATGCGCTTCCTGTCCAGCATGCACCCGGAATGGAACATCAGCCTGTTCCACTATCGCAACCAGGGGGCGGACTACGGCCGCATCCTCGTCGGCGTGCAGGTGCCGAAGCAGGACGACAAGGCGTTCCGCGAGTTCCTCGACACCTTGGCCTACCCTTGCGAGGACGAGACGGACAACCCGGTGTACCGCTTGTTTTTGAGATGAACCACCCCTACGCGCTTCGCGCGCCCCCTCGAGGGGGCAACACCAGCGGACCGGCGGAGCCGGATCCGCGGCGTTCGCTTGGTGGCATCGAGTCGTGCATCGAGGGTGCCCTTCGATGCCGCGGACCACTGAGAAGAGCGCGGCAACGGCGAGCACGCGGTTTGCGTCCGGCGGCGGCACGGCCGCACAATCGGCGCGCGTGAACCGATAGGCCCCCACGCGTTTGCCGCCCGCACGAACTTCTTCGGTCCCTATGTCCCTGAACCGCTCACTGATCGCCCCGACCACCCATCCGTCGCTCGAGCAGGCGCTGCGGGACAAGCTCAAGCGCCGCAGTGAAACCACCGGCGAGCTGGGCGAGCTCGAACCCTTGGCGATTCGGCTGGGGCTGATTCAGAACACGCTGAAGCCAGGCTTTCGCGCACCGCAGCTGGCGATGTTCGCCGCCGACCACGGCCTGGCCGTCGACGGGGTCGGAGCGCCCGGACGCTTGTCCACCGCCAAGCTCGTGCACAACCTGCTCACGTCGCAGCTGCCGGTGTCGGTGTTCGCGCGCATTCAGGGGTTGGAGCTGTCGGTCGTCGATTGCGGCGTGGCGGAAGCCGTGTCGCCGCACGCGCGGCTGCTCGCGCGCAAGATCGCCCACGGCACCCGCAATGCGCGGGTCACGTCGGCAATGTCGCTGGACCAGGCGCATGCCGCCATCCGCGCCGGCATGGAGATCGGCGATGCGCTGCCCGGCAACGTCGTCGCCTGCGCCGGCATCGGCGTCGGTTCGGACGAAAGCTCGGCGCTCGTGCTGTCGCGCCTCACCGGTGCCAATGTGCGCGACCTCGTGACCTCCGGCCCGGCGATGAGGGAAGAAGACCTCGCCCATCTGCAGATGGTGCTGCATGGCGCGCAAGGCCGTCACAAGGACGTCACCGACCCGGTGGAGGTGCTGGCCGCGTTCGGCGGTTTCGAGGTTGCCGTGATGGTGGGCGTGATGCTGGTGGCCGGCAGCAAGCGGCACCTGATCATTGCCGACGGCATGGCGGCCTGTGCGGCGCTGATGGTGGCCTCGCGCATCGCGCCGGCCGTCACCGACTATTGCATCTATTGCCGCAGCCACAGCCATCAGGGGCTGGACGTCGCGTTGTCGCTGTTCCACACGACCGCATTGCTGGAGCTGGGCATGGAAAGCATCGACGGCACCGGCGCCACACTGGCGTGGCCGCTGGTGCGCAGCGCGGCGGCGCTGCTGACGGAAGTCGCCGAAGGCGAGGACCCGGGTCCGACGCACCCTGCCGGCATGGCCGAACCTTCAAGCAAGCTCTGAGGCGCGCACGCGCGATCAGCGCGTCTGTACTGCCTGCCCCTGGTCGCGCGGCGTCGTCACGAGCCCGCGCGAATGCTGCGGCGGAGCCACGCGACCGGCGGGCATCGTCGCCGGTGCCGCAGGGGCCGGAGGTGCGGGCCGCCGCACGACTGGCGGCAGCGGCGGCGCGTTTTCATCCGGCTCGGCGCTGATGATCCCGGGCAGCGTGCCGGTGGCCGGCGGCGTCGGCGGCGGCAGTTCGAGCACGACGGCAGGGCGCCCCTGCGCCGGGCCGATCGACGCCGTGCGCAAGCTCACCGACTGCAGCGTCAGTTCGCCGTCGATTCGCGAGCCGACAC
This sequence comes from Piscinibacter sp., assembly GCA_035513255.1. Lineage (GTDB taxonomy): Bacteria > Pseudomonadota > Gammaproteobacteria > Burkholderiales > Burkholderiaceae_C > Albitalea. The sequence continues at coordinate 3,417 of DATKCI010000365.1, read as the reverse complement.
GGAACGCACGCGGCATCTTGCCGTCCACCTCGATCAGCGCGACGCCGTGTTGGCCCGGTGTCTTCGGTGCCATCACGCCCGACAAGCGGAAACGTGAACTGATGGCGGGCACGTCGGTCGAAGCTTCGGCAGCCGGCGGCGCACCGAGCAACCGGCCCACGTCGGCCCGCGCGAGCACCGACTCGCCGGCGGACAGCGTGTGAGCCGGCGCCTCCGGCGCGCGCACGGCGAGGCGCAGCGCCCAGAACGCGACGGTCGCGGCCACGACGGCCCAGATGACGAAAGCGGACAGTTTTGCCGGCATGCGACGATTATCATTCAAGCGGCTCAACGTGCGGGCCAGCCCCGTCAGGAACCCAACCATGATCCGAACTTCCCGTGTCGCGCTGCACATGCAGCGCGGCTTCACCCTGATCGAACTGATGGTCGTGCTGGTCATCATCGGCGTGCTGGCCGCACTGATCGTGCCAAACGTGCTCGACCGGGCGGATGACGCCCGCGTGACCGCCGCGCGCACCGACGTCAACAACCTGATGCAGGCGCTCAAGCTCTACAAGCTCGACAACCAGCGCTATCCGACGACCGAGCAAGGCCTGCAGTCGCTGGTGCGCAAGCCGACGGTGGGCGCGATCCCGCCGAACTGGAAGCCCTACCTCGACAAGCTGCCCAACGATCCTTGGGGCCGCCCCTACCAGTTCGCGAACCCCGGCGTCAACGGAGAAATCGACGTCTACAGCCTGGGCGGCGACGGTGTGGTCGGCGGCGAAGGCAACGACGCCGAGATCGGCTCCTGGCAATGACGGCGGCGGGTCGGTGACGTGAAGCGTAGAACGCGTGGTTTCACGCTCATCGAGCTGCTGATCGTCGTGGCGCTGATCGCGGTCGCGTCCGGCGTGGCCGTGCTGGCACTGCGCGATCCGTCCGCGACCCGGCTCGAGCAGGAAGGCGCGCGGCTGGCCGCGCTGCTCGAATCCGCCCGTTCCGAAGCGCGTGCGTCCGGCCTGGCGGTGCGCTGGGAACCGAGCGTGCTCGACGGCGCGCCGCACGACTTCCGCTTCGTGGGCCTGTCGTCGGCCAGCCCGATGCCCGAACGCTGGATCAACGAAGGCGTGCGGGCCGACGTGATCGGCGCGCGCGCGGTCGTGCTGGGCCCGGAGCCGCTGATCGGCGCGCAGCGCATCGTGCTGAGCCTGGATGACCGCCGGCTGACGCTGTCCACCGACGGTCTCGGCCCCTTCGAAGTGGAAGCGAGCTCCGAATGAACCAGCCGCGCCGTCGGCGTCCCACCCGCAGCGGCGGGTTCACGCTGATCGAGGTGCTGGTCGCGCTCGCCATCGTGGCGATCACGCTAGGCGCGGGCATCAAGGCGGCCGGCGCGCTCGCGAACAACGCCGAGCGGCTCACCGACGTGAGCCTCGGCCAGTGGTGCGCCGACAACCACCTGATCGGCCTGAAACTCGCCCGGACCACGCCGCCGATCGGCGACAGCGACTTCAGCTGCGAGCAGTTCGGCCGCACCTACTTCGGCAAGCTGGTCGTGCGCCCGACACCCAACCCGAACTTCCGCCGCGTCGACGTGCAGATCAGCACCGACAACCGGCTGCCGGTGTTCAGCGTGTCCACCGTGATGCCGACGAGGTGGTGACGATGGGCGACTTTCCTCGTTCGCGCGGGTTCACGCTGGTCGAAGTCCTCGTCGCGATGATGATCATGGCGATCCTCGCGATGATGGCGTGGCAGGGCGTCGACGGCATCGTACGCACGCGCGACGCAAGCCAGGTGCGGCTGGAGCAGACCCTGAGGTTGAACACCGTGCTCGGCCAGTGGGAGCACGATCTGGCGGCGCTGCAGGAGACGAACGCCGTGCCGGGCCTGACCTTCGACGGCGCGACGTTGCGCCTCACGCGCCGCGCCGAGGCCGGCCTGCAGGTCGTGGCGTGGTCGCTGCAGCCGAGCGGAGACGGCACCGGCGCGAACCGTTGGCAGCGCTGGGCGAGCCCGCCTGTCATCACAAGCAACGAGCTGCAGGAAACCTGGTTTCGCACGCAGCAGTTCCAGGGCAGCGAGCCAGGCCAGCTGGCGGCTCTCACCGGCGTCACGCAGTGGCAGGTGTACTGCTACCGCGGCAACTCGTGGAGCAACTGCCAGTCCACCGGCGACGTCGCGCAAGCGCCACCGCCGGGCGCGAGCGCCGTCGTTCCGCGCCAGGCCCTGCCATCGGGCGTGCGGCTGGTGCTCGATCTCAGTGGGAACACCGGCTTGAACGGCACGCTGACGCGCGACGTCGTGCTCGGGCCGCAAGTGCCATGACGATCCGCAAGCGCCAGCGCGGCGCGGCCCTGCTCACCGCGATGATCATCGTCACGCTGGTCGTGACCTTGGCCTCGCAGATGGTCTGGCAGCAGTGGCGAGCGGTGCAGGTGGAGACCGCCGAGCGTGCGCGGCTGCAGTCGGCGTGGATTCTTTCGGGGGCGCTTGCCTGGGCCCAGCTGATCCTGCGCGAAGACGGGAAGTCGGGCCGGCCGACCGCGCTGACCGAGCCGTGGGCGACGCCGCTGGCCGAAGCGCGGCTGTCGACCTTCCTCGCGGTGGACAAGGACAACACCGGCGACGACGGTCCTGAGGCCTTCCTGTCGGGCAGCATCGTCGACGCCCAGTCGCGCTACAACCTGCGCAACCTCGTGGACGACAACAAGGTCGTCGAAGCCGAACTCGAAGGGCTGCGCCAACTGTTCGAGACGATCAACGTCTCGCCCGGGGTGGCCGAACGCATCGCCACCGGTTTGCTTCAGGCGCTGGCGCCCGCGCAGACCGGAGCCGGCGGCGGCAGCGTGCCCTTGCCGCCCGAAAGCGTGGCCCAGCTGGCCTGGTTCGGCATCGATTCCGAGTCGATCCAGCTGATGTCGCCCTACGTCGTGATCCTGCCGGCGCGCGCCCAGGTGAACCTGAACACCGCGCCCCGCGAAGTGATGCTGGCCGCGATCACCGGGCTGGACGTGGGCACTGCCGAGCGGCTGATCCAGGTGCGGCAACGAACGCCGTTCAAGACGCTCCCCGAAGTCCGGACCCACCTGCCGGAGGGCCTCGACGTCGACGACAAGCGGGTCACGCTGAAGTCGGACTACTTCGAGATCCGCGGCCGTCTGCGCCTCGAGGACCGTGTTCTCGAAGAAATTTCGCTGGTGCACCGGAGCAGGGGGAACGACATCGTGCCGCTCACCCGCCGGCGAGAGAATGCACGCGGATCGTGACTACCTACCCCCACAATGCTCCGACCGAACTGGAACAACGAGCCGTAAGTCATTGATTTGTTAAGGATCGCAGTTGCCGCGTACCTACAATCGCGGTAGCCTGCGGCCGCACAGCGCCCACCCACCATGTCCGTTCTCGTCATCCAGCTCGCTCCCCGACCCCGCC
>DATKCI010000364.1:0-6334 GCA_035513255.1 Piscinibacter sp. | reverse complement strand
CGAGGTGGCCGGCGCCGCGCCGGCCGGCGCCGAGGTCGTCGTGCTGCTGGTCGCCGCCGGCGCGGTCGACGACGAGCGCTTCGCCGTCTGGCAGCGCTTCAAATCCATCCAGCGGCTCGCTCTGAGCATCGAACGATGACGGACGACACGCCCGCCTTCGCGATCGTCGGCGCCGTCAACCACGGCAAGTCGTCGGTCGTCTCCACGCTGGCCGAGGACGACCGGGTGCGTGTGTCGGCGATGCCCGGCGAGACGGTGGAGGTGCAGCGCTTCTCGCTGCGCGACCTGTTCGTCTTCTACGACACGCCCGGCTTCCAGAACGCGCGCGAAGCGCTGGCCGAACTGCGCGCCGCCGCCGACGCGCCCGATCCGCTGCAGGCGTTTCGCGACTTCGTCGAACGGCACCGCGGCGACCCGGCGTTCGATGCCGAATGCCGGCTGTTCGCGCCGGTGGCCGAGGGGGCCGGGCTGATCTACGTGGTCGACGGCTCGCGGCCGCTGCTCGACATCCACCTCGCCGAGATGGAGGTGCTGCGGCTCACCGGCGCGCCCCGGCTGGCGGTGATCAACCGCAGCGGTACCGACGACCACGTGCAGGCCTGGAAGCGCCGGCTCGGCCTGCACTTCAACGCGGTGCGCGAGTTCAATGCGCAGCGCGCGAGCTTTGCCGACCGCATCGAGCTGCTCGAAACGCTGGCCGGCATCGAGCAGCGCTGGAAACCCGGCCTCACTCAGGCGATCGCGCTGTTGCGCACCGAGTGGGAAGCGCGGCTGGACGACTGCGCCGAACTCATCGTCGACCTGCTCGCCGACTGCCTCGCCCATTCCGAAACGCAGACCTTGCAGGACGCCGACGCCGGCGCCCGCGCGGAGGCCGCCGAGGCGCTGAAGCGGCGCTACATGGACACCATCGCCGCGAAGGAATCGCGCACCCACGGCAAGATCATCTCGCTGTTCTCGCACCACCTCGTCAGCGCCGGCAGCGACACCGACACGCTGTTTGCCGACGACTTGTTCAGCGAACAAACCTGGCAGCTGCTCGGCCTCAAGCCGCGGCAGCTGATGACGGCCGGCGCGGTGGCCGGCGCCGCCACCGGCGCGACCGCCGACGCAATGACCGTCGGCCACACGCTGCTCGCCGGCACGGCGATCGGCGCGGCGATCGGTGCGGCCGGCGCCTACATCGTCGGCAAGCAGCGACCCGACCTCGCGGTCGGCGTGCCGCGCGAGCGCATGCCCGGCGCGCTTCGGATGCTGCTGCCCGAGCGCATCCGCCTCGGCGGTGACGCGCTGTCGGTCGGGCCGTACGCGGCGCTGAACTTCCCGTGGATCCTGCTCGATCGGGCGATCGCGACGCTCGCCTACGTGGTCGACCGGCCCCATGCGCGGCGCGACCGCGTGACGCTGCAGGCGAACGAGCTGGTGGCGGCGCTGGCTTCTCAGGGGTTCACCGTCGCCCATTGGGACGATGCGGACCGCAAGGCCTGCGAACGCGGTTTCGCGGCGATGCGGCGGGACAAACTGGATGCGGCCGGACGCGCGGCCTTGCGGGGGTGCATCCGGCGGCATCTCACCCAGGTGGCCGGCGTCAAGGCTTGATCTCGGCTAGATATGATTGTCATAGCGAGCATCAAGCAACATAATTGCTTCTATGGCACGCAAACCAACTTTGGACCAACTCCATCCTGACGTTCTGCGACAGGCCGGAGATCTGGGCACGCGCATCCGTGCCGCTCGGAAGCGTCGCCGCCTGCGGCTCAGCGATCTGGCCGACAAGTCCGGGCTGTCACGCTCGACCATCGAGGCGATCGAACGCGGCGCGCTGAGCACCTCGTTCGGTGCTTACCTCGCCGCGCTGTCCGCCATGGGTCTCTCCAAGGAACTGGACCTGATCGCCGATCCCGGGCTCGATCGCGACGGCCTGGCGCTGGAACTGTCGCTGAGCGACAAGCGCGTGCGGGTCGCGCGCCCGGATGCCGGCAATGAGTTCTGAGGCACAGGTTTACGTCTGGATCTACCTCCCGGGCACGACGGAGCCCGTTGTCGCGGGCCGGTTCAGCCACGTGCGAACCGCAGGCGGCGGCGTGGGAAGCTTTGTGTACGGAAAGTCCTATCTCGGGCGCCCCAATGCCGTGCCGCTGGATCCGGTGGCGCTGCCGCTGCACAAAAAACCGTTCTCGACGACCCATCTGTCCGGATGGTTCTCGGCCTTGCTGGACGCCGGGCCGGACGACTGGGGCAAGCGGCTGATCGACCGGCTTCACGGTCCCCAGGAGACCCTCGGCTACTTGCTGCTGGCCAGAGGGCAATCCGTCGGCGCCCTTGCGTTCAGCACCGATCCGTCGGTTCCGCCGCTGAACCACGGGCACGTGCCGGGCATCGATTCGCTCGAGCGGCTGTTCGATCTGCACCGCGCGATCGAAGCCGGCGAGAGCGTGGCGGACGAGGACCGCGATCTGCTGCTGCAAGGCACGTCCGCAGGGGGTGCTCGGCCGAAGACGACGATCGCGCACGACGCTGCCCTGTGGCTGGCCAAGTTCACGAGCACCTCCGACAACCGGGACCAGCCGCCGGTACCGACGATGGAGGGGGCCCTGCTCACGGTCGCCGAGGCCTGCGGCATCCGCGTGCCGCGGCACCGGGTGGTCAACGTGGGTGACGCGACCGTGCTGCTGGTCGAGCGGTTCGACCGCGAGCGCCTTGCCGACGGCCGGTTCGCGAGGCGGCGCTACGTCAGCGCGCGCACGGTACTGTGGTCCAGGCCCGAAGTGCAGGGGTATTCCTACATGGGCTCGTACACGAACCTGGCGCGGCAGATGCGCGTGTGGGAACGAACACCGTCCGAGGACATCCGCGAGTTGTTTCGCCGAATCGCCTTCAACTGCCTGGTCGGCAACACCGACGATCACGACTGCAACACGGGCTTCCTGGCCGACGTGCACGGCTTCTTCAGCTTGTCGCCCGCCTTCGATCTGACCGCGCGCCCCGCCACGCCGCGGATGTTTCTCGCGATGGGCTTCGGCGAGAACGGTGGGGAGGTGTCGTGGAGCAACCTCTTGTCCGAGCCGGAAATGTTCGGCTACGAGAGGGATGAAGCCGTCGACATGGTGCGGTCGCAGTGGACGATCGTTCAGGAGACGGTGGTGGATCGCATGGTTGTCAACGGATGCAATGAGCGCCTGGCAGTCGGCGCGCTGCGCGCCATGCCGGGGAACAAGCTCATCGGCGATATGCCGCAGCGCTCGTCTTGAGATCGCGAAGTGCAGGCATCCGCGTTGCTGCCTTTGCTTTCGTGGCGGCGACGCCGCCCCTGCCTGGAACCCAAGGAGGTCTCATGCCAGACGACACCGATTGGTCTTCGTCGAAGGACGAGACGGCAAAGATGGCGAACAAGGGTCGCGGCGAGAGACAGCCATGAACACGGTCTATGCGAGCGTGGAGCCCGGCCGCGCCGAAGTCGACACACTCCACGGCCCGACGCTCGTCGAGTTCGGCACGCCGTGGTGCGGCCACTGCCGCGCGGCGCAGCCGCTGATCGCGGGGGCGCTGGCCGGCCACGAGGGCCTGCGCCATCTGAAGATCGAGGACGGCAGCGGCCGCCGGCTCGGCCGCTCGTTCGGCGTGAAGCTGTGGCCGACGCTGATCTTCCTGCGTGACGGCAAGGAAGTCGCACGCGTGGTCAGGCCGACCACGCAAGGCGCGATCGACGACGCGCTGGCACGTCAAGGATTGACTCCCTCTCGGAAGACATGACTCCCTCTCCCTCTGGGAGAGGGTTGGGGTGAGGGCCGCGGCGTCGGCGAACAGCGGCTGTTCATCTACTGCCGCAGCCCTCACCCTGGCCCTCTCCCAGAGGGAGAGGGAACAAGAGGCCGATCTGTGTGCCCCCGCGCGGTTATCCTGCGCGGCATGTACGAGTCCTTCTTCGGGCTGACCCACGAGCCGTTCTCGATCGCGCCGGATCCGCGCTTCCTGTACATGAGCGCCAAGCACCGTGAGGCGTTGGCGCACCTCGGCTACGGGCTGCGCCGCGGCACCGGCTTCGTGCTGCTGACCGGCGAGATCGGCGCGGGCAAGACGACCGTGCTGCGCTCGTTCATCGAGCAGCTGCCGTCGAACTTCGACGTGGCCAACGTCGTCAACCCGCGGCTCGGCGTCAGCGCGCTGCTGACGCGCGTCTGCGAAGACCTGCGCATCGAGCTGCCGGCCGCCGGCGCGCCGAACGACCTGATCGACGAGATCCACGGCCACTTGCTGCTCTCGCATGCCACCGGCCGCCGCACGCTGATCGTCGTCGACGAGGCGCAGGCGCTGTCGGCCGACGTGCTGGAGCAGCTGCGCCTGTTGACCAACCTCGACACCAGCGAGCGCAAGCTGCAGGTGCTGCTGATCGGCCAGCCGGAGCTGCGCAAGATGCTCGAGCAGCCGGCGTTCGAGCCGCTCGCGCAGCGTGTCGTCGCGCGCTATCACCTGCCCGCGCTGGCCGAGGCCGAAACCACGCGCTACATCGCGCACCGCCTGTCGGTGGCCGGGATGACCGGCGACATGCCGTTCGACCCTCTCGCGCTCGCGCGCATCCACCAGCTGTGCCGCGGCGTGCCGCGGCGCATCAACGTGCTGTGCGACCGGGCGATGCTGACCGCGCAAACCGTCGGCCAGCACCGCATCGACCAGCGCATCGTCGATCACGCCGCGGCCGAGGTGTTCGGGCGCCGCTCGCCCACCACGAGCTTCGTGCCGACGCCTCCGAGGCCGGCGGCGGCGCGTTGGCCGCGCTGGTTCGCGATGGCCTCCGTGATCGGCATCGCGGCGGTGGCCGGCACGGTGCTTTCGCCGGTGCTGGGGCCGAAGCTGGCATCGGCCATCGCCGCGCTGAAAGGCCCTTCGCAGGTGCCTACGCGGGCCGCGCCGCCCGCCGCAGCGCCCGGACCCATGCCGGCCGCCGCGCCGGCGTCGGCCCTGGCGTCGGTGCCGCCGACGCCCGTGGCGCCCGCACCGGCGCCCACAGTGACCACCACCGCGACAGGCGCCGCGCCAATGCCGGTCGCCCACGCACCGGACAGCGACCTGGGCGCCGTGTTCAGCATGGCGACCTCCGACGAAGCGCAGGCCTGGCGCGCGCTGGCGAGTCTGTGGGGCGTGTCGCTCGGCGCCGGCGAACCGTGTGCCGCCGCGGCGCTGCAGGGGCTGCACTGCTACCGCAGCCGTGCCGGTCTGGCGCCGATCCGCCAGCTCGGCCGCCCCGGCATCGTGACGGTGAGCGACGAGCGGGGGCGCGTGGCCCACGTGCTGCTCACCGGCTTGTCGGACCAAAGCGCCACGCTGCGTCTCGGCAACGCGGAGCACAAGGTGCCGCTGGTGCTGCTGGCCCGTGCGTGGCGCGGCGAGTTCGCCACCTTGTGGCGTGCGCCGCCCGGCTACCGAGAAGGCGAAGTCGTGACCGACGTCGGGTCACTCGCACCATGGCTGCGCCAGAGACTGGCGGCCGCCGACGACACCACGACACCGCCGGCGGGCGACGACACGCTGTACGCGCGGGTCTTCGCGTTCCAGCTGGCGCAAGGCCTGCAGCCGGACGGGCTCGCGGGCCCGCTGACGCTGATGCAGCTCAATCGCGCGAGCGGCATCGACGAGCCGCGTTTGAAAACCGCACGGTAAGGTTCAGCAACGCGCGAGCGCCACGCAGGTTCACTCAAGCGTTCGCATCGCGCCAGCGGCCGAGGTGGTAGGCCGCCATCTTTCGGTACAGCGTGGCGCGGCCGATGCCCAGGCGCCTGGCGGCGGCCGATACGCTGCGGCTCTCGACCAGCGCGCGCTCGATCAGCTGGCGTTCATATTGGTTCATCGCCTGCGCATGGCCTTCGCCGGCGATCGGCAGCGGGACCTCCGACCGCCTGGCACCATTTGCCGACCGGTGCTGGCCAGCACGCCGGACAAAGGCGCCACCTGCCCGATCACCACATCCGCCTGTGCGAGCGTGCGAGCGTGCAGGCGGACAGCGCCAACGCGGCGAGCAGCCGGCGAGGCTGGCCGTTCCTGAAATTCATTGCCACGACGTCTCCTTTGTTCTCGTCTCGCCGTTGACCTCGTGGGTCGCCGGCGGGATGGCATGGCGCAAGCCGCATGCCACAAAATGGAGCGCATCGTAAGTGCTTGTCGGGAAACAGGAAAACCCGGAATTATCGGGTTCACGGACTGTCTCAGGCCTTGGAATGTGTCCGTCTATCAGTCAGGGTTGATACGGGACACGGTCTCAGAAGCGGACACCTGAGCCTGTCAGAACGGGCCGGGCAAGGCCTTCAAGCCGAGCCACACGGCGCCGATCACGGCGTTG
>DATKCI010000363.1:0-3898 GCA_035513255.1 Piscinibacter sp. | reverse complement strand
GTGGCCATCTCCCAGATCTTCGTGTACTTGCGTGCCGTCTCTTCCAGAATGCTGCTGGGCACGTTGGCGCCGATGTTGAACACCATCACCTCGATGGGGCCGCGCTCCTTTTCGATCTGGTCGATGAGCGCGACCACGTCTTCCTCCTTGCGTGCATCGCTGCCGTAGCCGAATGCCTGGCCACCGGCGGCGCGGATGCGCTCGACGGCAGGCTCGAGCTTGTCGGCCGAGCGACGCGTGAGACACGCGACGTAGCCCTCGCGGGCGAAACGTGCGCCGATGGCACTACCGGTGGAGTCGCCGGCGCCGATGACGAGAGCCACACCCTTGTGGCTGCCTGGGTTGTCCATGATGTCTCCTTCAAGTAGAAGTCGTTCAGTGAGCGGACAATAATTGGTAAACGCTCGTTTGTCAAACAAAATCGGCGAACCGGAAAAACCCCGTTGACACTTCGGTGGAAATAAAATAACTTTCGTTTATCAAACGGTCGTTATTTAAAGGAGCCTTTTTCATGCGCAAGTCCCTCGAATTCTTCTTCGACGTCGGCAGCCCCGCGTCGTACCTGGCGTGGACGCAACTGCCCACGCTGTGCGCCAGCCATGGCGCCGAACTCATCTATCGGCCGATGCTGCTCGGCGGCGTCTACCAGGCCACGGGCAACGCCTCTCCGGCCACCATCCCGGTCAAGGGGCGCTACGTGCAGATGGACTACGAGCGCCACGCCCGCCGCTACGGCGTGCCGTTCAAGGAGAACAAGCACTTCCCGATCATCACCCTGTTCCTCATGCGTGCCGTGACCGGCATCCAGCTGCGCCGCCCCGAGCAGTTGCAGCAACTGCTCGGCTGCGTCTTCAAGGCGCTGTGGATCGATGCCCTCAACCTGAACGATCCGCAACTCACTGCGGACACCCTGACAGCGGGCGGGTTCGATCCTGCGGACATCGAGCGGCTCGCGCAGGACCCCGACACCAAGGCCGCGCTGAAGGCGACGACGGAAGAAGCCGTGAAGCGCGGCGTGTTCGGCGCGCCGACGATCTTCGTCGGCGACCAGATGTTCTTCGGCCAGGACCGGATGGACTTCGTGCGCGAAGCGCTCTCGGCCTGAGCGCTGGCGTCAACAGGAGACAAACATGGAACAACGACTCTGGCATGCGGCCTACCCGGCCGGCCTTCCTCGAGACCTGGACCTTGATGAGGGCGAAACGCTCGTCACTTTGCTCGAGCGCGCCTTTGCGCGGTATGCCCCCCGCACGGCTGTCAGCTGCGCAGGTGAATCGTTGAGCTTTGCCGAGGTGGAGCGTGCATCGGCACTGCTCGCGCGCTCGTTGCAGGCTGCAGGTCTCCAGCGCGGCGATCGCGTCGCCCTCCTGTTGCACAACAACCTGCTCTATCCGGTGGCTTTGGCTGCGATCCTGCGGGCCGGCATGGTTGGCGTGACCATGAATCCGCTCTATACGGCCCGCGAGCTGCAATATCAGCTGAGCGACTCCGGTGCCGCCGCGCTGCTCGCCGGAGAGCCATTCATGCCGCTCGTTGCCGAGGCGCTGGACCAGACGCAGGTGCGGCATGTCGTGACAGTGCCCATGCAGGGCGTGAGGCAGGCGCTGCTTGCTCCTGCCGCCCCATCGGCGGTGCAGGGCGGCAGCAGGGACGCCCGCATCGTATCGCTGTGCGATGCAATTTCGGCCCTGACACCATCCAGTTTCAGCGCCGCACAAGTCCAACCCTCGGACCTTTCCTTCCTGCAGTACACCGGCGGCACCACCGGCGTTTCGAAAGGGGCGTGCCTGACGCACCGCAGTGTGCTTGCGAGCGTGCTGCAGATGCAGTCCTGGCTGCGGCTCGCGTTGGATCTCGAAAACCTCGAACTGGTCACGCCGCTGCCGCTGTACCACATCTACCCGCTGGGCATGGCCTTGATGGCCCTGGCCTGTGGCGCCCACAACCGCCTTGTCGTCAATCCGCGCGACACCAAGGCGCTGTGCGACGAGTTGCAGCGGGCACCCTTCGACATGCTGATCGGCGTAAACACCTTGTTCAACGCCATGGTGGCCTCGCCCGAACTCTCGAAGGTCGACTTCTCCCGCTGCCGCCTGGCCGTGGGCGCAGGCGCGTCGATCCAGGCGGCTGTCGCCAAGAAGTGGGTGGAGGCAGGCGGCCCGCCGATCACCGAAGCGTATGGGCTCACCGAAACGTCGCCCAGCGTCACCTTCAACGCCCCTGGCCGCAACGGCACCATCGGCGCACCGGTACCCTCGACCGACGTCCTGATCGTGGATGACGCCGGCCAACCGGTGCCGCTCGGCACGCCTGGTGAGTTGCTCATCAAGGGGCCGCAGGTGTTCGCGGGCTACTGGAATCGCGAGGAGGAGACCCGCAAAGCGTTCACGGCCGACGGTTGGTTCAAGACCGGGGATGTCGTCACCATGGATGCGCAGGGACTGATGTACATCGTGGACCGGAAGAAGGACATGATCCTGGTCTCCGGTTTCAATGTCTATCCCAACGAGATCGAGGGTGTGGTCGCCATGCACCCTGACGTGCTCGAATGCGCGTGCATCGGAGTGCCGGACGAGCGATCGGCCGAGGCACCCCACCTGTTCGTGGTGCGCCGCTCACCCGGCTTGCTGGCCGAACAGCTCGAAGCGCATTGCCGCAAGCTACTCGCGCCTTACAAGGTGCCGCGCCACATCACCTTCATCGAGGCATTGCCAAAATCAGCCGTAGGCAAGATCTTGCGCAAGGAGTTGCGGCCACAGAGTAGTGCCGCCATCGGCTGAACGGGTCGGCCTGGGCGCCGCCGACTCGGCGGCGGCCGCGGGTACGCGTCTGCGCGACGCTCCAGTCAACGCCCGCGGCGCGGGCCGACAGCATGAACTTGCCCACAGTCTCCTTGCCGATGTCAACGGCGCGGGCGATCTGGGCGTAGCTCAAGCCGGCTTCACCCACTTGCGGCATCAAAGCTGCGGCAAGCGCGCTTCGCGCCACCGCGCTCCCATGGTTTCATCGTCGTAAGCCAACACGCTCTGGCGCTGCTCGCCCAGCAGCCGACTGCCCAGCGCGACGCGGTCGCCCGCCTTCAGGAACAGCGGCGGCTTGTGCCCCAGGCCCACGCCCGGCGGCGTGCCGGTGGCGATTACGTCGCCGGCCTGCAAGGCCATGAAGCGGCTCAGATAGGACACGATGTGCGCGACGCCGAAGATCTGCGTGCGCGTGTTGCCGTTCTGGCGCCGCACGCCATTGACCTCCAGCCACAGGTCCACGTCCTGCGGGTCGGGCACTTCGTCGGCGGTCACCAGCCACGGGCCCAGGGGTGCATAGCCGTAGTAGCTCTTGCCCTTGGTCCACTGCCCTTCGTACTCGATCTGCCAGGCGCGCTCCGACACGTCGTTGCAAAGGCAGTAGCCCGCGACGTGGCGCAGGGCATCCTCCTCGCGCACGTGCCACGCCGGTGTGCCTATCACCACCGCCAGTTCCACCTCCCAGTCCAGCTTGGCCGAACCGGGAGCGAGGATCAGCGCATCGTTGGGGCCCGCCGCAGCGCCGGTGTGCTTGTTGAACACAATGGGCTGCGAAGGGATGGGCGTGTTGGTTTCGGCCGCGTGGTCAGAGTAGTTGAGGCCGATGCAAACCAGATTGGGAATGCTGCCGACGCACGCCCCCAGCCGCGTGCCGGCGGGTGCGGCCGGCAGTGTGGCGGGGTCAACCTCGCGCAGGCGCGCCAGCGCCGCCGGCGAGAGCGTGCGGGCATCGATGTCCGGCACCACAGCCGTGAGGTCGCGCACGACCCCTTGAGCGTCGATCAGCCCAGGTTTCTCGCTGCCGCGGGCACCGAATCGGACGAGTCGCATTTCTTGTGTTCCTTCCAGGTTCAGTGCACCAGCTCGAGCCGCTCGCC
>DATKCI010000362.1:0-38736 GCA_035513255.1 Piscinibacter sp. | reverse complement strand
GGCCCTTGAGCACGAACTCTCATGCGCAGGCACCAGACACGAGCACGCCTGCGCGCCTTCGCGCAGTCGGAGTCGAGAACGCCATTCGACACAAGCCGATCGAAACGGGCGCGCTCATTTCTCCTGCCGGCACGGAGATTGCCCGACGTACTGGCCATGGCAATCGGGTGTCATTCCCAACGTATGAGCTGCTCCAAGCTTCGGGTGCGACGTTTACTCACAACCATCCTGGCGGCACAGGTCCGAGCGTGGAGGATCTCAAGTTGGCGCTCGAGTTTCAGTTCCACGAGGTCAGGGTCGTCACGTCCCGGCATCGGTACATGGTCTGGCCGCTCGACAGAACTCAAGTTTTCGACGTTCAAGCCGAATACGACGCAGAGGCGGCTCACGTGGAGCCTAGGCTGAGGGATGAAGTTCGCTGCAACCAGGTCCGCTGGAACGACTTCGGCGAACAACTCGTGCACCGGGTCTGGCAGCGGATGGCCAATAGGCTCGGGTTCCACTACAGGAGAGAAGAGTCATGAACAACAGCTTTCTCGTTGAAGGTCCCAACGGATCGTTTGTTCGCAAGACTCGTGCGGAGCTGCTACCCGAGGATCACATCGTGTTCGATGGACCGGATGCCTTTCGTAGCGTCCAAGACGCTGAAGCTAGGCTCGATGCCGAGATCACAGCGGCCGGAGGCATCGATGCTTGGAGAGCCGGAGCTCCATCGTCCTCGTGAAGCCCGTAGATCGTTGGCCCGCCGGGGGGCTTCGCGGCCCCGGTCCCGGTTGCGCGCCCGATCGTTGTGTCAATGCGTCGCATGTCAGCGCGCGAAGAGATGGTGGGTTCTATGATGGGTGGCGGCCGGCACAACGGCTGCAGCCCGCATAAAACCTGACCATTCGGCGGAAGCGGTGGGATTCGAACCCACGGACGGGTTTCTCCGTCGCTGGTTTTCAAGACCAGTGCCTTCAACCGCTCGGCCACGCTTCCTTTCGGGAGGGTCGAATTGTAGTCGGGGGCTTTCGAGACAACCGGGCGGTACAGCCCGTAAGAACGTCGCCGGCGAAGCCTCCAGGCGCAAAGATTGCATTGCAGACAAACACATGGCTCAGTGGTGCGCACGGCTCGCCGACTCGGGCATCTCGCTTGCTCGAATGGGGCGACAACGACCGCAGGGACGACTCCAATGAAGCGCAGATCCAAATCCGGCCATGCCAGGCCCGAAGGATGGGTGGCGCTGACCGTTGCCGCGGCCGTCGTCGCGACGGTGGTGCTGAGCCAGGAGAGACCGGTGGTGGCCGACGAAGTCACCGCGTCGATAGCCGCCATCGGCACCGAGACCGATCTCGCCAAGGTCTTCGACCTCACGCCGATGCGTTCGATGCAGGCCGCGTCGGCGCCGATCATCCGTCGTTGAGCCTTTCAGCCCGGCGGCGGCGACTTGCCGCATTCCACCTGCACGAGATCGCGCCGGCCGCCGTCCACGCGGACGGCGGTGAGCTGACGGCCCCACACGCAGCCGGTGTCCAGGCCCAGCAGGTCGGGCCGGTCGACGAGGCCCAGCGCCGACCAGTGACCGAAGGCGATCGGCACGCCCTTTGTTTTGCGCTCCGGCGCGTCGAACCAGGGCACGTGGCCGGCCGGCGCGTCGCTCGCCTTCGCTTTCAGGTCCAGGCGGCCGTCGGCGCTGACGAAGCGGATGCGCGTCAGCACGTTGACCGCGAAGCGCAGACGCTCGTCGCCACTGAGCGCTTCGTCCCAGCGCGACGGTTCGTTGCCGTACATCACCTGCAAAAAGTCGCCGAGGCCGTCGCCGCGCAGGCGCTGCTCGACCTCGCCGGCGAGGCGAAGCGTGGTGTCCTTGTCCCACTGCGGCACGACGCCGGCATGCACCATCAGCCATCCGTGCTCGTACACGGCGAGGCGATGCTCGCGCAGCCAGGCCAGCCACTCGTCGCGATCGGGCGCGCGCAGAATGTCGCCGAGTGTGTCGTCGCCGTGTTCGCGCCGCACGCCGTGGGCGACCGCGAGCAGGTGCAGGTCGTGATTGCCGAGCAGGCAGGTCGCCGAGCTGCCGAGCCCGCGCAGCCGGCGCAGCGTGGCGAGATTCTGCGGCCCGCGGTTCACCAGATCGCCGAGCACGACGAGGTGGTCGCGCGACGGCGAGAAGTCGATCTTCGCCAGCAGATGGTCGAACGCTGCGCAGCAGCCTTGCACGTCTCCGACGATGTAGTTCATAGGGCTTTCATGGGCAAGCGGCGTGCGCGCGACGGCGCGAAACGTGCCGCGATTCTGCTACGCTGCGCCCTTTCTCCCTCGCACGCTCCGGATGGACGTTGCCTTACTGACTTTCCTCATCTTCCTCAACGGCCTGTTCGCAATGTCGGAAATGGCCTTGACCGCGAGTCGCAAGGCGCGTTTGCAGGTGATGGTGGAGACCGGCGATGCGAGCGCCCAGGTCGCGATGGACCTGCACGACAACCCGACCAAGTTCCTGTCGGTCGTGCAAATCGGCATCACGTCGATCGGCATCCTCAACGGCATCGTCGGCGAAGCCGCGTTCGCCGAGCCGCTCGCGCACTGGCTGCTCGGCACGTTTCCGATCGAGGACCGCGCCGCAAGCATCACGGCCACGGCGCTGGTCGTGGTCATCATCACTTATCTGACGATCATCTTCGGCGAACTCGTGCCGAAGCGCCTGGGCCAGATGTACCCGGAGTCGGTCGCGCGCATGGTCGCGAAGCCGATGGAGTGGCTCTCGATGATCGCGCGGCCATTCGTGCGGCTGCTGTCGATCTCCACCGAAGGCACGCTGCGCCTGCTCGGCATCCAGGGCGGTCCGTCGCGCAGCGTGACCGAAGAGGAGATCGCCGCAAGCCTCGAGGAAGGGCTGGACGCCGGCATCATCGAGGAGCAGGAGCACCAGATGGTGCGCAACGTCTTCCGCCTCGACGAACGGCAGGTAGGTTCGATGATGATCCCGCGCGTGGAGATCGTCTGGCTCGACGCCGCGGCCCCTCCGGACGACGTCTTGCGCGTGATCGTCGAAGAGGAGCATTCACGCTACCCGGTGTGCCGCGGCGGACTCGACGACGTGCTCGGCGTCGTCTCGGCGCAAGGCCTGCTGCAGCAGCTGATGCAGGGGCGCCCCCTGTCGCTGACCGAGCGGCTCGATCCGCCGGTGTTCGTGCCGGAGACCTTGTCCGGCATGGAACTGCTCGACCACTTTCGCGCGTCCGGCGCGCAGCTCGTCTTCGTCGTCGACGAGTACGGCGAGGTGCAGGGCGTGATCACCGTGCGCGACGTGCTGGAGGCCATCACCGGCGAGTTCAGCAGCAGCGAACCCGAAGATTCCTGGGCCGTGCAGCGCGAGGACGGCGGCTGGCTGTTCGACGGGCTGATTCCGGTGCCGGAGCTGAAGGACCGGCTCGACCTGAAGGAGCTGCCCGAGGAAGACCGCGGGCGCTACAACACGCTCGCTGGCATGGTCATGCTGCTGCTCGGCCGGCTGCCCGCCACCGGCGACTCGGTGGAGTGGGAAGGATGGCGCTTCGAGGTCGTCGACCTCGACGGCAAGCGGGTCGACAAGGTGCTCGCGCAGCCGCTCCCGCCGGATCCGGATGCTGCGGCGGCGGAGCCGCTCGGCCTCAGAAGGAGTCCGCGTTGATCAATTCCGCCCTCTACCGCGAGCCGCAGCTGCTCGATTCGGTTCTGCACCGCCACAAGAAGCTGCAAAAGCTCAGCGACTTCTCGATCACGCAAGGCATGCATGCGGTGTACCTGACCGCCACGGAGTTTCCGCAGGCCGCGCTCGAATTCCCGATCATCTTCGTCAACACCGGCGAGCGCAGCGAGGCCGGCAAGCCGGTGGTCGCGCCCGTGGTCATGCTCGGCCTCGCGGCCAACGAGAACCTGCGGCTGAACGGCGCGCGCTGGGATGCGGGCTACGTCCCCGCCTTCATCCGCCGCTTCCCGTTTCTCACGGCGGCCGTGAAGGGCGCCGATGCACCGGCCGTCTTCATCGACGCCGCGTGGAGCGGCGTCAGCGACACCGAAGGCGAGCCGCTGTTCGATGCCGAGGGCCAGCCCACCGGCACGCTGAAAAACATGATCGCCTTCCTCGAGCGCTTCGATGCGGAGCAGCGGCGCACCCGCGCCATGTGCAGCCGCCTCGTCGAGCTGGACCTGCTGAAGGACATGCAGGCCGACGCGGCCATGCCCAACGGCGTGAACCTCAAGGTCGAGGGTTTCCTGGCCATCGACGAGGACAAGCTCGGCGCCCTCTCCGACGAAGCCACGCTGGAGCTGCATCGCAGCGGCATCATGATGCTGCTGCACGCGCACCTGCTGTCGCTGCCCAACATCAAGCAGCTGGTCGAACGCAAGGCCGTGCGGGTGATGGCGAAGGCCGGCCCCTCAGGGCCCACGCCGACGCCGCCGCCCAAGGCTTGAGGATCGCACGGCCCGCGCCTGTTGCGCGCATACCGCGCCGCAGACGCCGGCGCGCGCGCTAGCATCGCGAGGGTATCCGTTCGCCGAGGCTTTGCATGTCCGCGCTGGTGTTCGAAAGCCTTCTGTCCACGCCCGAGATGATCGAGGTCTTCAGCGAGACCGCGGTCGTGCAGGCGATGCTCGATTTCGAGGCGGCCCTCGCACGCGCCCAGTCCGACGAAGGCGTGATTCCGCCGACCGCCGGCCCGGCGATCGTCGGTGTGTGCAAGTCGGAGCTGTACGACCTGCGCTCGCTCGTCGGCGCCAGCGCGCGTGCCGGCAGCCTCGCGATTCCGCTGGTGAAGAAGCTCACCGAAACGGTGGCATTGTTCGATGCCGACGCCGCGGGCTACGTGCATTGGGGCAGCGCCAGCCAGGACGCGGTCGACACCGCGATGGTGCTGTGCCTGCGCCGCGCGCTGGCCTTGCTCGATCGCGACCTCACGACGCTGACGGCCGCGCTGCTGACATTGGCGCAGCGACACCGCGAAGCCCCCGTGCTCGGCCGCACACTGATGCAGCCGGCGCAGGTGCTGAGCGTGGACTTCAAGCTTGCCGGCTGGATCGCGCCGCTGGTGCGCAGCCAGCAGCGGTTGCGTGCGGCCGGCGCGGCGGCGCTGCGGCTGCAGCTCGGCGGCGCCGTCGGCACGCTCGCGGCGATGGGCGAGAAGGCGCCGGCGGTGGTGCAGCGCGTGGCGCAGTCGCTGCAGATCGCCACCGCCCCCGCAGCCTGGCACACGCAGCGCGACGAACTGGTGTCGCTGGCCTGCGAAGTCGGCGTGCTGACGGGCACGCTGGGCAAGATCGCGAAAGATGTGTCGTTGATGGCGCAAGGCGAAATCGGCGAAATGTCGGAGCCATCCGGCGGCGGCGGCCGCGGCGGTTCGTCGGCGATGCCGCACAAGCGCAATCCGGTCGCGGCGATGATCGCGCTTGCGGCCTCGCTGCGTGTGCCGCACCGCGTGTCGGCACTGCTGGCCGCGATGGCGCAGGAACACGAGCGCGGCCTCGGCAACTGGCAGGCCGAGCTCGCGGAAGTTGCCGGCCTGTTCATCGCCGCGCATGGCGCGGTGAAGGCGCTCGCGGACGTGGCCGGCGGTTTGCAGGTCGACACGCCGCGCATGCGGCGCAACATCGACGGGCAGCAAGGGCTGGTGTTCGCCGAGGCGGTGGCGATTCTGTTCGCACGGCGCATCGGCAAGGCACGCGCGCATGGGCTGCTCGAGCAGTTGTCGCAGCAGGCGGTGGCCAGCGGCCGGCATCTGCGCGAGCTGACGCTCGAAGCCTGCGCGAGCGACGACACCTTGCGCGGCCATTTCAGCGCCGACGACGTGGCCGGCCTGTTCGACGCGGACGGCGCGGCTCGCCACGCCAGCGCGCTGGCGGCGCCGCAGCTCGAATCGCTGGCGCAGACCGCCGCATCGCTGGCGCAGCGCCCGCCGTGGGCTGCGTGGCTCGAGACAAAGGAAGTGTGATGCCGAGACAAGACGATTTCGACCGCGGCCAGAAGAACCGCCGCGCCCTACCGCCGAAGCAGCCGCTGTCCGCCGGCATGCGCGTGGCCACGCACCACACCTTCAGCGAACCGCAGCTGCGCATCGCCGTGCAAGGGCAGGGCGCGCCAATCGTGCTGAGCCACGCGCTGGGGCTCGACCTGACGATGTGGGATGCGTTCGCGGCGGAACTCGCCCGCACGCGCGAAGTGGCGCGCTACGACCACCGCGGCCACGGCGGCTCGGCCGTGCCGCCGGGCCCGTACACGATGGAGCAACTGGTCGACGACGCCGCGCGGATGATCCGCGAATGGGGCCGCGGTCCGGTCGTCTGGATCGGCCTGTCGATGGGCGGCATGGTGGGGCAGGGGCTCGCGATCCGCCACCCCGAGCTCGTCACCGGCCTGGTCCTGGCCAATACGACCGCGGCCTACCCCGAGGCAGCCGCTGCGGCGTGGCAGCAGCGCATTGCCGCGGTCGAATCCGGCGGCATGGCGGCAGTCGCCGACATGGTGGTCGAACGCTATCTGCATGCCGACCACCGCGCGAACAATCCGGCGGCCGCGCAGGCGCTGAAGGCCCAGCTGCTTCGTTGCGACCCGGCAGGTTATGCCGCGAGCTGCCATGCGGTGGCGGCAGTCGACTGGCTCGATCAACTGCCGGCGGTGCGTGTGCCGACACTCGTCATCGCCGGCGCGCGCGACGTCGGCGCCCCACCAGCGATGGCGCAGGCGATCGCCGAGCGCATTCCCGGCGCGCAACTGCATGTCTTCGACGACGCGTCGCATCTGAGCGTGGCCGAGGTGCCGGAGCTGTTCGCGCGCACGGTGCTCGAGTTTCTCGGCTGAGCCCGTGTCATGGCCCGCCTGGCAGGTGCCGCGTGAGCTTCCCGCTGCGGCGATCCCAGACCCGCACCGAGCCGTCGTCACTCACGGTGAGCAGTTCGCTGGCGTCGTCCGAAAAGGTCGTGTAGGCCACCGGCGATGCCTGGTGGTGCAGCCGGACCAGCGCTTCGACGCGGGCGCCGGGAATCGCACTGCCGACGACCTGCCAGACCACGGCTGTGCCGTCTTCGCCGCCGGTCGCGAAAACCCCAGCAGCCGGTGGCGGCGCGAACGCGGCGGTCACCAGGCGCCCGGTGGCGGGCACCTCGACACTGCGTGTGCCGACGACACCGGCGAGCTCGCGCCGGTCGCTGACCTGCCAGAGGTGGGCCGTGCCGTTTCCGCGCAGCAGCAGCGCCCACCGTCCCGAGGGGTCCGGGAGAAAGCGCGTGACGGTGCGCTCCTTGGCCGCGCCAGGCCCGCGCCGCACGACCGAAGCGTAGCCGCCGGTGTTGTCCGCGGCCAGCACGAAGGCCCCGCCGTCGGTGTCGGCGACGACGATCTGGCTGTCGTTTCGGATGCCGTCGATGAGGTTGATCGGGTACTTGGTGCAGGGGCAGTCGAAGGCATTGATCAGCTCGCCTTCCAGCGTGTACATCTCGATCCCGAACTGGCGCGCGACGAAGACACGCTTGCCGGACGAGCTGAACCCGGTGTACTCGAGGCGGCGCTTCGTGCGCGCGAACTTGTACTCGCGGTCGAGCTTCACGAGCTTCAGCGTCTCGTTGTCGAGCAGGTAGACGTCGCCCGGCGGGTCGTTGCCCGATTCGCCGCGTTCGGTGGTCAGCAGCGCATGCCGGCCGCTCGCGCTCAAGCGTGCCGACAACCGCCCCGAGAACCAGGTGGGCGCGATGTAGCTCTCGCCGCTGCCCCACTGTTTCGCCTCTTCGATCTGCAGCGCGCGGCGCTGGCGCATCACCGCCAAAGTGCTGTCCACTGCGTCGCGCACCACTTTCTCCGACGGTCCGCCCGGCGATGCCTTCCAGCCGCGCAGCGCCAGCAGAAGTGCCTGATCCGGCACGCGGTACAGGATGCGGTTGGCGTCGGCCGCGAACTTGAGTGCCTCCTGCTCGCGTTTGCGAAGCAGCTCTTCCTGCGCCTGTTTGTCCGCCAGCTCTGCGCGGCTCTTCTCCTTGGCCGCCAGCTCGGTCTGCAGCGTCGCGACCTTGGCCTGCTCGTCGGCGCGCTGCCTCTCGGCGACGGCCGCTTTGGTCTGCAGCTCGGCGCGTGCCTTCTCGGCATTGGCACGTTCGGTCTCGGCGCCGCGTGCCACGGCCTCGGCGGCAGCCCGCTGGCGCTGCTCGTAAGCCACCCAGCTCGCCGCGCCGACCAGAATCAGCGCCACCAGCGCCAGGCCCGCCGCCCGGTGGCGCAGCCGGGTGGCGGCGCTGCGGCTTTCGTGCGTGAAGTGGCCTTGCAGCGGCGTGGGCTGCGGAGTCTTGCCGGGTGCCGTCTCGACCAGCAGCTTCTCGGCCGCTGCGAGCTCCCTTCCACGCAACAGCAGGCTCCCTTCGTGGCCGGCGCTCTCCCACTGCAGCGCGCGCAGTTGAAGCCGCGTGTGCGCGCGCACCCAGTCGAGATCGGTATCGACTGCCGCCAGCAGGATGCTGAACGCGACGTCGAATTGCGCCGGCGCCACGAAGCTGATCCAGTTGAGCTCGGCCAGCTCGGCCGGCACCGCCTGCGGGTCCACCGGGCGGCAAACGACCGGGATGATGCGTTTGCGGTTGCGAACCGCGTGGGCGATCTCCTTCGCGCACTCCGCAGACGCGACCGAGTCCGGGCTCAGCACGAACACAAAGGCATGGCTGTGCTCGATGCCCTCGGCGATGTCGCGGCGCCACGCCGATGAGGGCGGAATGTCCTCCAGATCGATCCATGCGTCACGGCCGCTTTGCGCCAGACTCGACTTCAAGCGCGCCAGGAAGTCGGCATCACGGCGTGAATACGAAATGAAGATGTCGCTCATCGCCGGCCGATGTTCGCGCGGCGGCCGGATCCGTCATATCCCAAACTGTCGGAGTGGTGTAGAGCACGATGCCCGAGCGCGGCACCGACCCGGACTTCATCCGGCTACGACATTGCGGGTGCGCCGAGTTGCCTCGACAACGAGCCGGCGCCGCGCCGCAGCGCGGTTGCCACCTCCCCGTCCCGTTTCGAATCGAAGACCGCGGTCGGCCCGATCGCCGTCAAGCTCAGCACGATGCTGCCCGCGTCGTCGAACACCGGCGCCGCCATCGCGCTGACGCCGGCGATCGCGCCGCCGCTGATGCGGCTCACGCCGTGCTCGCGGATCTGCGCGAGTTCGGCCTCTAAGTCCGCATCGATCTCGGCCCTGAGCCCCGCGGGCACCGCGCGGCCTTGCTGACGCAGCTCCGCCGCCTGTTCGTCGGCCAGCGCCGCGAGCACCTTCTCGCGTGGCAAATGCGCGGCGAACAGCATTCCCGACGCCGTGCCGCGCAGCGTCATCACCGTGCCATGGCGCATGTTCACGTGCACGGCCGAGGGTGCTTCCTCGATGCGCACGATGGTCGCGCCGCGGTTGCCCCACACGGCGATCGCCATCGTGTGCTTCAGCGTTTGCGCGAGTTCGCGCAGCAGCGGCGTGGCCAGCCGCACCGGGTCGAACTGCTGCAGGCTGATCAGACCGAGCTGCAGCGCCAGCGGCCCAAGGCCGTAGCGCCCCGAGGCTTCGTCCTGTGCGATCAGGCCGAGCTTGCCGAAGCTCACGAGGTACGGGTGGGCCTTCGCCGGCGACATGCCTGCTTCGCGCGCGAGGTCTTTGAGTGCCATCGGGCGCCCGGAGTGAGCCAATGCAATCAGCAGCTGCCCCCCGACCTCCACGCTTTGAATGCCGCGCTGCTCGCGCTCGGGAAGGTCACTGGACAGGGGAACGGGTGTGGCAGGCATGGGCTTAGGTATTTCTACTTAAACGAACTGATTAGACATTAACGAACAACTTGACTAAGATCAAGCCCGATTCAGCAAAGACGAACGACTTCGTCCTTAACGAACTGGAGACGAGATGAGCAAAGCATTTGCGAGCCAGGCCGACCTCGAAGACAAGCACGTCAGCTTCACGCGGCTCTCCGACACCGCCTACGCCTACACGGCCGAGGGCGACCCGAACACGGGCGTGATCATCGGCGACGACGCGGTAATGGTGATCGACACGCAGGCCACGCCGGTGATGGCGCAAGACGTGATCCGCCGCATCCGCACGGTGACCGACAAGCCGATCAAGTACGTGCTGATGAGCCACTACCACGCGGTGCGCGTGCTCGGCGCGAGTGCCTACGCGCCGCAAGAGATCATCGCGAGCCAGGACACCTACGACCTGATCGTCGAGCGCGGCGCGCAGGACATGAAAAGCGAGATCGATCGCTTTCCGCGGCTGTTCCGCGCGGTCGAAACGATTCCCGGGCTGACGTGGCCGACGATGACGTTCAAGGGCGAGATGACCGTGTGGCTCGGCAAGCTCGAAGTGAAGCTGATGCAGCTCGGCCGCGGCCACACCAAGGGCGATACGGTCGCGTGGCTGCCGCAGCAGAAGATCCTGTTCAGCGGCGACCTGGTCGAGTTCGACGCGACGCCGTATGCGGGCGACGCCTACTTCAACGACTGGCCGGCCACGCTGGATCGCATTGCGGCACTGCAGCCCGAAGCGCTCGTGCCGGGGCGCGGCGCGGCGTTGACGACGCCCGAGATGGTGCAGCGCGGCCTGGCCGGCACGCGCGCCTTCGTCAGCGATCTCTACGCGAGCGTGGAGGCGGGCGCTGCGAGCGGCAAGGATCTGCGTGCGATCTACAAGGACACACACGCGGCCTTGAAGCCGAAGTACGGCCAGTGGGTGATCTACGACCACTGCATGCCGTTCGACGTGACGCGTGCGCTGGACGAAGCGACGGAGTTTCGCGATCCGCGCATCTGGACGGCCGAGCGGGACAAGGCGATGTGGGAGGCGTTGGAGGGATGAGCGTGATGCGTCACAGGTCACCACAGCACATGCACGTCATACCGGCGAACGCCGGTGTCCACCACCGCTGTCACACCGGCCCTTCGACGGGCTCAGGACAGGCCGGGCTTCGCCCGCGCCGGTGTCCACTCGTGGCAGTGGATCCCGACTTTCGTCGGGATGACGGAATCTCGCGATGAAACCGAACGACGTCCCCGCCAAGGACTACCAGTCGATCGAATTCGACTACCAGCCCTCGCCCGACCAGCAGGCAACCACGCCGGTCTTCCACCCGGTGGTCGTCGTCGGCGCCGGTCCGGTTGGCCTCGCGCTCGCGATCGATCTCGCCCAGCGCGGCGTGAACGTGCTGCTGCTCGACAACGACCACAAGCTGTCCACCGGCTCGCGTGCGATCTGCTTCGCCAAGCGAACGCTGGAGATCTTCGACCGCCTCGGCTGCGGCGAACCGATGGTCAACAAGGGCGTGTCGTGGAAGGTCGGCCGCGTCTACTTCCGCCACGAAGAGGTCTACAGCTTCGACCTGCTGCCCGATGAAGGCCACGAGCGGCCCGCGTTCATCAATCTGCAGCAGTACTACGTCGAGGGCTACCTCGTCGAGCGGGCGCTCGAACTGCCGAACCTGCAGATTCGCTGGAAGAACACCGTCACCGGCATCGAGCCGGCCGCGGACCACACACTGCTGACCATCGCCACGCCCGACGGCGACTACCGCATCCGTGCCGGACACGTCGCCGCCTGCGACGGATCGCGCTCGGCGGTGCGCTCGCTGATGGGCCTGGAGACGCAGGGCCGCGTGTTCCGCGACCGCTTCCTGATCGCCGACATCCGCCTGGCGGGCGCCGATTTTCCAAGCGAGCGTCGCTTCTGGTTCGACCCGCCGTTCCACCCGGGGCAAAGCGTGCTGCTGCACAAGCAGTCCGACGGCGTCTGGCGCGTCGACTTCCAGCTCGGCTGGGAGGCCGATCCGGACGAGGAGCGCAAGCACGAGAAGATCGTCCCGCGGGTGCGGGCCGTGCTCGACAGCATCGGGGCGCAGGCCGCGAGTTTCGAGATCGTCTGGGCGAGCGTGTACACCTTCGCCTGCCAGCGCATGGCGAGCTTCCGCCACGGCCGCGTGATCTTCGCCGGCGACTCGGCCCATGGCGTGTCGCCGTTCGGCGCCCGCGGCGCGAACTCCGGCGTGCAGGACGCCGAGAACCTCGCCTGGAAGCTCGCGCTCGTGCTGCGCGGCGAGGCGCCCGACACGCTGCTCGACAGCTACGCGAGCGAGCGCGAGTACGCCGCCGACGAGAACATCCGCCACAGCACCCGAGCCACCGACTTCATCACGCCGAAGAGCGAAGTGAGCCGGCTCTTTCGCGATGCGGTGCTCGACCTGTCGCGCGAGCATGCGTTCGCGCGCCGCATCGTCAACAGCGGCCGGCTGTCGATGCCGGCCACCTTGCACGGCTCGCCGCTGCACACCGGCGATGCGGACACCTTTGCCGGCACGATGGTCCCAGGTGCGGCCGTCGCCGATGCGCCGGTGCTGCGCGACGGCGAGCCGTCCTGGCTGCTGCGCCAGTTCGGGTCCGACTTCACGCTGCTGGTCTTCGGTGATGCGCCGGCGTGGACCACCACGTTGCCGTTGCAGACGCTGTGCATCGGCGCGGCCGGCCTCGTGGACGCGCAAAGCCTGGCAGCTCGCCGCTACGACGCCCGACCGGGAACCGCCTACCTGATCCGCCCCGACCTGCATGTCGCGGCGCGCTGGCGTGCGCCCGATGAAACCCGTGTGCGCGCGGCACTTGCCGGCGCGTGCGCGCTGCGCTGAGGAGCTGCCCATGCTGATCACCGAACCGCATCTGGAGTCGCCCGACGATTTCTACGAGGCGCTGATCGACACCCACCGCGACCTCGGCAGCGCCGAGAGCCACGCACTCAATGCGCGGCTGGTGCTGCTGCTGGCCAACCACATCGGCTCGCTGGCCGTGCTGAAGCAGGCCTTGGCACTGGCTCGCGCGAGCGGCCGCCACGATTGACCTTCCAAGAGACCCGAGTCATGTCCACTTCATTGCGATACCAGTCCGGCTTCGGCAACGAGTTCGCCAGCGAAGCCGTCGCCGGCACGCTGCCGCAAGGCCGCAACAGCCCCCAGAAGGTGACGCGCGGCCTGTACGCCGAGCTGCTGTCGGGCACAGCATTCACCGCGCCGCGCGCCGAAAATCTGCGGACCTGGCTGTACCGGCGCCGGCCCTCGGTGATGTGCGGCGGCTACGAACGCATCGCGCAGCCGTTCCTCAAAACCGGCGCGAAGGACGGCGTGGCTTCGCCGCCGGATCCGATGCGCTGGCATCCGCTGCCGATGCCCGACGAGCCGCAGGACTTCGTCGAAGGCCTGCGCACCGTCGCCGTCAACGGCGACGCCGACGCGCAAACAGGCATCGCCGTCCACCTGTACCTCGCCAACCGGCCGATGCACCACAAGGCCTTCGTCAACGCCGACGGCGAGATGCTCGTCGTGCCGCAGCAGGGCCGACTCACACTCACGACCGAGCTCGGTGCGCTCGCCGTCGCGCCCGGCGAGATCGCGCTGCTGCCGCGCGGCATGGCGTTCAGCGTGAGCATCGACGGGCCGTCGCGCGGCTACGTCTGCGAAAACTACGGGGCGCACTTCCGCCTGCCCGAGCTCGGACCCATCGGCAGCAACGGCCTCGCGAACCCTCGCGACTTTCTCGCGCCGACAGCGGCCTTCGATGCGGCCGACGCGCCGTGGCAGATCGTTCGCAAATACGGCGGCGCCTTGTGGGCGGCGCAGGCCGCGAGCTCGCCGTTCAACGTGGTTGCCTGGCACGGCAACCTGGTGCCGTTCAAGTACGACACCGCGAACTTCATGACCATCGGCTCGATCAGCTTCGATCACCCCGACCCGTCGATCTTCACGGTGCTCACGTCGCCGAGCGACACGCCCGGAACGGCCAACTGCGACTTCGTGATCTTTCCGCCGCGCTGGCTGGTGGCCGAGGACACTTTCCGTCCGCCCTGGTACCACCGCAACGTGATGAGCGAGTTCATGGGCCTGGTGCACGGCCAGTACGACGCCAAGCCCGAAGGCTTCAAGCCGGGCGGAATGAGCCTGCACAACAGCATGGTGCCGCACGGGCCGGATGGCGAGGCCTTCGACAAGGCATCTTCGACGGAACTCGCGCCGCACAAGCTCGACGACACGCTGGCCTTCATGTTCGAAAGCCGCTGGCGTTTCCACCCGACCGAGTTCGCGCTGGGATGCGGCGCGCTCGACACGACCTACGCCGACTGCTGGGCCACACTGAAGGACAACTTCCGATGAACCGCCTCGACGACACCCACGACCCGGCGCTGCGCAGCTGGGTGGCTTCGGCCAACGAGGCCGCCTCGGAATTCCCGCTGCAGAACCTGCCGTACGGCCGCTTCCGTCGCGCCGGCAGTGCCGAGCCGTGGCGCATCGGCGTGGCGATCGGCGACAGCGTGCTGGACCTGCACGAGGCGAGCGAGCGGGGCGACTGGAGCGACGAGATCCGTGCGCTGCTGCAGCCTCTGGCCGTGGGCGACCTGAATCGCTTCATGGCTCTGGGCCCGCTCGCGCGGACCACGTTGCGGCGCACGCTGTCGCAGGCGCTGCGCGAAGGCAGCGCGTGGCAGCAGCAGCTCGCGCCGTGCCTCGTGCCGCAGGCACAGGCCGTGATGTCCACGCCGTGCGAGGTCGGCGACTACACCGACTTCTACACCGGCATCCACCACGCCACCGCGGTCGGCAAGCTGTTCCGCCCCGATCAGCCGCTGCTGCCGAACTACAAGTACGTGCCGATCGGCTACCACGGCCGCAGTTCGTCGCTGCGCGCGAGCGGGCACGGCTTTGCGCGGCCGCTCGGGCAGTTCAAGACCGAAGCGGCCGAGCCGCAGTTCGGCCCTTGCCGCCGCCTCGACTACGAGCTCGAGCTCGGCGCGCTGATGGGCACCGGCAATGAGCTGGGCGAGTCCATCTCGATGGCCAGCGCGGAGGACCACCTGTTCGGCCTGGTGCTGCTCAACGACTGGTCGGCGCGCGACGTGCAGGCCTGGGAATACCAGCCGCTCGGGCCCTTCCTGTCGAAGAACTTCGCGACCACGTTGTCGCCGTGGGTCGTGACGATGGAGGCGCTCGCGCCGTTTCGCGCGCCGTTCGAGCGGCCGGCCGGCGACCCGGCGCCGCTGCCCTATCTGGACAGCGCCGACAACCGCAGCCGCGGCAGCGTCGACATCACGCTCGAGGTCTGGGTGCAGACCGGGGCGATGCAGCAGCGCGACGAACCGGCCGTGCGGCTGATGCAGTCGAACTTTCGCGATGCCTACTGGACGCTCGCGCAACTG
Organism: Piscinibacter sp.; assembly: GCA_035513255.1. Classification (GTDB taxonomy): domain Bacteria; phylum Pseudomonadota; class Gammaproteobacteria; order Burkholderiales; family Burkholderiaceae_C; genus Albitalea. The sequence continues at coordinate 23,536 of DATKCI010000362.1, read as the reverse complement.
GTGGCGCACCACACGGTGAACGGCTGCAACCTGCGACCGGGCGACCTGCTCGGCAGCGGCACGCAGTCCGGCCCCGAGGAAGGGCAGGGCGGTTCGCTGCTCGAGCTGACGCACGGCGGCAAGCAGCCGATCACACTGCCGAACGGCGAAACGCGCAGCTTCCTCGAAGACGGCGACACCGTGATCCTGCGCGGATTCTGCGAACGCGCAGGCCAGCGCCGCATCGGCTTCGGCGACTGTGCGGCCACCGTACAACCCGCGGTTTCCCCTGTCGTCAACCCTGTAGAGCGGGCCGTTGGCTGACTCCTACCATCGTCTGTTGGTTCAAGACCGCCACTAACGGAGACACGTCTTATGAAACCCATGTTCAAGCTGCTGATGTCCGCGGCCGCCGCCGTGCTGTCGCTGTCGGCGAACGCGCAGGAAGTGACGCTCAAGGTCCACCACTTCTGGCCGCCGGCGGCGATGCCGCCGACCAAGATCCTGCAACCATGGTGCGACAAGATCGCGGCCGATTCGAACAACCGCATGAAGTGCCAGATCTTCCCTGCGATGCAGCTGGGCGGCACGCCGCCGCAGCTGATCGACCAGGTGCGCGACGGCGTGGTCGACATCGCGTTCACGCTGCCGGGCTACACGGCCGGCCGCTTCCCGATCATGGAGGTGTTCGAGCTGCCGTTCATGAACAACTCCGCCGAGACGGGGTCCAAGGCGGCCTGGGAGTTCTACACGAAGTACGGCACCAAGGAATTCCCTGGCATCCATCCGCTGATGTTCGCGATCCACGACCAGGGCTATCTGCACTCGCGCGACAAGCAGATCAAGTCGATGGCCGACCTGCGCGGCATGAAGATGCGCGCACCCACGCGCCAGACCAACAAGCTGCTCGCCGCGCTGGGCGCGACGCCGGTGGGCATGCCGATGCCGGCGGTGGCCGATGCCGTCAGCAAGGGCACGATCGACGGCTTTGCACTGCCGTGGGAAATCATCCCGTCGATGAAGCTGCACGAGATGGTCAAGTACCACACCGAGACCGATCCGTCGCGCCCGGCGCTGTACTCCGCCACCTTCATCCTCGCGATGAACCAGGCCAAGTACGACGGCCTGCCGGCCGATCTGAAGGCGGTGATCGATCGCCACAGCGGCGCCGCGCTGTCGGCGATGGCCGGCAAGACCTGGGACGAGAGCAAGCCGGTCGGCCGCAAACCCGCGGTGGACCGCGGCAACACCTTCCACACGATTCCGGCGAACGAGCTCGACGCCTGGATCAAGGCCAGCGCACCGCTGTACGACGAGTGGGTCGCCGACATGAACAAGCGCGGCCTGCCGGGTGAGCAGATGCTGAAGGATGCACGCGCGCTGCTGGACAAGCACAAGAAGTGATCCGGTAGGACCATGAGCGCTAACTTTGTTCCCTCTCCCTCCGGGAGAGGGTTAGGGTGAGGGCGCGGCGATGGACGAACAGCCGATGTTCGCCCACGCCGCGGCCCTCACCCCGGCCCTCTCACAGGGGGAGAGGGGGCCAGGCAGCGCGCCCGCGCGATCAAGGAGGAGCCATGCCCATCATCCTGCGCCGCCTCGCGGTGCTGTTCGCAATCGCCGGCTGCTTGTCGGCCTGCCTCGTCGCTGCGCTGGTCGTGGTCAGCATCGCGGGACGCTCGCTGATGTCGGCGCCGATCCAGGGTGACGTCGAGCTCACCCAGTTCGGCATCGCGCTCGCCATTGCACTGTGCCTGCCGTGGGCGCAACTGCACGGCAGCAACATCATCGTGGACTTTTTCACCCAGCGCGCCGGCGAGCGCACGCTGCGTCGCCTCGACGCGTTCGGCTCGCTGCTGCTCGCGCTGATGACAGGTGTGCTCGCCTGGCGCACGGCGGTCGGCGCGATCTCGGTGCGTGACTCGTTCGAGACGACGATGATTCTCGGCCTGCCGATGTGGATCACCTATGCGGTGCTGGCCCCCGGCCTCGCGCTGACGGCGCTGATCGCGCTGGTGCAGATGAAGCTGCACCTGGCCGGCGAGCAGGCCACCGCATGAGCACGCCGGGCCGCGCCAAGGGCGAATACCGCAGTGCGAAGCACGAAGGTAGTCCAATGAGCACCGCCCGGCCGCCCGAAGGTGCGAAATCCCTCTCGGAGGGACGGCGCGAAGCGCCCAGGGTGCACCCATGACGCCGGGCACGATCGGCCTCCTGATGTTCGGCAGCATGCTGCTGCTGATGGCGCTGCGCGTGCCGATCGCCGCGGCGATGTTCATTCCCGGCGCGGTCGGCTACTGGGTGATGACCAACGACCTCGCGCTGCTGAACACGCTGAAGGGTTCGGCGGTGGCGCGACTGACGGTGTACGACCTGAGCGTGATCCCGCTGTTCCTGCTGATGGGGCAGTTCGCCACACAAGGCGGCTTGAGCCGCGCGCTGTTCCAGGCGGCGGCGGCCTTCGTCGGCCACATCCGCGGCGGACTCGGCATGGCGGCGATCATGTCGGCCGCGGCCTTCGGCGCCGTCTGCGGCTCCTCGGTGGCGACTTCGGCCACGATCACGCAGGTGGCCTACCCGGAGATGAAGACGCACGGCTACCACGGCCGCCTGTCGACCGCGGCGCTCGCCACCGGCGGCACGCTGGGCATCCTGATCCCGCCGTCGGTGCCGCTCGTCGTCTACGCGATCCTGACCGAGCAGAACGTCGCCAAGCTCTTCGCCGCCGCGCTGCTGCCGGGCCTGATCGCGATGCTCGGCTACATCGTCGTCATCGGCATCTACTGCCGCGTGCGCCCCGACCTGGCCACGCCCAGCGATGCGCTGCCGTGGGGCGTTCGCTTCAAGACGCTGATCGGCGTGTGGCCGATCGTCGTGATCTTTTTGCTCGTCTTCGGCGGCATCTACGGCGGCATCTTCTCGCCGACCGAGGGCGCGGCCGTCGGCGCGATCGGCACCTTCATCACCGGCCTGGCGCGGCGCGAACTGAACCTCGAAGGCATCAGGCGCAGCTTCCTCGGCACCGCCGAGACCTCGGCGATGGTGTTCATGATCTTCCTCGGCGCCGACATGATGAACTCGTCGCTTGCGCTGACGCAGATGCCCGCGCGCCTGGCCGACTGGGTCGGGCAGCTCGACGTCGCCCCGATCGCCATCGTCGGCTGCGTGTTGCTGCTGTACGTGGTGCTCGGCTGCGTGATGGACGAACTGTCGATGCTGCTGCTGACGATTCCGGTGATCTTCCCGACCATCATGGCGCTGGAGCTGTGGGGGCTGAACCCCGAGATGAAGGCCATCTGGTTCGGCATCCTCGTGCTGATGACCGTGGGCATCGGACTCATCGCACCGCCGGTGGGGTTGAACGTCTACGTCGTCAACAGCATCGCGAAGGACGTGTCGATGAACGAGACGTACAAGGGCGTGCTGCCTTTCCTCGCCAGCGACTTCCTGCGTACGGTGGTGCTGCTGTTCTTTCCGGCGATGGCGTTGTGGCTGGTGGGGGTGTTTTACGGGTGAGAGGCAGCCTTCGATCGCCGCACCCCGCCCATTCGAGAGCGCCTCGTAGAAGGCTCGATCCTCCCTCCAAAGGATTGCAAACTACAGTTGTTTGCGCCAATCTACAACTGTTCAAGAAACAGCAGAAAGGCCCAGTTCGTGACCCACGAGACCATCGATCACAACACGCTCGCGCGCCTGGTCGAAGCGCACGCTGTGCGCGGTGCGCATGTGATCGGCCAGCCCGGTGGCTGGGTTGTCATCGTCAAGTACGGCGCGACCGAGCGCCCGCTCGCGGCCACGCGCAGCCGCGAGGTGCGCGTGTTCAAAAAGCTCGAAACCCTCGTTGGCTACTTGAAGGGTATCGGCATCAGCCGCTTCGATGTGGACGCCGCAGACTTCGATCCGCAGACCGTGGCCACCTACAGCCGGCCGGACGCTTCGGAAGCACTCAAGCGCGCGCACGCGGCTGCCGCGCATGACAAGTGGTTCCGGGAGCAGGTGACCCAGGGGATCAAGGAAGCCGACGACCCGGCCACGCAGTGGGTCTCGAACGAGACCGTGAAGGCCGAGAGCGCGAAGCGCCGCGCGGCATGGCGCAAGCGCGCTGCAGCGCAGAGCAGGCCTAGAAGGGCCGGCGCTTGATCATCGATTGGCTCCCCGAGGCCAATCGCAATCGCTTCGTCCAGCTCGACTACATCGCTCAGGACAACCCGCTGGCGGCCGCCGACCAAGACGAAGAAATCGAGCACCAGGTCGACATGCTTCTGCAGCACCCCAAGATGGGTCGGCCAGGCCGCATAAAGGGCACGCGCGAGCTGGTGATCAGCCGCACGCCCTTCATCGCGGTCTACCGGTTCAAGGGAACTCAGCGCATCGAGATCATCCGCCGTGCTTCACGGCGCGCAGCAGTGGCCACGGGAAGGCCACCGATGACGGCGACTGCCAAGAAAAAAGGCTTGCGATCGCTCGCAAGCCCTTGTCCTTGTTGGTGCCGGTGAGAAGAGTCGAACTCCCGACCTTCGCATTACGAATGCGCTGCTCTACCAACTGAGCTACACCGGCGTAGCCGACGATTATATAGCGTCAGGCAGTGTCCCGGTGGTAGCCGCTGACGCGTTCGACCTCGTTCTTCGAGCCCAGGAACACCGCCACGCGCTCGTGCAGTTTGCCCGGCTGTATGTCGAGGATGCGCCGGTGCCCGTCGGTCGCCGCGCCCCCGGCCTGCTCGACGATGAAGCTCATCGGGTTCGCTTCGTACATCAGCCGCAGCTTGCCGGCCTTGTCGGGTTCGCGCTGGTCCCACGGGTACATGAAGACGCCGCCGCGGCTCAGGATGCGGTGCACGTCGGCGACCATGCTCGCGACCCAGCGCATGTTGAAGTCCTTGCCGCGCGGGCCGGTCTTGCCGGCCAGGCATTCATCGATGTAGCGCTTCACGGGCGGCGCCCAGTGACGCATGTTGCTCATGTTGATCGCGAATTCCTTCGTGTCTTCGGGAATGCGCACGCCGTCCTGCGTGAGCATCCACGCGCCTTCCTCGCGGTCCAGCGTGAACATCGCCACGCCGTTGCCGAGCGTGAGCACCAGCATGGCCTGCGGACCGTAGACGCAATAGCCGGCGGCGACCTGCTGCGAGCCGGGCTGAAGGAAGTCGGCCTCGCTCACGCCTTCGTGCGCGCCCGACTTCTTCAGCACCGAGAAGATCGTGCCGATGCTGACGTTGACGTCGATGTTGCTGGAACCGTCGAGCGGGTCGAACAGCAGCAGGTACTCGCCCTGCGGAAAGCGGTTGGGCACGACGTAGATGCCTTCCATCTCCTCCGATGCCATCGCCGCCAGATGGCCGCCCCACTCGTTGGCTTCGATGAGCACCTCGTTGGCGATGATGTCGAGCTTCTTCTGGATTTCGCCCTGCACGTTTTCGCTGCCGGCGCTGCCCATCACGTCGCCGAGGGCGCCCTTGTTGACGCTGATGCCGATGCGCTTGCAGGCACGCGCGACGACCTCGATCAGCAGCCGCAGCTCGGCCGGAATCTTGCCGTGCTGGCGCTGCTGCTCGATGAGGTACTGGGTGAGGCTGATTCGTCGGGTCATGGGCTCAATCCGCCAGCGCGCGCATCACGATCTCGCGCACGTCGTTGGACAGGTCGGGCTTGGCCGCGACGCGGCCGATCGCTTCGCGGGCCGCGCTGCGGTATGGGTCGGCCAGGCGGCTCCAGCGGTCCATCACGCGGGCGATGCGCGCGGCGAGTTGCGGATTGACCGGGTCGAGCTCCAGCACGCGGTCGGCCCAGAACACGTAGCCGGCCGCATCCGTGCGGTGGAACGCGGCCGGATTGCTCATGCACAGCGCGCCGATCAGGCTGCGCGCGCGGTTCGGATTCTTCAGGTTGAAGTCCGGATGCGACATCAGCGTCTTCACGCGCTGGAACACGCGTCCCTCCGACTCCGGCGCCGTGGCCTGCAGCGTGAACCACTTGTCGACGACCAGCGCCTCGTTCTTGAACAATTCATGGAAGCTCGACAGCGCCAGCTCTCCGAGCGGCGAGTGCGCGCCGACCAGGGCGGTCAGCGCGCCCAGGCGGTCGGTCATGTTGCTCGCGTCCTTGAAGCGCTGGTAGGCGCGGCCCGGCCACACGGCGTCGCCGTTCTCGACCGCGTCCAGGCACAGCATCGCGAGCGCCAGGTTGGCGAGCGATCGTTTGCCGGCCGACACCGGGTCGGGTGAATAACCGCCGAGCACCTGGTGGGTGGCGAAGGCCTCGGCCCAGTCGCCACGCAGCGCCTGCGCGAGCTGCAGTTTCATCGCTTCGCGGGCGTCGTGGATGCGCTGCGGATCGACGACCTCGAGCTGCTCGGCCAGATAGACCTCGCTCGGCGGCGTGAGCACCAGCTCCTTGAACGCCGCATCGAGCTGCGGGTTCTTCAGCACGGTGCGCATGGCTTCTATGAAGGGCCCGTCGAGCGTCAGCGCACTGTCGTTCCTCACGGCGGCCAGCAGGCGGTTCAGCGCGAGCCGCTGGCCGGCCTCCCAGCGGTTGAACGGATCCGGGTCGTTCTGCAGCAACGTCAACAGGTCGGCGTCGGACAGTCCGTCGACCAGCGTCACCGGCGCCGAGAAGCCGCGCAGCAGCGAGGGCACCGGTTCTTCGTCGACGTTGATGAAGGTGAAGAACTCTCGTGCCTCGGACAGCACCAGCACGCGCTCGGTCGGGAAGCTGCCCGACGCCGGCAGCGCTTCGTCTTCGAGCTGCAGCGACAGCGGCCGGCCGTCGCGGCCGATCAGGCCCATCGCCATCGGGATGACGTAGGGTTGTTTCTCCGGTTGGCCCGCCGACGGCGCGCAGGACTGCTCCAGCAGCAGCGTGTAGGTGCGCGACGGCGCGTCGTAGCGGCCGCGCGCGCTCACGCGCGGCGTGCCGGCCTGGCTGTACCAGCGCTTGAATTGCGGCAGCAGCCGGGCGAGGTCGCTTTGCGGGTTGGCGTCGGCGATCGCTTGCGCGAATTCGTCGCAGGTGACGGCGCATCCGTCATGCCGGTCGAAGTACATCGTGATGCCGCGCGCGAAGCCGTCTCGGCCCACGAGCGTTTGCATCATCCGCACCACCTCGGCGCCCTTGTCGTAGACGGTGGCGGTGTAGAAATTGTTGATCTCGACGTAGCTGTCGGGCCGCACCGGGTGGGCCATGGGGCCGGCGTCTTCGGGGAACTGGCCCTGTCGCAGCGTGCGCACGTCGTCGATGCGCTTGACCGCGCGCGCGGTCGCGCTGCCGGCCATGTCCATGCTGAACTCCTGGTCGCGGAAGACCGTGAGGCCTTCTTTCAGGCTCAGCTGGAACCAGTCGCGGCAGGTGATCCGGTTGCCGGTCCAGTTGTGGAAGTACTCGTGGCCGACCACACTTTCGATCGCAATGTAATCGGCGTCGGTGGCGGTCGCCGGATTGGCCAGGACGAACTTCGTGTTGAAGATGTTCAGGCCCTTGTTCTCCATCGCACCCATGTTGAAGTCGCCCACCGCGACGATCATGAAGCGCTCGAGGTCCAGCGGCAGCTTGAACCGCGCCTCGTCCCAGACCACGCTCGCGATCAGCGAGTTCATCGCATGCTCGGTCTTGTCGAGGTCGCCGCGGCGCACGTAGACCTGCAGCAGGTGGTTCTTGTTCGAGCGCGTGGTGATCCATTGCTCGCGGGCGACGAGGTCGGCCGCGACCAGCGCGAACAGGTAGCTCGGCTTCGGGAACGGGTCGTGCCACTTCGCGAAGTGGCGGCCGTTGTCGAGCTCGCCTTGTTCGACGAGGTTGCCGTTGGACAGCAGCACCGGATAGGCGACCTTGTTCGCCCGCAGCGTGACGGTGTAGACCGCCATCACGTCCGGCCGGTCGAGGAAGTAGGTGATGCGGCGAAACCCCTCGGCCTCGCACTGCGTGAAGAAGCCGCCGCCGGAGGTGTACAGGCCCGACAGCTGCGTGTTCTTCTGCGGCGCACAGGTGTTGCGGATCTCGAGCGTGAACGGCCCGGGCGGCACGCCTTGCAGCGAATCGATCACGAGCGAGTCGTCTTCATGGCGGAACGACACCGACTCGCCATTGACGAGCACGCGGGTCAGATTCAGGTCCTCGCCGTGCAGCTTCAGCGGCTGCGCGGCGACGTCGGGATTGCGCTCGACCTGCATGCGGCTGATGACCAGCGTCTTCGCCGGGTCGAGGTCGAAAGTGAGGTCGACGGACTTGATCCAGAACACCGGCGCGGTGTAGTCCTCGCGGCGGATCAGGGCGGCATTGCCTTCACGCATGGGATGTCTCCTTCTTGTAGGGGGCGTGGATGTCGAGCGCCGCCGGATCGATGGCGCTCAAGTCGGGCACGATGGCCAGCAGGTTGTCGAAGGCTTCGAAATCCCGGGCCGGCAGCGACGTGGTCAGCGCCACCGCGCGCATGCCGGCGCGGCGGGCCGCCTCGATGCCGAGCGGCGCGTCTTCGAACACCAGGCATGCCTGCGGCGGCACCTGCAGGCGCCGGGCGGCCTCGAGAAAGATGTCCGGGTGCGGCTTGGCACGTACGCCGTCGGCCGGGCTCACCACGGCGCCCATCTGTGCATCGAGCTTGAAGCGCCTGAATGCGAGCGCCATGTTCTCCGGCGTCGATGCGGTGCAGATGGCGAGCTTCATGCCGAGCCCGCGTGCGCTGGCGCACAGCGCTTCGACGCCGGCAATCAGCCCGAGCGACTGCATCGCGATCTCGCGGTACAGCATCTCCTTCTCGTCGGCCATCGCGAGGTAGTCGTCCGCGCTGTGGCCGGGAACGATGGTGCGCAGAATCTCCGCGTTGGCGCGGCCGGCGGTGGCGGCGAAGAAGCCTTCGGCATCGAAGGGCAGCTCACGCCGCCGATGCCACTCCACCCACGCGTCGTTGTGGTGCGGCATGCTGTCGATCAGCGTGCCGTCGAGGTCGAAGAGCAGGGCGGCGGGTCTCACGGGTAGGGCCCTAGACACCTTGCTTCAGGCTCGCTTCGATGAACGCATCGAGGTCTCCGTCCAGCACCTTCTGCGTGTTGGAGATCTCCACGTTCGTGCGCAGATCCTTGATGCGGCTCTGGTCGAGCACGTAGCTGCGGATCTGATGTCCCCAGCCCACGTCGGTCTTGCTGTCTTCGAGCTTCTGCTGCTCGGCCACCTGCTTGCGCATCTCGTGCTCGTACAGGCGCGAGCGCAGCATCTGCCAGGCTTCGTCGCGGTTGCGGTGCTGCGAACGGTCGTTCTGGCACTGCACGACGATGCCGGTCGGGATGTGCGTGAGCCGCACCGCCGAGTCGGTCTTGTTGATGTGCTGGCCGCCCGCGCCGGAAGCGCGGAAGGTGTCGGTGCGCACGTCGGCCGGGTTGATCTCGATCTCGATCGAGTCGTCGACCTCCGGGTAGGCGAACACCGACGCGAACGATGTGTGGCGCCCGCCCGACGAATCGAAGGGGCTCTTGCGCACGAGGCGGTGCACGCCGGTTTCGGTGCGCAGCAGGCCGAACGCGTAGTCGCCCTCGACCTTGATCGTCGCGCTGCGAATGCCCGCCACGTCGCCCTCGGACTCCTCCATCACCTCGGCCTTGAAGCCCTTGCGCTCGCAGTAGCGCAGGTACTGGCGCAGCAGCATCTGCGCCCAGTCGCAGGCCTCGGTGCCGCCGGCGCCGGCCTGGATGTCCAGGAAGCAATTTGCCGGATCCGCCGGGTTGTTGAACATGCGGCGGAACTCGAGATCCTTGACGATGGCTTCGAGCTTGTCGGCGTCGGCGTCGATCGCCTTCAGCCCGTCGAAGTCCTCGTCGGCCTTCGACATTTCGTAGAGTTCGATGTTGTCGGCGAGGTTGCTGGCCAGGTGGTCTATGGTTTCGACCACCGTGTCGAGCATGCGCTTCTCGCGGCCCAGTTCCTGAGCACGTTTCGGCTCGTTCCAGACATTGGGGTTTTCGAGAGCTGCGTTGACTTCGTTCAGCCGCAATGCTTTGCGATCGTAGTCAAAGATACCCCCGAAGCTGTTGCGTGCGGCGGCTCAGATCGGCCAGGCGATTGCCGATGGCGTTGATGTGTTCGACTTCCATGGTGGGTCCTCTTGAAGGGGGCGGATTTTCGCACGGCGGCATCGGCTCCGCCCGCCGTGCAGTCCAAGCCCGCGCCGACGTTGGCAGGGTTTGTCCTGACAGGGGTGACGCTAGTGAAACGAGATGTTGCCAGGTCGGCGTAAGCACGGCGTAAGCGAATCGAGACGAAAGTGCGGCATTGATGTTGACCTTCCTGAATCTGCTCCAGCTCGTGCTGTACATCCCCTTGCTGGCGCTGCTCGGACAGGGTCTGCTCTACGTGTTGGCCGGGCCGCGGCGCCAGGACAACTTCTTCTACAAACTGCTGCAGCTCTTGTCCAAACCCTTCACCGTCGTCGTCCGCAAGATCACGCCCGCCAAGGTGGCAGATCGGCACGTGCCGGTCGTGACCTTCTTCCTGGTTCTGCTGATTTATCTGGTCGTGACGTTCGAGAAGATCAGTCTGTGCGTGCAGATCGGGATAGAGTCATGTCGATGAACGATGCGCAGCGCCGCAGGGAGAATTCATGAGTTCGAGTCGCTGGGCTTGGTGGCGACTCAAGCTGCGCGCCATCGTGCTGCTGCTTCTCGAGCGCCGCCCTGCGGCAGAGGCCACCTTCGACGAGATGCTCAGGCACTGGCCGGACGATCCGTATGCACTGGCCAGCCTGTCCCACCTGAAAGCCCAGGCCGGTCGCCGTGACGAAGCCATCGCCGATGCACAGCGCCTCGTGCAGGCGCATCCGCAGCGCAGTGCCGGCGACTGGTTCAACCTCGCGTTCCTGCTCGAAACCGCCGACCGCCTGGACGAGGCTGAAGCGGCCTTTCGCCGCGCGCTGCAGCTCGACGAGAAGCTCGACCGGGCGTGGTACGGCCTCGGCCTCGCATTGATTCGGCAGCAGCGCTACGACGAAGCCGTCACTGCGCTCAAGCGCAACACCGAACTTCAGCCGATGAGCCCGTACGGGTGGTACCAGCTCGCGCGGGTGCACATCGATCGGCACGACCCCGAGTCAGCGCGGAAGATCATCCGCCACCTGCAGGGATTCGAACCCAAGGTCGCTGCCCAGTTGCAGCGCGAAACAGGATTGGCGCCATGACGGCGCCACAAGACACCGCGGGGGCGGTTTCAAAGGCGCCGGGGGCCCATCCCGGAGGGCAACGTTGGAGGCAACTGCAATGCAAATGACGGAGAAACACCGACAGTACTGGCAGAAGAACCTGCGCATCACGGCGATCCTGCTAGCGATCTGGTTCTTCGTGACGTTCGTGATCGGGTACTTTGCCCGTGACCTGAACTTCAACTTCTTCGGCTGGCCCTTCAGTTTCTGGGTCGCCGCGCAGGGAGCGCTGATCGTCTACGTGTGCATCATCGGGTTCTACGCGCGGTACATGAACCGCCTCGACCAGGAATTCGGCGTTGCCGAGGAGGAATAACATGGCAGGCTTCAACATGGATTCAGGCGGCGCAAGCGCCGCCGTCGCCAACCGGGCGTTCAAGAAGCAGCTCAACAAGGTGTACGCGTGGTACACCGGCGGCTTCATGGCGTTCGTTCTGGTGCTCGCGGTGCTCGAGCAGATGGGGCTGCCGCGCGAGTGGATCGGCTTCATTTTCCTGATCGCCACCGTCGGCCTGTATGCCGGCATCGGCATCATGAGCCGCACGACCGACGCCGCGGAGTACTACGTGGCCGGCCGAAGGGTGCCCGCCATCTACAACGGCATGGCAACCGGCGCCGACTGGATGAGTGCGGCGTCGTTCATCGCGATGGCCGGCGGCTTGTACCTCGGCGGCTTCAACGCCCTGGCGTTCATCCTCGGATGGACGGGCGGCTATTGCCTGGTGGCGCTGTTCCTCGCGCCCTACTTGCGCAAGTTCGGCCAGTTCACGATTCCGGACTTTCTGGGCGCCCGCTACGAAGGCAATCTGCCGCGCTTCATCGGCATCTGCGGCGCGATCCTGTGCTCGTTCACCTACGTGGTGGCACAGATCTACGGCGTGGGTCTGATCACGTCGCGCCTGTCGGGCCTGGCGTTCGAGGTCGGCATCTTCGTGGGCCTGGGCGGTATTCTGGTGTGCTCGTTCCTCGGCGGCATGCGCGCCGTCACGTGGACGCAGGTGGCCCAGTACATCATCCTGATCATTGCCTACATGATCCCGGTGGTGTGGCTGTCGGTGAAGCAGACCAACGTGCCGATCCCGCAGGCCGTCTACGGCATGCAGCTGCAGAAGATCACCGAGCGTGAAGCCCAGCTGATCGCCGATCCGAAGGAGCAGGAAGTCATCGCGGTGTTCAAGGCGGAATCGACGGCGCTGACTGCCAAGCTGGCCGACATCCCGACGGCGCTGGCGGCCGACCGTGCCGCCGCCGAGCAGAAGCTCGAGGAGCTGAAGGCGGCGACCGCCCCGGTGGCCGACATCCAGGCAGCCGAGAAGGCCCTGGCCGCCGTGCCCAAGAACGAGGCGGATGCCAAGACGGCGTGGACGAAGGGGAAGGCGGCGGCCGATGCGCGAACCAAGCCCCTTGGCGGCATGCCGCGGCACGCTCAGGTGTTCGCGGGCGACCCGAACGGCGACGCCGCCGCGCAGAAGACCTTCAACGAGTCCCGGCGCAATTTCCTCGCACTGGTCTTCTGTTTGATGGTCGGCACGGCCGCGCTGCCGCACATCCTGATGCGCTACTACACGACGCCGTCGGTGAAGGAAGCGCGGGAGTCGGTGACCTGGTCGCTGTTCTTCATCTTCCTGCTGTACTTCACGGCGCCCGCGCTGGCGGTGCTCGTGAAATACGAGGTGCTGAACGTGCTCGTCGGCACGCCGTTCACGCAGTTGCCGGAATGGATCGCCCAGTGGAACAAGGTCGATCCGACCCTGCTGTCGGTGGTCGACGTCAACAAGGACGGCATCTTCCAGCTCGGTGAGATGAAGATCGGCTCCGACATCATCGTGCTCGCGACGCCGGCCATCGGCGGACTGCCGTACGTGGTTTCGGGCATGGTGGCCGCGGGCGGTCTGGCCGCGGCGCTGTCCACCGCCGACGGCCTGCTGCTGACGATCGCCAACGCGCTGTCGCACGACCTGTACTACAAGATGATCGACCCGAATGCCCCGACGGCTCGTCGCGTGACGATCTCGAAGGCGCTGCTGCTGGTCGTTGCGCTGGCTGCGGCCGGTGTGGCGGCGCAGAAGCCGGCCGACATTCTGTTCCTGGTCTCGGCGGCGTTCTCGTTCGCGGCGGCGACGTTCTTCCCGGCGCTGGTGCTCGGCATCTTCTGGAAGCGCGCCAACAAGTGGGGCGCGTCGCTGGGCATGATGGCCGGTCTGGGTATCACGTTCTACTACATGGTGCAGACCCATCCGTGGCTGCGCGGCATCTTCGGCGTGACCTCGCCGGTGGAGCTGTGGTGGGGCATCCTGCCGATCTCCGCCGGCCTGTTCGGCGTGCCGCTGGGCTTCGCGACGATCATCATCGTGAGCCTCTTGACCGGCGCCCCGCGGCAGGACACGCAAGAGCTCGTCGAGCACGTGCGCTATCCCAACCTGAAGATGGGCAAGGCCTGACGCAGGCTCCGCTCGAAACAAGCCCCGCTCCTGCGAGCGGGGCTTTTTTTCGCGAGTCCCGGTCCTACAATCACAGCGCACGGTTCAACGAGACTGGAGACCCGATGGCCCATCGCGCAATCCAAGCGCAGCGGCTGGTGGCGCTGTTCGTACTCGGTTGCCTGCTGTTCAGCTTTCCGCTGCTGTCGCTGTTCAACACCGGCGGCACGGTGCTCGGCATCCCTGTGCTGTATGCCTACCTGTTCGGCGTCTGGATCGGCCTGATCGCGCTGATGATCCTCGTCGTCGAGCGTTCGTCCTGAAGAGGCTGAAAGTCTTTCGATCATGCCCGCTCATCACGCCACAAGCCGCCTGCTCGTCGTTGCAAATGCTCGCCATAGCCCGAGCTATGGCTGCGCTTTGCGCCTAGATCAGACGGCTTCTGGCGCGCTGCTCGGGCACGCTCGAAAAACTCTCAGCCTCTGAGGCCGTCCGATGCTGCTCGGTGGCGTCGTCCTGCTGACCTCGTTCGCCTACCTCGGCATCCTGTTCGCGATCGCGTACTACGGCGACAAGCGCGCCGACGCCGGCCGCTCCATCATCGCCAACCCGTACATCTACGCCTTGTCGATGGCGGTGTACGCCACGTCGTGGACCTTCTACGGCAGCGTGGGGCGCGCGGCGGCCAGCGGCGTCGGCTTCCTGCCGATCTATCTCGGGCCCACGCTGGTCGCGGCCTTGTGGTGGCTGGTGCTGCGCAAGATGATCCGCATCAGCAAGGTCAACCGCATCACGTCGATCGCCGACTTCATCGCGGCGCGCTACGGCAAGAGCAGCCTGCTCGGCGGGCTGGTAACGGTCATCGCGGTGATCGGGATCATTCCGTACATCGCGCTGCAGCTGAAAGCGGTGTCCAACAGCTTCATCCTGCTGTTGCAGTACCCCGAGGTCGTGATGCCGGCCAAGGGCCAGACGGTGGAGCTCCTGAAGGACACCGCACTGTACGGCGCGCTGCTGCTCGCCGCGTTCACGATCGTGTTCGGCACGCGCCACCTCGACGCCACCGAGCGCCACGAGGGCATGGTGGCGGCCGTGGCCTTCGAGTCGATGGTGAAGCTGCTCGCCTTTCTGGCGGTCGGCATCTTCGTCACCTTCGGCCTGTACGGCGGTTTCGCCGACCTGTTCGAGCGCGCCGCGCAATTGCCCAACGTCGACACGCTGCTGACGCTGGGCGGCTCGGCCGGAACCTACGGCTCGTGGATATCGCTGATCTTCCTGTCGATGCTGTCCATCCTGTTCCTGCCGCGGCAGTTCCAGATCAGCGTGGTCGAGAACGTCAATGAAAACCACGTGACGAAGGCAATCTGGCTGTTTCCAGCCTACCTGCTCGCGATCAACATCTTCGTTCTGCCGATCGCCTTCGCGGGGCTGATGCATTTCCCCGCCGGGCAGGTCGATGCCGACACCTTCGTGCTCACGCTTCCGATGGCCCACCGGCAGGAGGCGCTGGCCCTGTTCGTCTTCATCGGCGGCTTGTCGGCGGCCACCGGCATGATCATCGTCGAGACGATCGCGCTGTCGACGATGATCTGCAACGACCTCGTGATGCCGGTGCTGCTGCGCTGGAAGGCGTTGGCGCTGGCCAGCCGCACCGATCTGTCCGGCTTGCTGCTGGCAATTCGCCGCGGCGCGATCGTGCTGCTGATGATGCTGGGCTATGCCTACTACCGCATCGCCGGCGAAGCGTATGCGCTGGTGTCCATCGGCCTCGTGTCGTTCGCCGCGGTGGCGCAGTTCGCGCCGGCCATGCTGGGCGGCATGTACTGGCGGCACGGCACACGCGCCGGCGCGCTGACCGGCCTGTCGCTCGGCTTCGTGGTGTGGGCCTACACGCTGCTGCTGCCGTCGTTCGCCAAGTCCGGGTGGCTGCCGATCACCTTCGTCGAGCACGGGCCGTTCGGCATCGAGCTCTTGAAGCCGCTCGCGCTGTTCGGCCTCGAGGGGCTCGACGACATCGGCCACTCGATGTTCTGGAGCATGCTGTTCAACGTCGGCGGGTACACCGCGGTGTCATTGCTCGGCCAGCAGAGCATTCGCGACCATGCGCAGGCGCTGCTCTTCGTCGACGTATTCAAGATGGCCAGCCGCAGCTCCAGCCTGTGGCGCGGCAGTGCGTCGGTGCAGGAGGTCATGACCCTGGTCGGCCGTTTCCTCGGGCCGTTCCGGGCCGCCGAGGCCTTCGAGGACTATGCCGCGAAGTGTGGCCTGAAGTCGAGCAAGCAGCTCGAGCCCGATGCCGCGCTGATGCACTTTGCCGAGAACCTGCTGGCCGGCGCGATCGGCGCGGCGTCGGCGCGCGTGATGCTCGCGTCTGTGGTGAAGGAAGAGCCGCTGGGCATGGACGAGGTGCTCAACATCCTCGACGAGGCGTCGCAGGTGATCGCCTACAGCCACAAGCTGGAGCAGAAGTCGCGCGAACTGGAGGCCGCCACCGCGGAGCTGCGCGCCGCCAACGAGCGGCTGAAGGAACTCGACCGGCTGAAGGACGACTTCATCTCCACGGTGACCCACGAGCTGCGCACGCCGCTGACCTCGATCCGCGCGTTCTCCGAGATCCTGCACGACAACCCGGCGATGGATGAGACCAAGCGAGGCGAGTTCATTCTGATCATCGTCAAGGAAAGCGAGCGCCTCACGCGCATGATCAACCAGGTGCTGGACCTGTCCAAGCTCGAGTCGGGCAGCGCGGAATGGCACTCCAGCGAACTGGATCTGCGCCACGTGATCGAAGACGCCGTGTCCACGACCAGCCAGTTGCTGCGCGAAAACGGCGTCACACTGACGCTGGACCTGCCCGAGCGCGTGCCGCCGGTGCAGGCGGACGGCGACCGGTTGACCCAGGTGATGCTGAATCTGATCTCCAATGCGGTGAAGTTCTGCGATCGCAGGGCCGGGCGCATCGAGATCGCGCTGCGCGTGCAGCCCGATGCCTTGCAGGTCGACGTGCGCGACAACGGCATCGGCATCGCGCCGGCCGATCACGACCTGATCTTCGAGAAGTTCCGCCAGGTTGGCGACACGCTGACCGAGAAGCCGCAGGGCACCGGCCTGGGCTTGCCGATCAGCCGGCAGATCGTGCGGCATTTCGGCGGCAAGCTGTGGGTCACGAGCGAGCTGGGGCAGGGCGCGACCTTCTCCTTCACGCTGCCGCTTCGTGCGACCGCGCCCGAAGGCGACCCGAGCACCGTCGAGGAAACCGAGGTTCCGTCATGAGCAAGACCGTTCTGATCGCCGACGACGAGCCGAACATCGTCATTTCGCTGGAGTACCTGCTGCAGCGCGACGGCTACCACGTGCTGGTGGCGCGCGACGGCCAGGAGGCGCTCGACACCGTGCAGCTGATGACCCCCGACCTCGTGCTGCTCGATGTGATGCTGCCGCGCCTGTCCGGCTTTCAGGTCTGTCAGAAGATCCGCGAGAACCCGGCCTGGTCGCACATCCGCATCGTGATGCTCACCGCCAAAGGACGCGACGTCGAGATGAGCAAGGGCATGGCGCTCGGCGCCGACCTCTACGTCACCAAGCCGTTTTCGACGAAGGATCTGCTGGCGCAGATTCGCGCCCAGCTAGGGGACACCTGACCCGTGAGCCACAAGCTGCGATTCGCGCTCTGGGTCGGCTTGCTGACGCTGTTCGTCGTCGGCCTGTTCGCCGCGTTCGGCGCCGCGCTGTGGGCCGACCTCGACCCGGCGCAGCGCGACGCCTTGCGCGCGATGGTGCTGGCGCGCCCGACGCTGCCGGTGCTGTTCTTTCTGCTGCTGCCGTTCGTGCTCGGCGGCCTGCTGAAGTGGGCCATGGCGGCCTATCCGGTCGCCGCGGCGCGGCTGGCCGAGGAGGTGACGCTGATCCACACGGTGAACCCCGAGCACCGCGTCACGCCCGACGGCGGCCCCGAGCTGCGCCGGCTCGCCACGGCGGTCAATGCCTTCGCCGAGGCGCACAGCGGGCTGCACAAGCAGGTGCAGTCGCGCATCGAAGAGGCCAACCTTCGCATCGAGGAAGAGAAGAACCGGCTGGCCGCGCTGATGGCCGAACTCGCGCAAAGCGTGCTGGTATGCAACCGGGAGGGGCGCATCCTGCTCTACAACGCACGCGCGGCGCAGCTGCTCGAAGGCGCTGACGCCGATCCCGACGCCGCTCCGGTGGGGCTCGGCCGCTCGATCTTCGGTCTGCTCGACAAGAGCCAGATCGTGCATGCGCTGGAGAAGATCGGCCGCCGGCTGGAGCAGCACGGAACGCAACCGGGGGCCCACTTCGTCACGGCGCGCGGCGACCAGTTGCTGCGCGCGCAAATGGCGCCGGTGCTCGACCGGGAGGGCGCCGTCGGCGGCTTCGTGCTGATGCTCGAAGACATCACGCGGTCCATCGAGACCGACAGCCGGCGCAACTTCCTGCTGCAGCAGCTCACCGAGGGCACGCGAGCTTCGCTGGCCAACATCCGCGCCGCGGCCGAGACGGTGCAGCAGTACCCCGACATGGACGCCGAGCGGCGCCAACGTTTCACCGAGGTGATCCGCGACGAGGCCGAGCAGTTGTCTGCCCGGCTGGACGCCACGCTCGCCCACGACGACCAGGCCCTGGGCACGCAGTGGCCGCTGGAAGACATGCTCGCCACCGACCTCGTCTACGCGCTGCAGCGCAACTTCGAAGGCGGGCTCGGCGTGGTCGCCACGATGCAGGGCGACGAAGAGCCGTTCTGGCTGAGCGTGGACAGCCACGCGCTGGTGCAGGCGCTGACTCAGGTGATGGGACGCATCGTCTCCACCTTCGGCACGCGCGCGGTCCGGCTGGAGCTCACCGGCGCCGGGCGCTTCGTGCGCTTGTCGCTGTTGTGGAACGGGCCGGCCTTGTCGCCCGACACGCTGCGCGATTGGGAAGAACAGCCGTTCTCCCTCGGTGCCGGCGGCCATGTCGCCACGCTCAAGCAGGTGCTCGACCGCCACGGCGCCGAGATGTGGTCGCAAGCGGACCGCGCCGCCGGCGCGAATCGGCTTTGCCTGCAGCTGCCGGCGGCGCGGCCCGGCCGCGTGGCGGCCGGGCCGGCCGTGGTACCAGGCCGGCCGGTCTACTACGACTTCGACCTGTTCAGCCAGGCCGGCCAGACGCCCGAGCTCGACGAGCGAAAGCTCATCGACCTGACCTGCACGGTGTTCGACACGGAGACGACCGGGCTGTCGCCGTCGGACGGCGACGAGATCATTTCGATCGGCGCGGTTCGCATCGTCAACGGCCGCTTGCTGAAGCAGGAGTGTTTCGACCGGTTGGTCCGGCCGCGGCGGCCGGTGCGCCGCGAATCCGAGAAGATCCACGGCATCTCGGCACAGATGCTGGCCGGCCAGCCCGTCATCGAGCAGGTGCTGCCGATGTTCCGGCGCTTCGCGGAAGACACCGTGCTGGTCGCGCACAACGCCGCATTCGACATGCGCTTCCTGCAGCTCGCGCGAGAGCAGACCGGCGTGGAGTTCGACCAGCCGGTGCTCGACACGCTGATGCTGTCCGCGCTGGCCCACCCGGGCCGTGCCGACGACGAGCACCGGCTCGAGCAGATCGCCGCGCGACTGGGGATCCCGGTCATCGGCCGGCACACGGCGCTCGGCGACGCGATCGTCACCGGCGAGGTGTTCCTCAAGCTGATTCCGCTGCTCGCCGAGCGCGGCATCCACACGCTGAAGCAGGCGCGCGACGCGTCGCAGCAGACGCTGTACGCCAAGCTGGAATACTGACATGGCCACTTCCACTGCGCTGCCGTCCACGTCGGCCACCAGCGAGCACGCGTCGCGCACGCTGGCCGAACTCGCGCTCGAAACGCGGCTCGGCGACCTGCCGCGCAAGACGCCGATCGCGGTGGCGCCCGACACGCCGCTGACCACGGCGCTCGCGACGATGCACGAGCGGCACATCGGCTCGCTGCTGGTGCTGGACGAGGCGGGCGCGGCGGTCGGCATCCTCACGCGCCACGACATCATCGGCCGCGTGACGCTGCCGCAGCTGCCGCTCGCGACGCCGATCTCCGAAGTGATGAGCCGCCCGGTCAGCACGCTGACGGTGCAGCACACGGCGCACGACGCCGTCTTGCTGATGTCACGCCTGCGCATTCGACACGTGCCGTTGACGGAGGACGGACGCGTGGTCAGCGTGGTCTCGGCGCGAGACCTGTTCGCGATGCAGCGGTTGTCGCTGCGCCAGATCAGCTCGGCGATTCGAGGCGCCCGCGACATCCCCACACTTGCCGAGGCGGCCGAGGACATCCGCCGCTTCGCCCGCGCCCTGCTGACGCATGGCGTCGGCGCACGGCAGCTGACGCAGCTGATCAGCCACCTCAACGACGTGCTGACCGAGCGGGTCGTGCAGATGCTGGCCGAGCCCGCGGGCATCGACATGGGGCAAGCCTGCTGGCTCGCATTCGGGTCCGAAGGCCGCTCGGAGCAGACCATCGCGACCGACCAGGACAACGGGCTGGTGTTCCTTAGCGACGACCCCGAGCGCGACCGCCCGCGCTGGCTTGCGTTCGGGCGCAGTGTCAACGCGGCGCTCGATGCCTGCGGCTATCCGCTGTGCAAGGGCAAGGTGATGGCGGGCGAACCCGATTGCTGCATGACGCCCGACGAGTGGACGGCGCGCTTTCGGCACTGGATGGAGCACGGCGCGCCGAAAGACCTGCTGCAGGCCTGCATCTACTTCGACTTTCGGCCGCTGACCGGGCGGGCCGACCTGGTGGCCCCCATGCGCGAACTGGTCACGCGGCAAGCGGCGCGGCTGCCGCGCTTCATGAAGCAGATGGCCGAAAACGCGTTGAACAACCGCGCGCCGCTGGGCTGGCTCGGTGGGGTCGAAACGCAGAAGGTCGACGGCCGCGCGATGCTCGACCTGAAGTTCCACGGCTCGATGATCTTTGTCGACGCCGCGCGGCTGTACGCGCTCGCCGCCGGCGTGCCGCACACGGGCACGCGCGAGCGCTTCGAGGCCGTCGCGAAGGCGCTGCAGGTGCAGCCGCACGAGAGCGAGGCCTGGGTCAGCGGGTTCGAGTACCTTCAGATGCTTCGGCTGCGCGTGCAGCTCGACGCGACGGCCGCCATGCGCGGCAACCCGAATCTGATCGACCTAGACGTGCTCAACGACATCGACCGTCAGATGCTGAAGGAGACGCTGCGCGTCGGCCGCCGGCTGCAGCAGCGCATGGAGCTCGACTACCGTCGCTAACAGGTCCCGTAGCCCGGATGAAGTCCGGGGTGCTGCATGCGCGAACCGGCGCCGCTCCCGGATTGCATCCGGGCTACGAAGCCAGGAACCGCTCGATGTGCAGCGCCAGCTCTTCGGGCTGATCGTGGTGCAGCATGTGCCCGGCCGGTGACAGCACGTGCCGTTCGAGCTGCGGCACGACGGCCAGCCGCGCATCGAAGTCCTCGCGCGGGTAGCGGTTGCCCCACCACTTGCTGACGTCGGTGCGGTCGCCTTCGACCCACATCACCGGTGCGGCGATGCGCTTCCAGCATTCCAGCACTTCAGCCTTCTGATAGAGCACCGGGTTGGTTCGTTTGTGTGCCGGGTCGCCGAGGATCTCCCACTGGCCGTCGTCGCGGCGGCGCGACCAGTGCTGAGCGAGCCACGCCGCGCGCGGCTCGCTCAGCAGCGGGTTGGTCTTGCGCAGACGCTGGGCCACGGCCTGCACGCTGTCGTAGGGGCGCAGCTCGGCCGGTTGCTTCAACTCGTCCAGCCATTGCGCATAGCGCTTCGGCGCCTGGTGCGGCTTCGACTCCGGCATACCGAAGCCTTCGAGGTTGATCAGACGGCGCACCCGCTCGGGGCGCACGCCCGCGTAGATCATCACGACGTTGCCGCCCATGCTGTGCCCGAGCAGGTCCACCGGCTGCTGCGGCGGCAGCAGCGCATCGAGCACGCCTTCGAGGTCGCCGAGGTAGTCGGGGAACCAGTAGCAGTCGGTGCCGGGGCTGTCGCTGAGCCCGAAGCCACGCCAGTCGAGCGCGAACACGAGGCGGTCGGTGGGCAGCGCATCGACGACGAACTGGAACGACGCGCCGACGTCCATCCAGCCGTGCACCATCACGAGCGGCGGGCGCTGCGGCGCGACGAGGTGCTCGTCGCCCCACTGCAGGACGTGCAGGCGCAGGCCGCGCACGTCGACGAAGCGGCTGCGGCCGGGGCGCCGCACGGTGTAGGGGCTGGAAGTCATGGGCGGCACTATAGGAGCGCCGGCAATATCTTGCTGTCGGCCGCGAGACACCGCGTGCGGGAGACGCGGCGCGTGGCAAGTTGCCCGAGAATCGGTGAATGAGCTCACCCGACCCCTTTGCCCTGCGCCCCGCCGAACTGCGCGACGTGGCGCCCATCGTCCAGCTGATCCGCGAGCTGGCCGAGTTCGAACAGCTGACCCACCTGCTGCAGGTGACGCCCGAGAAGCTGCGCCCGCACCTGTTCGGCGAGAGGCCGGTGGTCGAAGCCTACGTCGCCGAAGTGTCTGCCGACCAGGTGCCTGACGGCGACAGCCGGATCGTCGCGTTCGCGTTGTTCTTCACGAACTTTTCCACCTTCCTCGCGCAGCCGGGGCTGTACCTCGAAGACCTGTACGTCAAGCCGGCTCACCGCGGCAGCGGCATCGGCCGGGCCCTGCTGACACGGCTCGCACGGCTCGCGGTCGAACGCAACTACGGCCGCTTCGAATGGAGCGTGCTCGACTGGAACGAGAACGCGATCCGCTTCTACGAAAAGCTGGGCGCCGACATGCTGCCCGACTGGCGCATCTGCCGCATCACCGGCGACGCGCTGCAGCAGTTCCGTGCTTGACCGGATGGGACGCTGCGACGCGGCCCCGTAAGCTGCGCGCATGCCTGCGTCCGTATGATCCGCGCATGACCGCACCGGCCGTCGACCGCTACGCTGCGCTGCACGCCTCGTTCCGGTGGCTGGTCCCGCCGCAGTTCAACATCGCCGACGTGTGCTGCGCCCGCTGGGCCCGCGACACCCCGACCGCGACGGCGATCCGCTACGAGCACGAAAACGGCGGCGCCGTGAGCCGCACCTATGCCGAACTGCAGCGCGAGGCAAATCGTCTGTCGCATGCACTCGGGCGCATGGGCGTTCGGCGTGGCGATCGGGTGGCCATCGTGATGCCGCAACGCTTCGAGACCGCGGTGGCCCACATGGCCGTCTATCAGCTCGGCGCGGTCGCGATGCCGCTGTCTATGCTGTTCGGCCCCGAGGCGCTCGAATACCGGCTCAAAGACAGCGAGGCGCTCGTCGCGATCGTCGATGAAACCGGCATCGCCAACCTGCTCGCTGCGCGCCCGTCGTGCCCCACGCTGCGCACCGTGCTTGCGGTGGGCGGCGCCACCGGCGAGGGCGATGCCGACTGGATCGGCACGCTGCGCGACGGCGACGACAGCTTCGCCGCAGTGAAGACCGCCGCTGACGACCCCGCCGTCCTGATCTACACCAGTGGCACGACCGGCCCGCCGAAGGGCGCACTGATTCCTCATCGCGCGGTGATCGGCAACCTGACCGGCTTCGTCTGCAGCCAGAACTGGTTCCCGCAGCGCGACGCCGTTTTCTGGTCCCCCGCCGACTGGGCGTGGACCGGCGGGCTGATGGACGCGCTGCTGCCCACGCTGTACTTCGGCCGCACCATCGTCGCCTACCAGGGCCGCTTCTCGCCGGAGAAGGCGTTCGAGCTGATGCAGCGCTACCTGGTCACCCACACCTTCCTGTTCCCGACCGCGCTGAAGGCGATGATGAAAGCGGTGCCTGAGCCGCGCCGCCGCTACGCGCTGAAGCTGCGCGCCATCATGAGCGCCGGCGAATCGGTCGGCGATGCGGTTTTCGGTTACTGCAAGCAGCAGCTCGGCATCGTCGTCAACGAGATGTTCGGGCAGACCGAG
>DATKCI010000361.1:0-10603 GCA_035513255.1 Piscinibacter sp. | reverse complement strand
TCACTACGCCCAACGTCAAGCAGCGCCAAGCGCTCGAACTGATCCAGCAAATCCGGCTGTAGGCAGAAAACGGAACCCCGAACTCATCCCAAGTGCTTGTCGCACAAGGGCAAACTCGCTCCGGCGCTGCAGGAACTTCGGGCTAGTCCAGGTCGTCGATGTGCCGCGGCCAGCTGGCCTTCAGCAGACGCGACAGCGCGCGGTCGGCGAGCAGCTTGCCGTCGGTCTGGCAACGTGCGCAGTAGTTCGTCTCGTTGTCGGCATAGACGATGCGCTGCACCGGCGCGCCGCACACCGGGCAGGGCAAGCCATGGCGGCCGTGCACGGCCATCTGCGGGTGAAAGGCCGTCACCTTGTCCGGCCAGTCGCCGGCTTCGCCGCGCAGCCGATCGGTCCACTCGGAGAGGACGGCGCGCGTGGCGTCGAACAGGGCCGCTGTCTGGGCATCGTCCAGGGCGCGGGTCAGCATGACCGGCGACAGCCTGGCGCGGTGAAGGATCTCGTCTGAGTAGGCGTTCCCGATGCCGCTGAACAGCCGCGGGTTCGTCAGCGAACGCTTCAGGGTGTGGTTCTCCGCGCGCAGCTGGGCCGCAAAGCCGGGCAGGTCGGCCTTCATGACGTCGATGCCCCCCGGGTCCATCGCCTGCAGGGCGCCTCGGTCCGCAAGCAGGTGCAAGGAGGCCCGCCGCTTGCTGCCGGCCTCGGTCAGCACCAGCGTGCCGGCGTCGAATTCGAAGGTCGCCAGCGTGATGCGGCCGGGCGGCTTGGCGCCCGCCGCCAGCCAGCGCAGTCGACCGGCGATCATCAGGTGGATCACGAGGCACTGGCCTCCGTCGAGCGCGAGCACGATGCGCTTGCCGAGGCGCTCGACGCCCGTCACGCGCCGGCCTTCGGCCTGCCCGATCGGCGGCACCGCCGTGCGCAGCAGGAACGGGTTCAGCACGCGCACACGCTCCAGCGTGCTACCCCGCAGCTTGGCCTCCAGCCGCTCCACATAGACGGTGACGTCGGGCAATTCGGGCATCGCGGCAGTGTGCCACCCCAGCGCCGATAATCACCGGTTTCACCGAGCAGCCGCGCAGCCTCTGGCTGCATCCCCATGTCCGACCTGACTCCCCAGGTGCGCCGCCGCCGCACCTTCGCCATCATTTCGCACCCCGACGCCGGCAAGACGACGCTGACGGAGAAGCTGCTGCTGTTCTCCGGCGCGATCCAGATCGCAGGCTCCGTGAAGGCGCGCAAGGCGTCTCGCCATGCGACGTCGGACTGGATGGAAATCGAGAAGCAGCGCGGAATCTCGGTCGCGTCGTCGGTGATGCAGATGGAGTACCGCGACTGCGTGATCAACCTGCTCGACACGCCGGGCCACCAGGACTTCTCCGAAGACACCTACCGCGTGCTGACCGCTGTGGACGCGGCGCTGATGGTGATCGACGCGGCCAACGGCGTCGAGCCGCAGACACGCCGGCTGCTGCAGGTCTGCCGCGCGCGCAACACGCCCATCCTCACGTTCGTCAACAAGATGGACCGCGAGGTGCAGGAACCGCTCGCGCTGATGGACGAGATCGAGCGCGAACTCGGCATGAGCGTCGTGCCGTTCACCTGGCCGGTCGGCATGGGCAAGGCCTTCCACGGCGTGATGGACCTGCGCGAGGAACAGATGCGGGTGTTCTCGCCCGGCGAAGACCGCAAGGGCCGCGACGACGAGATCCTGCTCGGGCTGGACAACCCGATCTACGCCGAGCGCTTCGGCGCCGAATACGAACATGCGCGCCACGACATCGAACTCGTGCAGATGGCCGCGCCGTCATTCGACGAAGAGCAGTTTCTCCAGGGCCACCAGACGCCGATGTTCTTCGGCTCGGCGATCAACAACTTCGGCGTGCGCGAGGTGCTCGACGCGCTGGTCGACCTGGCGCCGGCGCCGAGCGCGCGTGCGGCGATCCAGCGCGAGGTGCAGCCCGACGAGCCGAAGTTCAGCGGCGTGGTGTTCAAGATCCAGGCCAACATGGACCCGGCGCACCGCGACCGCATCGCCTTCGTGCGCGTGGCCTCCGGCCATTTCGAGCGCGGCATGCGGCTGAAAGTCGTGCGCTCCGGCAAGGAGCTGCGGCCCAACACCGTCGTCAGCTTCCTGTCGCAGCGGCGCGAGCTGCTCGACGAAGCCTTCGCTGGCGACATCATCGGCATCCCCAACCACGGCGTGCTGCAGCTGGGCGACACGCTGACCGAAGGCGAGGCGCTGCAGTTCACCGGGCTGCCGTTCTTCGCGCCGGAGATGTTCCGCACCGTCGAGGTGGCCGACCCGCTGCGCTCGAAGCAGTTGCGCGCCGGACTGACGCAGCTCGGCGAGGAGGGCGCGATCCAGGTGTTCCGCCCGGTGGCCGGCTCGATGCTGCTGCTCGGCGCCGTCGGCCAGCTGCAGTTCGAGGTCGTCGCGCACCGGCTCGAGCACGAATACGGCGTGAAGGCGCGCATCCAGCCGTCACGCTTCCAAGTCGCGCGCTGGGTCACCTGCGACGATGCGAACGAGCTGAAGCGCTTCATCGACGGAAATTCGCACCGCGTCGCGCACGACGCGGTCGACGCGCCGACGGTGCTGGTGGAATACGCGCCGGAGCTGCGCGCGATCGAAGCGAACTGGCCCAAGATCAAGTTCCACGCGCTGCGCGAGCATGCGGGGCTGGTGTTTCAGAAGCACCTGGACGGTTGATTCCATGTCCGGTTCGTCCGCAGCGCAGAGGCCTTCCCGGCTCGCCCTCTACCTCGACCTGATCCGCTGGGACCGGCCGGCTGGCAGCTACCTGCTGCTGTGGCCGACGCTGTCGGCGCTGTGGATCGCGGCCGGCGGCTTTCCCGGATGGCATTTGCTCGCGGTCTTCGTGCTCGGCACCTTCCTGATGCGCAGCGCCGGCTGCGCCGTCAACGACGTGGCCGACCGGGAGTTCGACCGCCACGTGAAGCGCACCGCGCAGCGGCCGGTGACCAGCGGCGCGGTGAGCGTGCGCGAAGCGCTGCTGCTCGGCGCGGCGCTGGCGCTCGCGGCGTTCGCGCTCGTGTTGACCACCAATCTCGCGACCATCGCCTGGAGCTTTGCCGCGTTGGCGGTGGCCATCGTCTACCCGTTCACGAAACGCTTCTTCTCGATGCCGCAGGCGGTGCTCGGCGTGGCGTTCAGCTTCGGCATCCCCATGGCGTTCGCCGCGGTGCAAGGCGAGGTCCCGGCGCTCGCGTGGTGGCTGCTGCTCGGCAACCTGTCCTGGGTGATCGCCTACGACACCGAATACGCGATGGTCGACCGCGACGACGACCTGAAGATCGGCATCAAGACCTCGGCGATCACGCTCGGCCGCTTCGACGTGGCCGGCGTGATGGGGTTCTACGCGCTGTACCTCGCCGTGTGGGGCGTGCTCGGCGCGCGGCTCGGCTTCGGCTGGGCGTATTACGCCGGCCTCGGCGGGGCGGCGCTGATCGCCGCCTGGCACTTCACGCTGATTCGGGAGCGTTCACGTGACGGCTGCTTTCGCGCCTTCCGTGTGAACCACTGGCTGGGGTTCGCGGTGTTCGCCGGCGTCGTGGTCGACACGGTCATGTAGCCCGAATGCAATCCGGGGAGCGGCGCGGGAGGCTGCCCCCCGGATTTCATTCGGGCTACGAACTCTGTCACCCCCGACGAAAGTCGGGGTCCACTGCATCGAGGGCCGGGATGACGACGATGTCGGTGTCAGGGATACAACCCACGCTCTTCGCGCGCGATCAGGATGCGCTCGCAGGCCACCGCGAAGGTCGCGGTACGCAGCGTGATCTTGTGTTGGTCGGCCGTGTCCCAGATGTGCTTCAGCGCGTCGACCATGATCTTGTCCAGCCGCACGTTGATCTCGTCCTCGCTCCAGAAGAAGCTGGAGAAGTCCTGCACCCACTCGAAGTAGCTGACCGTCACGCCGCCCGCGTTGCAGATCACGTCCGGCACGACGAGCACGCCGCGCTCCTTCAGCACGTCGTCGGCCTCGGGCAAGGTCGGCCCGTTGGCGCCTTCGAGCACCAGCTTCGCCTTGGTGCGCGCGGCGCGCTCGGTGGTGATCTGGCCTTCGAGTGCGGCCGGGATCAGGATGTCGCAGTCGACGTCCCAGAACGCTTCGCCGTCGATGCGGTCGGCCTCGGTGAAGTTGCCTACGCCGCCGTCGCGGCGCACCGTGTTCATCAGCCCCTGCATGTCGAAGCCGCGATGGTTCACGAGCGTGCCGGTGTGGTCCTGCACCGCGACGATCTTCGCGCCGGCGCCGACGAAGAGTTCGGCCGCGGCGCTGCCGACGTTGCCGAAACCCTGCACCGCGACTCGCGCGCCGTCCAGCTTCAGGCCGATGCGGCGCGCCGCCTCGCGGCCGGTCACGAACACGCCGCGCCCGGTGGCCTTCACGCGGCCGAGCGAGCCGCCGAGGTGGATCGGCTTGCCGGTGACGACGCCGGTTGCGGTGGCGCCGGTGTTCATCGAGTAGGTGTCCATCATCCACGCCATGATTTGCGCGTTGGTGTTCACGTCGGGCGCCGGAATGTCGCGCTGCGGGCCGATGATGATGCCGATCTCGCTGGTGTAGCGGCGCGTCATGCGCTCGAGTTCCTTCTGCGAAAGAACTTTCGGATCGACGCGGATGCCGCCCTTGGCGCCGCCGTACGGCAGGCCCACGCCGGCGCACTTGATCGTCATCCACGCCGACAGCGCCATCACTTCTTCGAGCGTCACGTCCGGGTGGTAGCGCACGCCGCCCTTGCCGGGGCCGCGCGACAGGTTGTGCTGCACGCGGTAGCCCTCGAAGTGCTTCACCGAGCCGTCGTCCATCTCGATCGGCACGTCGACGATCAGCGAGCGCTTGGGCCGCTTCAGCGTTTCGCCCCAGCGCGCCAGCGGGCCGAGGTAGGGCAGCACGCGGTCGACCTGCTCCAGGTAGGTGTGCCACGGGCTGGTGGCCGAGGGGGTGACGTACGACAGGTAACTCATGAATGTCTCCGAGGGTGTGAACCGGCGGTGCGCACCGCCGGCATGCGGCGAGACTGTAGGCGCGGGCGCGCCGAGTTTTTCACCATTCGTCATGCATGCTTTGCATGACTTCCCCCGGGTGGGGCATGGCCCCTCAACCTCTCAGGCGCGGCCGAATTCGTCGCCGAGTTCGCGGGCGCGCTCCTGTGCCGCCTTCAAGGCTTTCACGAAGGCCGCCTTGACTTCGTCGGCCTCCAGCGAACTCAGCGCGGCGTGCGTCGTGCCGCCTTTGGACGTGACCCGCTCGCGCAGCAACTGCGGTGGCTCGTCGGACGCCGCGGCAAGGGACGTCGCGCCGGCGAAGGTCGCGAGCGCAAGCCGCTTGCCTTGCGCCTCGCTCAGCCCCATCTCGGCGGCGGCCTGCATCATCGCTTCGATGAAGTAGAAGACGTAGGCCGGGCCGGAGCCCGACAACGCGGTGACGGCGTCGAGGTCGTCCTCGCGCGCGACCCACAACGTCTGGCCGGTGGAGGCAAGCACCTGCTCGACGGTGCGGCGTTCGTCGTCGGCGACGGCGTCGCGTGCATACAGGCCGGCGATGCCCTGGCCGATCAGCGCCGGCGTGTTGGGCATCGCGCGCACGACACGCTGGGTGCGCACCGCGTGCGCGATCGCGTCGCTGCGGATGCCGGCCATGACGCTCAGGTGCAGCGCACGGTCCACGTGCGGCGCGCAGGGCAGCGCCGCGGCCTGGAAATACTGCGGCTTCACGGCCCAGACGACGAGCGAGGCGGCTGCCAGCGACGCGTCGGCGGCGGGCAGCGTTCGCACGCCGAAGTCGCGGTGCAGCTTGTCGCGCTGTGCATCGCCGGGGTCGACGACGAGAATGGATTGCGCCTCGCGGCCGCTCTTGCGCAGCCCCCCGATGATGGCGCTGGCCATGTTGCCGCCGCCGACGAATGCAATGGTGTCCATGGCGCCAGTGTACGAATCAAGTGCCCGCGACGGTTTGCGTGAAACCCGCGAGCAGCGCGGCGTTGCCGCCGGCGGCCGCGGTGTTGATCGTCAGCGTCTGCTCGGCGCAGAAGCGGTAAAGGTAGTGCGGGCCACCGGCCTTCGGTCCGGTGCCGCTGAGCCCTTCGCCACCGAACGGCTGCACGCCGACCACCGCGCCGATCATGTTGCGGTTGACGTAGACGTTGCCGATGCGCGCCGCGTGTGCGAGCCGCAGCGCGCGGCTGTCGATGCGCGTCTGGATGCCGAGCGTGAGGCCGTAGCCGAGCGCGTTGATTTCGGCGATGACGGCGTCGACGTCGCCCCTCCAGCGCACGACGTGCAGCACCGGGCCGAAGATCTCCTGCTTCACCTCCGCGATGCGCGGCAATTCGAACGCGATCGGTGCGATGAAGTAACGCCCGTCCTTCGCCGCCGGCAGCCGTGCCTCGCCGATCAGCACCGCCTCCTTGCGCAGGCGCGCGATGTGTCCGCCCAGGCCGTCGAAGACTTCGGCATCGATGACCGGGCCGACGTCGGTGGCGAGTTGCGCGGGGTCGCCGACATTTAGTTCCTTCAGCGCGCCGGCGATCATCTCGATCACGCCGTCGGCCACGCTCTCGTGCACGCACAGAAGCCGCAGCGCCGAGCAGCGCTGGCCGGCGGAGCGGAAGGCGCTTTGCACGACCGCATCGACCACCTGCTCGGGCAGCGCGGTCGAGTCGACGATCATCGCGTTGATGCCGCCGGTCTCGGCGATCAGCGGCACGATGGCCCCGTCCTTCGCCGCGAGCGTGCGGTTGATCAGCTTGGCGACCGCCGTCGAGCCGGTGAAGCAGACGCCAGCCGTGCGCGCATCGGCGACCAGCGCGGCGCCGACGGTCTCGCCCGGGCCATGCAGCATCGCGAGCACGTTCTTCGGCACGCCGGCGCCGTGCAGCAGCGCGACCATGCGCTGCGCGACCGCGGGCGTCTGCTCTGCGGGTTTGGCCGCCACGCAGTTGCCGGCGACCAGCGCCGCGGCCACCTGCCCGGCGAAGATCGCGAGCGGAAAGTTCCACGGGCTGATGCAGACGAACACGCCGCGCCCGTGCAGGTGCAACTCGTTGCTTTCGCCGGTCGGCCCCGGCAGCGTCTGCGACGCGAGCCGGACCTCGGCCTCGTCGGCGTAGTAGCGGCAGAAGTCCACCGCCTCGCGCACTTCGGCCACGCAGTCGCCGAGTGTCTTGTGCGCTTCCTTCACGAGCAGCCCGCAGAACTCCGGCAATCGCGCCTCCAGCGCGTCGGCCGCGCGGCGCAGCACGGCGGCACGCTGCGCGAGCGGCGTGGCGTTCCACGCGCCGAAGCCGTCGTGCAGCGCGCCCATCGCGCTGGTCACGTCGCCGGCCGTCGCCTCGTCGACCCGCTCGACCCGAGCCGCCGTTACGGCCGACTCGAGCGGCTCGCGCTCGGCCAGACACGCGAGATCGACCCCCTTCGAATTGGCCCGCCCGGTCTTGCCGTCCCAGCCGTAAAGCGCCACCGGCAACGGCAGCGCCGGCGCATCCGCCGCACGCAACGGCGACGCCAGCAGCGCCTCGACATCCACCGCCTCGTCCGCCAGTTGATGAACGAACGACGAGTTCGCCCCGTTCTCCAGCAGCCGCCGGACGAGATAAGCCAGCAAATCCCGATGCTCTCCGACGGGCGCATACACACGCACCGGCACCGAGGCCATCAGGCCCCCCGCTTGAGCGGGGGGAGCGGGGGGTGTGGTCGTCATCCCGCCCGAAGGGATATACCGGGAGCAAAGCTCCCGGTATATCCCCTCGCCCATGCCGTGCAGGCGCTGCATCTCGAATTTGGCATCGCTGCCGCGCGCCATTTCCACAATGGCCGCAATCGTCCCGGCGTTGTGCGTCGCGAACTGCGGATAGATCACGTCGCTGTGGCCGATCAGCGCGCGTGCGCAGGCAAGGTAGGAGAGGTCGGTGTGGTGTTTGTGCGTGAACACCGGGTAGCCGGTGAAGCCCTGTTCCTGCGCCCGCTTGATCTCGCCGTCCCAGTAGGCGCCTTTGACGAGGCGCACCATGAAGTGCAGCCCATGCACACGCGCAACGCGCGCGACTTCGTCGACGAGTTCCAGCGCGCGCGTCTGGTACGACTGCACCGCGAGGCCGAAGCCGCGCCATTGCGGAAAATGCTGCGCGATGCGGGCCGCGAGCGCTTCGAAGACATCGAGCGACAGCTCCAGGCGATCACTTTCCTCGGCATCGATCGCCAGGTTGATGTTGGCCTGCGCCGCCCGCTCGACGAGCTGCCACACACGCGGCAGCAATTCGGCGAACACCCGCTCGCGCTGCGCGTCTTCGTAGCGCGAAAACAGCGCGCTGAGCTTGATCGAAATGCCGTCGGCGCTCTCCGGTGCGGCGGCGACCTTGCCCGCCGCGATCGCATCGATCGCATGCGTGTACGACGCGAGGTAGCGCGCCGCGTCGGCCTCGGTGCGCGCCCCTTCGCCGAGCATGTCGTAGCTGAAGCGCAGCCCGGCTTGCGCCTTGCGCGCCGAGGCCGCCTCGCCCATCGCCTCGCGGATCGAACGACCGAGCACGAACTGGCGGCCGAGCAGCTGGATCGCGCGCACCGTGGCCGCGACGACCGTCTGTGCGCCAAGGCGCTTGAAGAGGCCGGACTCCGCCTCGTCCTCCGGCAGGAATTTCTTCGACAGCGCAATTGCACTGGCCGACAGGTTCGCGAGCATGCGGTGCGGACCGCCGCCGGACGCATCGAACTCGGCCTTGCCGAGCTGATCCGCCGTCAGCGCGATCGCGGTCTCGGCGTCGGGCACCCGCAGCAGCGCTTCGGCCAGGCGCATCAGGGCCAGGCCTTCGGCGCTGGAGATCGGGTACTCGCGCAGCAGCGACTCCATCGCCCAGAACGGCGCCGGCTTGTCGCGCACACCCTGCACCCACGGCCGGGCGGTGTCGACGACTCGCTTCCAGTCCAGGTCTTGCGCGAGCGGCGCGAGCAACGCGGTGAGCACCTCGGTCTCGCCGCGATAGGGAGTCGGAAGACGGGAGGACGGCGCCGGCGCAGTGAACATGGAAGACCACCTGGTTAGAACTTATTGCTAGGTTAGCGGCTTGGGGCTAGCATTAATCTCCATTTTCGGGGGGCCGAATCCGGCAAACATCCACCATGACGACCAGCTCCACGCCCACCGCCATCGACAAGATCGACGCCAAGATATTGCGCGTTCTGCAAAAGGATGGGCGCATTTCCAACCTGAAGCTGGCCGAGGAGGTGCACCTGTCGCCGACGGCCGTGCTGGAGCGGGTGAAGCGGCTCACACGCGACGGCTTCATCCTCGGTTACGAGGCGCGGCTCAATCCGGCCAAGCTGGGCGCGGGCATGCTGGTCTTCATCGAGGTGCTGCTCGACCGCACGGCGCCCGACGTGATGGAGACTTTCAAGGCCGCCGTGCAGGTTCGCCCCGAGATCCTCGAATGCCACCTCGTCGCCGGCGGCTTCGACTACCTGATCAAGACCCGCGTGGCCGACATGAGCGCCTACCGCGGCATGATCGGCTCGGTGATCTGGGCGCTGCCGGGTGTGCGGGAGACCCGCACCTACGCGGTGATGGAAGAGGTGAAGAGCTCGACCGCGCTGCCGGTTTAGATCGGGTCCGGCGCCGTAGATTCTTCGGCGCGCGCGTGCAATTTCAGTGAACCAGCAGCCGGCACTTCCGGCACCTTTCGCAGCTGATCGGCCCAGACGCCGATGGGCGGCCAGGAGGTGCCGGACCATGCCAGCAATGACAAAACCACCGGTGTCGCGCCCGCCGATCGGGCGCGCACTGCTGCGCGAGGAACCGCCGTCCGCCTGCACCGGGGCCGGCCTGCCGACCAACTGCATGCTGGGATCCGACGGGGCACCGCGGCACCCGAGGGCGGCCGCGTCGGCGGCGCCATCGGACTGCCCACGCGCACGTGCCGGTGCCTGTGTGCCGGTCCACGAGGCGCGTGGCATCGACGACACCGACCTGCGCATCCTCGACCTGCTGCAGCGCGATGGCCGCATCACCAACCTGAAACTCGCCGAGCAGCTGGGCCTCTTGCCCGGCACCGCCCGCGAGCGTGTACGGCGCCTGACGCGCGAGGGCTACATCCTCGGTTACGAAGCGGTGCTCAACCCGATGAAGCTCGCGGCCGGCGTGCTGGTGTTCACGCATGTGCGGCTGGAGAAGACCGGCGTCGGCGTGGCCGATGCGTTCCGCGCCGCGGTGCAGGTGCGGCCGGAGATCCTCGAATGCCACGAGGTGGCCGGCGACTTCGACTATCTGATCAAGACACGCGCGGCCGACATCGACGCGTATCGCGGCATGCTGTCGTCGCTGATCTGGTCGCTGCCGGGCGTGCGCGACACGCGAACCTTTGCGGTGATGGAAGAGGTGAAGACGACAACGCAACTGCCGCTGTAGCCCGGATGAAATCCGGGGTTGTGCGCATCGCGAGGCGCCGCTCCCGGATTTCATCCGGGCTACGAAAAAGGGCGCCCTCGGGCGCCCTTGTCGTCAAGCGATACCGCTCACTCCAGCGGCACCTTCTTGCCGTCGACGTACTTGTACAGCGTGATCGACGGGGTCTTCAGCTCGCC